>DATHIT010000400.1:0-8872 GCA_035489915.1 Pseudonocardia sp. | reverse complement strand
CTCGCCCCCAGCTAGCACGATGAGTTGTTGTGTGTGCGCTTTCGCTGCGCATGCAATGGGAGGCCACGAGATGGGATCGGTCGAAGCAGAAAGTGAGCCGTTTCGTTTCGCCGTGCTTGGCGCGGTCCGTGTCTGGCGAGGCGACGCGGAAATCGATCCGGGGTCTCCGCAGCAATGTGCCGTGTTGAGCATGTTGCTGTCCCGGCGGGGCCGCTTCATCAGCCTCGACGACATTCTCAACGGCTTGTGGGACAACCAGGTGCCGGCGGCGGCTCGTCCCACCGCCAGGACCTATATCTCCCGACTTCGCCGGGCTTTGTCCGCCGGGTCCGGTGGCATGACCATAGTGACCGGCCTCGGTGGATATGCGCTCGAGCTGACGAATTGCTCGGTTGACTTCCTGGAGTTCGAGGTTCTTGTCGAATCGTCAAGGAGCAGTCGGGCGTCGGGGGACTTGACCGGCGCGGCTGAGCAGCTACAGCGGGGTCTCGCGCTCTGGTTCGGGAGCGCCCTCGCGGGTGTGCCGGGGGACGCGGTCGAGCGCGAGCGCGCCAGGCTTGAGCGCCTGCGGGTGGCGGCCTCGCAAGAGCTCCTGGAGCTGAAACTGGAGCTCGGCCGGCACGTCGAAGTGGTGGTCGAGCTGCCCGCGCTCATCGCGGGCAACGAGCTGAACGAGCGGCTCCGCGAGCTCCGCATGCTCGCCCTGTACCGCTGTGGCCGGCAGGCGGAGGCGCTCGAGGAGTACCGCAAGGTCCGGACCCTGCTGCGCCAAGAGCTCGGCATAGAGCCCGGCCCTCGGCTGCGGGAGCTGCACGAGAAGCTCCTGCGCGCCGATCCGGGCCTGAACCTCAAGCCATCGGCGATGAGATCGCGCAGACCCGAGCAGCACCCGACGCTCGGCGCGCGACTCCAGGCGCAGCGCCACCGCCTGTTCGTCGGGCGGGAGCAGCAGCGCCGGCTCTTTGCGGCGGCGCTCGCCGGCAGCCCCGACGCCTGCTCGGTGCTGTTCATCAACGGGGCGCCGGGTATGGGGAAGTCCATCCTCCTGCGGCGTTTCGCCGACGATGCGCAGCAGGCCGGCCGCGCGGTGGTGCGGGTGGATGCCCGCGCTGTTGGTTCGTCGCGCATCGAGTTCATGGCGGCCGCCGGGTCGGCGCTACGAGTGCCGGATCCGGTGCTTCTGGTCGACGGATTCGAAGAGATTCAAGCGCTCGAGACGTGGTTCCGCGAGGAGTTTCTGCTGGCCCTGCCCGGCCGCGCTGTCGTGGTGCTGGCCAGCACGAACAGCCCCAGCCTGGCCTGGCGCACGGACAGCGCCTGGGCCGGCAACCTGCGCAGGGAGACGCTGCGCGAATTGTCCCAGGACGACGCTCGAGCGATGCTGGAGCTACGCGGGGTACCCGTGGAGAAGTGGGACTCTGTGCTGGACTTTGCCGGCGGACACCCGCTCGCGCTGTCCCTGGCCGCCGAGGCCGCATTGGACGGTGACTCGCGCGATGGGCCGACGCGCACCGTCACCAGAGATGTCATGGATGCGCTCCTGCCACAGCTGGTGGGCGCTGTCCCGTCGGGCACCCACCGACTCGCATTGCAGGTCTGCGCGCACTCGTACCTCACCACCGAGCATCTACTGGATGCCGTCCTGCCGGAAGGCAATGCGGCTGAACTGTTCGGCTGGCTCCGGCGACAGCCCTACGTCGAGTCGTCGGAGCGAGGGATCTATGTCCACGACCTCGTTCGAGAGGCACTGGAGTTCGACATGCGCTGGCGGGACCCCATCGGCTACGAGGTTATGCATCGGCGGATCCGGCACTACGTGCTGGGCACGCTGGTGTCCCATCAGGCAGACCAGGCAACCACACTGACGACCATGCGGGCGGTCCGGCACCTTCGCCGCGGCGGCGGTGTCGTCCCGCGCTACATCACCGCGAGCGGTGGAAGTGACGTCGAGGCTTCCGGGCTCCGCCTCGAGGATCACGACGCGTTGATCACAATGGCAGGTGAGGTGCACGGCGAGGACTCCGCCGGGGCCCTCAAGTTCTGGCTGACCCGGCGCCCGGAGGCCTTTGTCGTCTATCGGGATGAACAAAGCGGCAAGCCCGTCGCGTTTCTGTCCTGGTTGCGTCTCGACCGAGCCGACGAGGTGGAGCTCCAAGCAGATCCGGTCATTGCGGAGATCTGGCGCCATATGGGGGAGGGCCGGCCGCTCGGTCCCGGCGAACACATCGCGGTCGCTCGGCACATAGTCAGCCCTCGCTGTGGAGACAAGCCGTCGCCGATCGGGGATAGCTTTCAGCTGCGCCTGCTCGCCGAATGGATGCACGATGCCAACCTGGCGGCTTCGTACCTGGTGCTGACGAGACCCGACTTCTGGCGTCCCCTGATGGACTACCTGGATCAGCGTGAGGTGCCGTGCGTCTCGACGATGGACGGAACAACACCGGCCATCTTCACCCACGACTGGCGAGCTCAACCGCCCGAACAATGGCGAGACAGGCACATCTTCAAGGAGTTGTGGGGCACCGGATCTGCGCGCCTGGCCATCTGACACCGGCTACCCAGCGCGCGCTGAGCTGTACATCCGGCCTGGACGGTTTCTTATACTGGCAGGGTGAACGACCACGGGCCGCGCTACGAGTCCGCGGTGGACCGGGCGATCCGCGAGGCTCAGGAGCGCGGGGAGTTCGACGACCTGCCTGGCAAGGGCAAGCCACTACCGGGCCTGGATGGCCCGGACGACGAGCTGTGGTGGGTGCGCGACTACATCCGGCGCGAAGGGCTGTCCACCGAGGATCTGCTGCCCGAATCGCTCCAGCTGCGCAAGCAGGTCGAGCGGCTCGATGAGACGGTCGCCGGGTTGCCCTCGGCGCGGGCGGTCCGCGACCACGTCGTCGAACTCAACCGGCAGATCAGGCGGGCGCGGATCATGCCATCCGGTCCGCCGGTTGTGCTGCGGCTGGTCGACCCGGACCAGGCGGTCGCCCGGTGGGAAGCCAACCGATCGGCGAAACCCCTGGTCTCGGCACCAGCCCCCGCGGCGGAACCACCTACTCGGAGGCGGTCGTGGTGGCGCGGGCTCGGCCGGCGAGCGGCACGTCCTAACCGTTGAGCCACGCGTGCGTGCCGCCGGGCAGCACACCGCTTGCCCGGCTCACCGAGGGCGGATCAACCCCGACGAGGGCCGCCGGCCTTTTCGCCGCCGGTCGACGTGTAGGGCAGCAAGGCGACCTCGCGCGCGTTCTTCACCGCAACCGCGACGTCACGCTGGTGCTGACGGCAGTTGCCGCTGACCCGGCGGGGGCGAATCTTGCCCCGGTCGGAGAGGAAGCGACGCAACAGACCGGTGTCCTTGTAGTTGATCTGTTGATCTTTGTCCTTGCAAAACGTGCACGCCTTCTTCTTGAACTCGCGCGGTGCTCGTTTTGGCATGAGTGCAGGTGCTCCTGAGCTGTGTTGGGGTGTTACGGCGGACGTCCGGTATCGCGCCCGCTACCCAACCACTCTAGGTGACGCCCGGGGCAGGCGCGTCGCCGGTATGAGTTCGCACCGGGCGGAGGGGGTGACGCAGGGCTTTTAGTTGGCGGCGGCCGCGCTGTGCGAGCCGGTCATCAGGGCGGCCAGGTCGTCGGGCTGGATGAACGACGGAGGCGGCGGCGGCCCCCAGTTGTAGAGGCCCCTGGCGCCCTCCACCACGGACGGGTTCCACAGTGCGTCGGAGACGATGCAGTCCAGGTCGCTGTAGTACTCGGAGAAGTTGCCGGCCGGGTCACGCAGGTACCAGAAGAAGTTGGAGCCGATGTGGTGGCGGCCCAGCCCCCACACATGCCGCTCGGGGTGCTCGGTGATCATCGCGGTGGCGCCCCGGCCGACCTCGTCAACGTCCTCGACCTCCCACGCGGTGTGGTGCAGGAAGTTCAGCGGCGCCTGCTGCACCAACACGTTGTGGTGGTCGGTGGAGCAGCGCATGAAGCTGGCCAGCCCGGGTACCTCGTCGCTGATCTTGAAGCCCAGGCCGTCGACGAAGAACCGCTGGGTGGCGGCTCGGTCCACCGATCCAATGACCAGGTGGCCGAGCTTGCGCGGCCGGACGCGGTTCTCCCGATCGATGGCCGGCGCCCGCCCGTCCGGCCGGTCCGCGCGCCCGGGCCCGTTCGTCGGATCGGGCGAAACCGGGTCCTGCACCACCGGCGCGGCGATGCTGACCGTGACCTCCAGCTCCGAGCTGGGATCCGACACCCGCAACTGGTCGCCGCTGAGCTCGCCGGTGAGGTCCAGCCTGGCCAGCCGGGCCTGGATGCGGCCGAGGTCGTCGGCGTCGTGCACGCCCACCCCGACCCGCAACAGCCGCCGGCGCGGCGCCGGCACAATCTCCAATTGCTCGCCGCCGTCCCGGGTGGCGAACCGCGCGGCTTCTGCCCCGGGCTGACCGACCGGGGTCAGGCCGAAGTCCGCGTAGTAGGCCGCCGTCACTGCCACATTCGGCACGCCCACGGTGATCGAGGTCAGCCGGTGCAGTCCCATCGCGCGACTCCCTTGTTCGACATGATTGAGCCCTCCACCAGGCTTGCGCCGCGGGCTGGCGATGTCAACGATATTGTCCTAAAATTTCGAAACTCGATCAGAGGAGCCTGCAGTGGCTGACATCGACGTCCCGGTCCTGGTGGTAGGTGCCGGCCCAGCCGGGCTGACCATGTCGAACCTGTTGTCCCGGTACGGGGTGCGGCACCTGCTGGTGGAGAAGCACCCGGGCACGGCGCACACGCCGAGGGCGCACATCGTCAACCAGCGCACGGTCGAGATCTTCCGGCACATGGGCATCGAGGACCGGCTGCTGACCGCGGCGACCCCCAACGAGCTGATGGCCAACAACGTCTGGCACACCAGCCTGACCGGGCTCGAGCTGGCCCGGCTGCACGCGTGGGGCACCGGCCCGGACCGTGCGGCGGACTACCACCGGGCCAGCCCGAGCCCCATGGCGAACTGTCCGCAGACGGTGCTCGAGCCCGTGCTGCTGGACGCGGCACGGGAGTGGCCGGAGGCTGACCTCCGCTTCAGCCACGAGTTGCTGTCCTTCACCCAGGACCCCAGCGGCGTCACCGCCCGGGTGCGCGACCGGGTCACCGACGCCCCGCTCACCGTCCGGTGCGACTACCTGATCGGGGCCGACGGCGGGCGCAGCAGGGTCGTCGAGCAGGCTGGGCTGCCCATCGAGGGCGAGGCCGGGCTGTCCGCCGCGGTGAACATCTGGTTCGAAGCCGACCTGACCCAGTACCTGGCCCACCGCCCCGGGGTCCTGTTCTGGAACGCCGCTCCGGGCACGCCGTTCCTCACCGGCGGCGGCACGCTCATCTGCCACCGGCCATGGACCGAGTTCGTCATGGTGGTGGCCTACGACCCGGCGACCGAGACCATTCCGCACAGCGACGAGTTCGCCGTCGGTCGAATCCGCCGGGTGGTCGGCGACCCCACCCTCAGCCCGTCCATCAAAGGGTTCGCCACCTGGACGATCAACCACCAGGTGGCCTCGCGTTATCGGGAGGGCCGGGTGTTCGCGATGGGCGACGCGGTGCACCGCCACCCACCGACCAACGGCCTCGGCCTGAACACCTCCATCGCGGACGCGTTCAACCTCGCGTGGAAACTCGCCATGGTGAGCCGAGGCCAAGCCGGCACGCCGCTGTTGGACAGCTACTCGGCGGAACGCCAACCGGTCGGACGCCAGGTTGTGGACCGGGCGATGCAGAGCGTCCAGGAGATGGCCGCCGTGCAGGCCGCGCTCGGCTTCGCCCCCGACCAGTCCGAGGCCGACGGTTGGGCCGCCCTCGAGGGCCTCTACCAGCCCGGACCAGCGGGCGACGCACGCCGGGCCGCGCTGCGCGAGGCGGTGGAGTTGATGAATTACCAGTTCAATGCGCACGGCATCGACCTCGGCTATCGCTACCGAGCCGGCGCGGTGGTGCCCGACGGCTCGCCCGAGCCGGCCCCTGAACGGGACCCGCAGCTGTACTACCAGCCGACCACCTGGCCCGGTGCCTACCTGCCGCACGCCTGGCTGGACCGCGCGGGCACCCGGCTGTCCACCCTCGACCTGGTCCAGAAGGCCCACTTCAGCCTGCTCACCGGAATCGGCGGGCAGGGCTGGACCGAGGCGGCGGCCGCGGCCAGCCAGGCCACCGGCATCCCCGTCGACGTGCACCACATCGGCACCCGCGACGGGCTGCAGGACAACTACGGCGACTGGGCCACGCTGCGCGGCACGTCGACCAGCGGCGCCGTCCTGGTCCGTCCGGACCGGCACATCGCGTGGCGGGCCGACGAATACACCCGCGATGCCGCCGACCGCCTCACCAGGGTGCTGGGTGAGTTGCTGGGGCTGGCCGGGGGGTAGTCCTGGGCTCGACAAATCGGCGTGAATATCGGCAAAGTGTCCGATTCTCGTTAGACTCCCAGGGGTGACATCGCAGCGGGGAACGGTCACCCGCACCGAAGAGGTCTACGACGAGCTGCGTGCCGAGCTGCTCAACCTCAACGGGCAGTACGCACCGGGTCAGCGCCTCAAGCTGCTCGACCTGGCGCAACGATTCAGTGCCAGCCTTTCGGTGATCCGCGAGGCGCTCACCCGGCTGGCCGAGCAGGGGCTGCTGGTGGCAACCCCGCAACGCGGATTCAGCGTCCGCGAGCTGTCCGTGCCCGACCTCGCCGACCTCACCCAGGTCCGGGTCCAGATCGAGTCGCTCGCCCTCCGGCAGGCCGTCGCCCTTGGCGACGTCGCCTGGGAGACCACGGTGGTTGCCACCCACCACACGCTGGAGCGCACCCCGGTCACCGATGACACAGGTCAGTTCAACGAAGGCTGGTCGGTCGCGCACCGCGCCTTCCACCAGGCGCTGGTGGCCGGGTGCGGCAGCCCCCGGCTGGCGGAGATCGCCACCTCCCTGCGGGACAGCGCTGAGCTCTACCGTCGCTGGTACTGGGTGCTCACCGACGACCACGCCCGCAACGTCCCCGCCGAACACCGCGGACTGCGCGACCTCGCCGTCAACCGGGACGCCGACGCCGCGGTCGAACTGCTCACCGAACACATCGAACGTGCGCCACGCGAGCTCATCGCGTACGCGAATCAGCACGACCGCCCTCGGCTCGCCGCCGATGGCGGGTTATCCCGGTCGGAGAGTGGCTGAACCCCGCTCAGGCCGTGCGAACCCGGAGCGGGATGGACCTCCAGTCGTCAGCGTTCGGGGAGTGCGCCGAGTCCGGCGCGGAGGAAGCGCAGGGCGACGTTCAGGCCTTCGGTGTGCGTGGGTCCGGGCGGCGTGTCGGCAAGCTCGATCATGATCGAGGCCATCGCCACGGCGGCCAACCGCGCTCCGACCTCGCCGACCGACAGCCCCGTATCGTGGGCGATCGCGGCGGCGGATTCGTCGATCGTGCCGGTCATCCGCGCCGCGCGCAGGGCTCGCAGTTCAGGGTTCGCGGCGAACATCCGCCTGGCCAGCTCGCGGATCTCCTCCTCGTCGACGCTAGCCTCCTTGTCCCGCAGCCCCTGCTCGACAACGTCCAACACGGACTGGCCCGGGGCGCGGTTCCGGATCGCCTCGGTGACCCGATCGGCGAACGCGGTGAACCGGGACAGCGCAATGTCCTGCTTGGACGCGAAGTACAGCGGAATGGTCCTGGGCGCGACCTCGGCGGCTTCGGCGATGTCCGCGACCGTGGTGGCGTGGTAGCCGCGCTCCGCAAACAGGGTGAACGCGGCCCGCACGATCGCCGCCCGGCGTCGCGCCTTGCTCCGCTCCCGCAAACCCGGCTCGGTCACCGGGTCAGGCTATCGGCGCTCCTTTGAAAGGTGCACTCGAGCCTAAAATTAGACTCCGCTGCAAACTCGGGTGCTTCCTGCCTAGGGGCGAGCCACCTCGTCCTCGACCCGGACGACCCGGCCGGTGACTTCACCCCAGTAGCCGAACCACAAGGGGGTGCCCGGCCGCCCCCGCCTTCGCCAACGGCCGGCGAGTCGGCGCTCTCAGCACACTGAGTCGGCGCTCTCAGCACACCGCCCGAGCCGGCTCACCGCAGGCGCGGCGAGGAGCTGCACGAGGCCATCTTCGACGCGGTTCTAGTGGAGCTGCGGGAACAGGGCTACGCCGGGCTGACCATGGACGGAGTGGCCGCTCGCGCCCAGACCGGCAAGGCAACGCTGTACCGGCGCTGGCCGAGCAAGCTTGAACTGATTGTCGCCGCCCTGGACTTCGCGATGCCGAAGGTGCGGGTCCCGGACGACCGGGGCGACCTGCGTGGCGAGCTACTGGATGTGCTGCACCAGCTAGCCGAGGAGATGGCGAGCGTCTCCGGTGAGGCCGCGCGCGGCCTGATCGCCGAGCTGGTCCGATCGCCGGCGCTGGCTCGAGCCATCCGGCCCTTCCTCGCCGACTCGGTGATCGCGCCGACGTTGGAAGTGCTGCGCCGCGCCGCCGTACGCGGTGAGATACCGGTCAGTGCGTTGACGCCGAGGTACGCCAGCATCGGCACCGACCTGCTCCGCCAGCACGCCCTGGTCAACGGCAACCCGGTGCCCGAGGAAGTGATCACTGAGATCGTCGATGGCATCCTGCTCCCGCTCATGCGCGGCCTTGTCACCACGTAGTTGTCGGCCCTGTGACGCCGGCCGCTGAAGATTGTACTAATTAGTACAGAGTGTCAGGCTGGTTCGGTGCTCACCTACCAGCTCACCCCGGCGGACCGGGCCGGCGCGCCGGCGTCCTATCCCAGCGAGGAGCGCTATCTGGGCTACCGAAGCGCTGACCAGGCGAAGCCGTACGCGAAGTACTTCCGCGCCGACGCGTTGCCGATGCAGCCGCACGTGCCCGAGGCGCTG
>DATHIT010000399.1:0-17584 GCA_035489915.1 Pseudonocardia sp. | reverse complement strand
CACCAAAGCGAGCAGAGTGGCAGGCCTACCGCGCTTCCCACCCGCGCGTGCAGCACAATGGGCAGGCATCGGTCCCAGGAAGCGGGGCCGACTTCCACGGTTGAGCGCACAGCCGATGCGGTGTTTTGCCAACCCCACACGCTCGTGTCGTCGGGTTTGGCATCGAAAGCGGAACCTGGCCCTCGGGCTGAGGGAAGGGATGTGCGTGCCGTGGAGTCAGATCACCAGGCTGCGCTAGTGGCGGACGTCGATGGTGTGCGCGGGGTGAGCGTGCAGGGCCTCGCCCAGCCGTGGTTCGTGCCAACGGTGCGCACGGTGGCCGCTGACTTGGCGGCCAGGGCTGATTTTGATCTGGACTTCATCTCTGATCTGCGGATGGCGGTGGACGAGGCCTGCGCGGCTCTGGTGCGGTTGGCCGACCCTGACAAGCGGTTGCGCTGCTCGTTCCAGTTGGCCGCGGACTGGATGTCTGCTGAGGTCAGCGTTGTCCCGCGCGAGCGAGGGGCCCAGGTGAGCACCACCGGGTTCGGTTGGCGGGTCCTGCAGAGCCTGGTCGATGAAGCCAGCGTTCCCACCGGCGATGAGGATGCATCGCAATGGGTGGGGATCCGGCTGGTGAAGAAGCAGTCAGCCGGATGAGCGAGCACCGCCAACTCGATCAAGCCAGCCACGCCAACGCGGCGGCCGCGGACCCCGCGAGGCACGAACGCGAAGCTGCCGCCGGCGACGAGGACAGTGAGTACGGGCACCTGGAGCCGCTGCTGGCCGAATATGCGCGCCTTACCGAGGGTGACCCGGCCAGGGCCGGGGTGCGTGAGCGGCTGGTCACCGGGTTTCTCCCGCTAGCGCATCACCTCGCGCGCCGCTACAGCCAGCGCGGCGTCCCGACCGAGGACCTTGCCCAGGTCGCGTCCCTCGGGCTAGTCCAGGCGATCGACCGCTACGACCCCAACCTCGGACACAACTTCCTCGCGTTCGCGATACCTACCATGCAAGGCGAGGTGCGCCGTTACTTCCGCGACCGCACCTGGTCGATGCGAGTTCCTCGTCGGCTGCGCGAGCTCCACATCCAGATCGGCAATGCCACCCGCGATCTGTCCCAGCAATTGGGCCGAGCACCACGGCCCAGCGAGATCGCCGCCAAGCTCGGGATATCTGCTGAGGAAGTGCTCGAGGGCCTCGAAGCCGGGACCGCGTACTCCGCCTCCTCCCTTGATCGCGAACTCGATGGCCCGGACTCGGAAGGCAGCGCGCTAGCCGAACGACTCGGCGCGAACGACCCACAACTGGAGCTGGTGGAAATCCACCACACCCTGCAGCCGTTGCTCGCCACACTCCCAGCCCGGGAACGCACCATCTTGCTCATGCGGTTTTTCGGAAACATGACCCAGACCCAGATCGCGGAAAAGGTCGGCATCTCACAAATGCACGTGTCCCGACTGCTCGCCAAGACACTCGCCGACCTGCGCGAACGCCTCGAGCCCGCTTAACACACCGAACTCAGGCTGACACGTCTCAGGCACTGTCGGACCGGTGACGCCGGTTACCTAACCGTTGAGGATCAGCCGAAGCGGGTAGCCATCCGGGGAAGCACGAGACCGTGCGCTCAACTCAACCGGAGGTCAGCCATGTCAGACCGTCATGTCGTACCAGCCGAAGATGGCTGGCAGGTCGAGAAGGACCATGCCCAGCGTCCCAGCGCCAAAACCGCCACCCAGGCCGAGGCAGTCAGTCGGGCACTGGAGATCGTCGCCAACGACGGCGGCGGCGAGGTAGTCATCCACGGAACAGACGGGCAGGTCCGCGAGACCCGGACCGTCGAAGCCGGCGCCCAGACCACCGCAACCGAGGCGGCCATGGCCACGGCTGCCACCGAGGCGCGTGCCGCCGCCGACCGAGGCCTGGAGGTCGTCGAGGACACCGCCGGACACGCTGGAGAGGCAGTTCGCGGCGGTGCTGACCGAGCCGCCACCATCGGCGGTCAACTCGAGAATGAGCTCGACACCACCGCCGACCGGACCGCGCGCAAGGTACGCACGGTCACCGAACGCGCCGCCCAACCATTGGACAAGACCACCGGGCAGCTTCTCGACACACTCGCGCGCCTTACCCGCGCGCTGAACCCGGTCCGGGTCACCGGCCGAGTCGTCGAAATCGGCGCAACCGCGACGCTGCGTACCGCCGGCGCCCTCACCTCCCGAGGTGGACGTTCCACCCAGAGCACCGCACGCGCGCTCACCGGACACCGATGAGCGGCAGGGAAAGCAGTCGGGAGCTGAGGGTCTTGCCGTGGGTGTCCAGCGCAAGGGAGGTGGTCACGCCCCCGTCCGAGATGTGCTCGCAGACGAACAGCAGCGCGCACAGGTTCGGCAACTCGTAGCGGACCACCTCCCCGTCGACGAAACGGGCCAGATGCTCGCGCACGCGTTCGGCGGTCACCTCACGCACCAGCAGCGGGTACAGCTCGTCGTCGTAGGGGATCACCGAGAGGGTGGCCAGGTTCCCCTTGTCACCGGCCCGGCAATGGGCGAGGTCATGTAGCAGGGTCATCGGGGGCCTCCATCAGGGTCACCGTGGGCGCGACGCGCTGCCTTGGCACAAACGTCGAGACGATCCCGATCACCTCGCCGGTGTGCACGCGCACGCCACCCCCGCCGGCGGGACCGTTGGTGTACAGGGCCTCCACCTCGAAGCCCACCTCGTCGAGCAGCGCCAGGTCTCGGCCCGACGCGGCGACCCGCAGCCGGTACTCGTCCCCGCCACCGAGCACCTCCGCCCTCAGTCGGGGGCCCACGCCGGCCAGCCGGGTGGTGACGATCTCGTGGGCGAGCGCCGCTCGACGCGCCGCGTTCGGACCCACGTAGGAGATCTCCGCCTCGGTGCGGTAGCCCGCCCGGTACCCGACACTCACCTTGAGCTGGTCCGGCCGGGGACGCCCGACCGCGCCCGCCACCTGGACCGTGTCCACACCGTGCGCGGTCACCGTCACCGCGCGGAGATCGAGGACCACGTCCGGGGTCCGGTACGCGGCCGGGTCGGTGATCTCGTACAGCAGCTGCTCCCTGGCCGTGGCTCGGGACAGCTGCCCGCCGGTGCCGGGAAGCTTGCGGAAGATGGCCCGGCCATCCGGCTCCACCTCGGCGAAGGGGAAACCGAGCTCGGCGAGCCCCGGCACGTCGCGGCGGCCCGGATCGGCGAAGTAGCCGCCGGTGAGCTGACCCGCGCATTCCAGCAGGTGACCGATCAACGTCCCGCATGCGGCGTGCCGGGTGTCCGCGAGATCCCAGCCCAGCCGGTGCGCGATCGGGGCCAGGAACAGCGAGGGATCGGCGACCCGGCCGGTGAGCACCACGTCGGCGCCGGCATCCAGCGCGGGCATGATCGCGTCCGCACCGAGGTAGGCGTTGGCCGAGACGACCTCGCCGTGCCGGCGCAACGGCAGGCCGTCCTCGATCGCGGGGGCGTCCAGGTCCAGCCCGGCCAGCACGTCGTCGCCGGTCACCACCGCGACCGTGCCGGTGCGGCCGAGCAGCCGTCGGGTCACCCGGCCGGCGGCGAGCGGGTTCGCCGCACCCATGTTGGTCACGATCCGCACACCGTTGCGTCGCGCGAGGGGCAGCAGCCGTTCGAACCTGGCGACCAGCCGTGGGTCGTAACCGGCGTCCGGGTCGAGGAGGCGACGTTGTTGGCAGAGCGCGATGGTCCGCTCCGCCAGGCACTCCAGGACGAGATCGTCCAGCCCGGCCCGGCGCAGCAGGTCCTCCGCCGGCTCGATCCGGTCTCCGGAGAATCCCGCCCCACTACCGATTCGCATGACCGCCCTCAGAACGAGATCGCACCGGTCGCAACCGCGACCACCGACATGACCAGGGTGGTACCGAACGCCCAGCCGAAGATGAACCGCTGATGATCACCGAGATCGACCCCCGCCATTCCCACCAGGATGAATGTGGACGCGGTCAGTGAGCTCAACGGGAATCCGGTCGTCATCTGCCCCAGGATGGCCGCCCTACCCACCTCCGCCGCGCTCCCGCCGAACGCCGAGGAGGTCTCGGCCAGCACCGGCAGCACGCCGAAGTAGTACGCGTCCGGGGTGAACACCAGGCTCAGCGGCATGCCGGTGAGCGCCACGATGACCGGAAGCGCGCCGCCCGCGCGATCCGGGACGATCCCGACCAGCGCGCGCGCCATCGCCTCGATCATCCCGGTGCCGTTCAGCACGCCGGTGAACACGCCGGCCGCAAAGATCATCGTGGTGACCAGGACAACGTTGTAGCCGTGCTTCTCGAACAGCTCCTGCTGTCGCGCCCAGGTCGGTCGGTTCACCAGCAGCGCGAGCACGAACGCGACGACGAAGACGACCTCCAGCTTCGCCAACTGCGCCAGCAACACGACGACGAGTGCCACGGTCAGGACCACATTGATCCAGAACCGGATTCGATCCCAGCGCTCGGCCCGCTGCGCCGGGGCGTGCTCGTCGAGGTCGATGACCCCCAATCGCTTGCGCTCACGCCGGCCGATGAGGAACGCGGCCACCAGCACCCAGAGGATTCCGGCGATCATGGCGGGCACCACCGGAAGGAACAGATCGCCGCTCTCCAGGTGCAGGGCGGCCATCGCCCGGGCGGTCGGCCCGCCCCAGGGCACCATGTTCATCACCCCGGCACCGAGGCATACCACGCCGGCCAACACCAGGCGCCGCATGCCGAGCCGCTGGTAGATCGGCAGCATCGCGGAAACCATGATCAAGAAAGTGGATGCGCCATCGCCGTCCAACGCCACGAGCACGGTGAGTACGGCGGTGCCGACGGTGATCTTCAGCGGGTCGCCCTTCGCCCAGCGCAACACCCTGGCCACGGCGGGGTCGAACAGGCCGACGTCCACCATCAGGCTGAAGTACAGCACCGCGAACGTGATCATGATCGCCACCGGGGCGACGGTGACGAGGCCCTTGCCGATCAGGTCGCCGAGCCGGCCGCCGAAACCGGTCAGCAGGGCCGCGGCGATGGGCAGCGCGGTGAGTGCGATGAGCACGGACACCCGCCGGGACAGCACGGCGACCAGGAACACGGCGATCGTCAGGAATCCAGCCGCGGCGAGCATCGTCGACCTCCGGTTCGGGTCCCCACACTGTGCGAGCCAGTGCTATCGAGCACCAGCATCAAACTCTGCTAGATTGATGCGCTGTGCGCATGGATCTGTCGCTGCGTCAGCTGCGTGTGGTCGTCGCGGTGCACGACGCGGGCAGCTTTACCGCCGCGGCCGAGCGGCTGCTACAGGCTCAGTCATCGCTGAGTCGTACCGTGCTCGAGATCGAACGCCGCCTCGACGTGCGGCTGTTCGACCGCGACACACGGCACCTGGCCCCGACGGTGGAAGGTCGGGAGTTCGTCGCCATCGCCCGCGCAACGCTCGGCACGGTGGACGCGAACCTGCGACATTTCGCCGGATTCCTCGAGGGGCGACACGGGAAGGTACGGATCGCCACCTTGCCCTCCCTCGCCGCGATCCTGCTGCCCAGGGTGATCTCCGCGTACCGCGACAGGCATCCTGACGTGCAACTGTCCATCGAAGATGCCCTCGCCGACGAGGTGCTGGACCGGGTCCGCCGAGGCACGGTCGACCTGGCCGTGACCGTGGTCTCCGCGCTGGCACAGCCGGTTGACGATCTGGACGTCACGCCCGTTGTCGCTGACCAGTTCTGCTGTGTGTTCCCGCCCTCGCATCGCTTCGCCGAGGTGACGGATCTGTACTGGTCGGATCTGGCCGACGAGGCGTTCATCTCCTTCGATGCCACCACGAGCATCCGCCAGCACGTCGACCGGGCACTGGCCGATGCCGACTCCCGACCCCGGACCGTGATCAACGCGCGCAACATCGCCGCCGTCGCCGGTCTGGTGGCGGCCGAGCTCGGCGTGTCGGTCGTGCCGGGTCTCGTGCTGCCCCTCACGGAGTTCGCGTCCTTGCGGCACCTTCCCCTGGCCCGGCCGACGATGCTGCGCGAGATCGCCGTGGTCCGGGCGCCGGGCCGGCCGCTGGCCCGCGCGGCGGCCGACTTCGTCGAGTCGATCGCGGAGGCGAGCCGGCGCCAACTCGAGCTCCCGCCACGTACGCACTGGCTGTAGCCGAATCACGCGACGATTTCGTGTCAAACCACCGCGACACGCTGGTCGAGCGGGTGCTGCTGGACGGGCGGCACGCGGTCGGGGTGCGAACCGCTGACGGTACCGAGCATCTCGCGCCGGAGGTGCTGGTGTGCGCGGGCGCGATCCACCCGCCGGCGCTGCTGCTGCGTTCCGGGATCACCGACCGGCCGGTCGGTGAGAACCTGACCGAGCACCCTATGCAGACCCGGTACCGCCGGCACAGACTCCGCAGGCCCTGCACCGGCCGCGGCCGGTCTGCGCGAGCCGACCAGGGCCGGTGGCCGGTCTGTGCGAACTAGCCACGGCCGAAGCCACAAGCTGGCTCCGCCTACGCCCGGTCACCTGGCCAACGCCCGGTCGCCTGGCCAACGCCCGGTCGCCTGGCGAACATGGCGGCGCGTCATCGACAGTTATCGGACAGCAGCGCCGTTGGCGGCCGGGTAGTCGGTGTAGCCGTTGGGTCCGCCGGTGTAAATGGTGGCCGCGTCGGCGACAGCAAGTGGGTAACCGTGGGCGAAGCGGTCCACCAGGTCGGGGTTGGCGATGAACGGCCCGCCGAAGGACACCGCGTCGGCCACCCCGCGCTCGATGGCGGTGTTCGCGCTGTCCTGGGTGAAGCCGACGTTGATGATCAGCGTGCCCTGGTAGGTGGTGCGGTACCGGCTGAATAGGGCCAGGTGGTCGTCGCTGCCCGCGGGTGGGGTTCCCATGAGGTGCAGGTAGGCCAGGTCGGCCGAGTTGAGTTCCCCGATGAGCCAGTCATATGCGGCCAGGGTGTCCTCGTCGGCGGTAAAGGTGCCGCCGCTCCAGTACGGGGACAGCTTCAGCCCAACCCGGGGGCTGTCCCAGATGCCGCTGATGGTGTGCAGGATCTCCAGTAGCAACCGGGCGCGGGCGGCGGTGCTGCCGCCGTAAGCATCGGTGCGCTGGTTCAGCCGGGGGTTGAGGAACTGGGGAATCAGATACGAGCCCTGGGCGTGGATCTCGATCCCGTCGAACCCGGCCCGGTGGGCGTTGCCGGCGGCGGCGCGGTAGTCGGCGACGGTCTGGGTGATCTCGGCGGCCGTGAGCTCGCGCGGGGTGACGGTGTCTTTCAGACCGGTGGGGGTGAGCCGTTTTTCCCTGGGGTTGATCGCTGAGGGCCCAGCGGGCAGGGCGCCGCCGAGGTGGTCGGGGTGGGATTTCGCGCCGGCGTGGCCGAGTTGGGAGAAGATTCGCCCCCCGGCCTGGTGCACCGCCTCGGTCACCGTGGCCCAGGCCGCGGTCTGGGGCTCGGTGAAGATACCGGGGACGTTGCTCGCGCCGATGGCTTGTCGGCTGACCCAGGTGCCTTCGGTGATGAGCAGTCCCGCGCCGGCTCGCTGCGCGTAGTACAGGGCATGCGCCGGCGTGGGCGTCAGCTCGTCGTTGGTCGCTCGGGCGCGGGTCATCGGCGCCATGACGACGCGGTTGGGCAGCGTCAGGTCGCCGATGCTCAGCGGCGTCAGCAACGGTTGACCGATCGCGGTGGCGGTCACGGGGTGGTGGTCCCTTTCGGTATGGGTGATCAGTGCTGTTTGAGTGCGTGCAGCCCGGACAGCGGTCCGCCGAGCTGCATCAGCCGGCCGCCCTCGCGCAGGGAGCCGAGGTCGACGGGGGCGAATCCCCAGGCAGCGGCCATCTCGGTGACCTGCGCCTTGGCCGCGGGGTCGTCGCCGGCCAGGAACAGCAACTGCCGCCCGGCGTGGTGGACGGGATCGGCGGCGATGTAGCGGCCGTGGAGGGTGTTGAACGCTTTGACCACGCGGGCGCCCGGCAGCAGCGAGGCGACGTACTCGCTGCCGGTCAGGTCGCCGAGCTCGGCGATCCGCGGTGAGGGCGGCGGGCTGAGGAATTGGTTGGTGGCGTCGATGACCACGCGACCGTCCCAGTGGGGCAGGCCGCCGACCGTGGCGGGGATGTCCGGCCAGGCCACAGCGAGCACGACCAGCTCGGCGGATGCCGCCTGAGCGGGGGTAGCGGCCGTGGCGCCTGGTCCGAGCTCCTCGATCAGCTCGGCAAGCGCCGCGGGGCCGCGACGGTTGGACAGCGTGACCTGGTGACCGCTGGCCAGGGCGTGGCGGGCGATGGCCTGGGCGACGGTGCCCGCGCCGAGGGTGCCGATCCGCACGATGCGCTCCTTCTCGGATTCACTCGGGTATCGGGCTGGTGAGCAGGACGGTTCCGTCTTTTCCCGGGCGGGCGACGTGGTCGAGCGCGGCGGCGAGGTCGCCCAGGTCGTAGCTGGCGGCCACCGCGAGCAGTTCCGGTCTCTCGCGCGCCAGCCGCGTGGCGAAGGCGACGTCCTCGGCGCGCTGCTCGGACGGCAGCAGCCGCCATCGGCCCACCGAGACACCCCGCAGGGTCAGCTCACGCCGGGTCAGCGGTAGCGCCTCCAGGGCGGTGCTGCCGACACCGAGCTGGCCGTAGCTGATCAGCGTGCCGCCGTCGGCCAGCAGGGCGACGAGATCCGCGGTCAGCTCACCGCCGACCGCGTCGAGCACCACCGGCACGTCCCCGTCAGCGGCGGCGCGCACCTGATCCGGCCAGTCCTGGTCCGTGGTGGTCACCACCGGTGTCTCGGGGAAACGGGTACGGAGCCGTTGCGCGCCGGCTGGGTCACGGACGAGGTTGATCAGGCGCAGACCGTGTCGGTGCGCGGCGGCGTTCACCAGCGTGCCGATCGACGAACCGGCCGCTGTCTGCACCACCGTTCGCCGGCCGTCCCGCAGCGCGTCCTCGACCGCCCGCATCAGCATGCCCAGCGTCAGCGGGTTGACCAGCATCAGGGCCGCCGTGGCAGCCGGGACATCCTGAGTTACCGGGACCACGAACTCGGTCCGGGCCAGCACGAACTCCCCCCACGCCCCCGGCGCCGGAAAGAAAGCCACCCGGGTACCTGGCGGCGGGCCATCGCCGGGGCTGCCGGTGGCCTCGACGATCCCCATGCCTTCCACACCGGGCGTGATCGGCCGTCCGGCCGCCGCCCCCGCCGGCCCGCGCACCCCCAACAGATCCCCGGGATGGATCGGACGGGCCAGCACCCGGACCAGAACCTGGCCCGGCGAGGGCGGCCCCGGGTTGGGTATCTCGGCCAACTCAAGGACCTCAGCCGGGACACCATGGCTCAGGAAGACAGGCGCACGCACTGTTGTGTTTCCTCTCGCACGGCCACCACCAACACACGAGCCGTTCTTGACTCGTTCGTCCAGAACGTAGCAGGTTGTTGACTGTTTCGTCCAGAATCGCGTAGCGTGATCTGTGTGGCCAGGCCCCGCGGCTTTGACGAGACGACGGTGCTGCGGCGCGCTCGTGACCGGTTCTGGTCCACCGGGTTTGCCGGCACCAGCGTCGACGAGGTCGCGGCGGCGACAGGCCTTGGCAAGGGCAGCCTCTATGGCGCATTCGGCGACAAGCGCCAGCTCTACTTTCGAGTGTTCGACCGGTACTGCACCGAGGTGACTGAAGCGACGCGGCAGTCGCTGAGGGGGCCCGACGAGGGGGCATACGCGCGATTGCGTGGATACCTCCTGGCTGTCGCGGACGCCACCGCGCGCGACACCGGCCACCTTGGCTGCCTACTGGCAAATGGCACCGCCGAGCTGGCCGGACAGGACCCCGCCGTGACCGAGCGCGCCCGCCGGACCTTCGAAGCCCTGGAAGACGCTCTGGTCGAGTGCATCCAACAGGCCCAGCGACACCGCGACATCGACCCCGCCGCCGATGCGCGTCGGCACGGCAGGCTGCTGCTGGCCGTCCTGCGAGGCATCGAAGCCCTGGGTAAAGCCAGCATGAACGAGCAGTCGCTGCGCTCGATCGCCGAAGCCGCGATCGACACCCTCCCGCGCCCTTGAACTCCCTCGAACTTCCCGCAACGCCCTAGGAGCGCCCTGCGGTGTTCCCAGCGCGCCATCCCAACCCTTGGTAGGTCGCGACATGGCAGTGGACCCAGGCATCGCCCCGTTCCTGGCGCGCGTCAACCGCAGGCCGCCGCCGAGCGAACCCGTGTCTCTCGCGCAGGCACGCCGAGGCATCTACCGCCTCGCCGAGATCGTCGCTCCGCAACCGGCGATCGCCATGTACTCCGTCGAGGACACCACGATCCCCGGCCCGGTGACCGACATTCCCCTCCGCACATACCGACCGACCGCCGACCCCGCGCCCACCGCTGTGTACTTCCACGGCGGCGGATGGATGACCGGCGGTATCGCCAGCCATGACTTCCTGGTCCGCAAGCTCGCGCGGGAATCAGGCCTGGTGTTCGTCTCGGTCGACTATCGACTCGCGCCAGAGCACCCCTTCCCGGCCGGCCTCGACGACTGCCTCGCCGCGACCGCCTGGGTCGCCGAACACATCCACGACTACGGCGGCCTCGCCGGCCAGCTCTCCGTGGCGGGCGACAGCTCCGGCGGCAACCTCGCCGCGGTGGTCGCCCGCAGGTTCCGAGACCAGGGCCGGCACCTGGGCGCCCAACTACTGCTCTATCCAGTGATCGACTCCGCCGGCGACTACCCCTCCCGACACGAAAACGGCTACAGCTACCTGCTCACCCGCGACGACATCGTCACCAGCGCACAGAACTACCTCGGCGACAGAGTCGAGCTACTCGGTTCAGCCGACGTCGCCCCCATCCGCGCCACCGACCTGCACGGACTCGCCCCCGCCGTGATCGGCGTCGCGCACCACGACCCACTCCGAGACGAAGGCCTGGCCTACGCCAACAAACTCGCCGCCACCGGCGTCGACGTCTTCGCCAAGGACTACCCAGGAATGATCCACACCTTCGCCTCCCTCTACGCGATCTCCCCCGGGGCGGACCACGCGCTGCGCGAACTCCTGACCGAGTTCGCTCGTCGAGCGCGTGCCTGACGGCAACGAGTTCGGACGGCACTCGTCCCGGTCACGAGAGCCATTCTTGACTGATCCGTCCAGAATCGGATATGTTCTGGACGAGGCGGTCAAGAAAAATCGCATAACTCGAAAGGAGGGGTGCCATGCGCCCCATGGACGGAAAGACGGCCCTGGTCACCGGTGCCTCCAGCGGTATCGGAAGGGCGATCGCCGAGCGCTTTGCCGATGACGGCGCCCGCGTCTACCTGACCGGCCGGCGCAAGGACGAACTCGAAGCCGCGGCCGAGGACATCGGGCCCGACGCGGTCGCCGTGCCGTGCGACGTCTCGCGGGCCGCCGACCTCGACCAAGTCATGGACGTCATCCGCGGCGACGGGCGGCAGCTGGACGCCGTCGTGGCCAATGCCGGCCTGGGCGACGGCGGCCGCCTCCAGGACATCACGGAGGAGCAGTTCGACTACGTCTTCGGGGTGAACACCAAGGGCAGCCTGCTGACCGTGCAGAAGTCGTTGCCCCTGCTCGCCGCGCCCGCGTCGGTGATCCTGCTGGCCTCCACCACCATCCATCAAGGCGCCGACAGAATGGGCGTCTACGCCGCGTCCAAGGCAGCCGTGCGCAGTCTGGGCCGGACCTGGGCCGCCGAGCTGGCCCCGCGAGGGGTGCGCGTCAACGTAATCACGCCCGGCCCCATCGCCACCCCCGCGATCGAACGCCTGGCCGCCAGGCTCGGCCACGGCATTGACGACTTCCACGGAGGGCTGGCCTCGCAACTACCGATGCAGCGCATGGGCCGTCCCGAGGAGGTCGCGGCGCTGGCCGCTTTCCTTGCCGGGCCGGAGAGTTCGTTCATCACCGGTGCCGAGCACTTCGTCGACGGTGGACAGGTCCAGGTCTGACCAACCGTGCAGACGTGCCGTGAAACTACGAAAGGAAACGTGGCGTGAGCAGCAATATCCGAGCGATGATCGCAGACGTCGAAGTCGAGAACCTTGAGGCAGCCATTCCCTTCTATCGTGAATTGGCTGGGGACGTCGAGGTCAGGCGGTTCCCGTACCGCGATCTGGAGTTGGCATTGGTGGGGCCGTTTCTGCTGTACTCCGGCCCGCTGGAAAATTACGTGTCACAGACGGCAACCGTGGTCGTCAACTCTTTGGACCCCGTGCTCGAGGCCCTGAGCAAGGCGGGCGCCGAGGTACTGGAAGCACCGAACGAAGTACCCAACGGCACAAGGATCGTGGCTCGCCACCCGGACGGCTCCGTCTTCGAGTACATGCAGCCACGCACATGAATTCCAACACCGTGGTCACACCGCCGCTGAGTTGCCAGATCCTTCCGATAGAGCCCTTCGCCTCGGCGGTCGAGCACGCGCGGCTCGCCGACGAGCTGGGCTACGAATCGGTCTTGTGCTCGCACATCGCGGCCCGCGACTCGTTCACCATGCTCGCCGCACTGGCGATGCGCACCCAGCACGTCCGCCTGGGTACCGCCGTCGCCCCGATCTACCATCGGTCGCCGGCGTCCATGGCGCAAACCGCCGCGACGCTCGACGAATTGTCCGGCGGCAGGTTCCGCCTCGGCCTGGGCACCGGCCACCGGGTCACCATGGGTGGCTGGCACGGCCAGGACATCGGAAAACCCGTGGCCGAGATGCGCGAGTACGTGGCGATCGTGCGCGCCATCCTCGCCGGCGAGCCACCACCAGACGGACAACGCTGGCGCTCCAATTTCGCGTTCATGGGACTCACCCCGCGCGCGGACATCCCGATCTACCTTGCCGGCTTGTCCCCGGCGATGCTGCGGCTGGCCGGCGAGCTGGCCGACGGATTGCTGTTGTGGGCCTGCCCGGCCGACTACATACGCGATGTGGTGGTCCCCGAAGTGACTCTGGGCCGACGTCACGCGGGCAAAGAGCTGACCGGGTTCACCATCGCGGCGGCCGTCCCCTCGGCGGTCGGAGGTGACCGCGGCGCCGTGCTGAACGGCGTGCGCACAGAGCTGCACCGCTACTTCGGGCTGCCGTTCTACCGGGCCATGTTCGACGCCGCCGGCTACGGCAAAGACCTCGCCGCCTACGACGCCGCCGCGCCGGACCGCGAAGCCCAGAAACGCGCGATCAGCGAGGAATTCATCGAAAACCTGTGCGCGCTGGGCGGGAAGTCCGACGTCCAACGAGGCATCGAACGATATCGAGCGGCCGGAACAACGAACCCGGTGGTCACCGCCGTGGTCGGTACCGACTTCGCCACCACACTCCGCGCGGCGGCGGAAAGCCACACCTGACCGAATGAAAGAAAGGGGTGCACCGACGATGGGTAAACGATTCGCGGGCAAGGTCGCGCTGGTCACCGGGGGCGGCTCCGGCATCGGCAGGGCTGTCGCGCTCGCGTTGGGCGGGGAGGGCGCCGTGGTCGCGGTCGCCGGGCGCACCGAGGCGAACCTCGCAGACACCGTGCGGCTGATCGAGGAGGCCGGTGGAACAGCCACCGCGATCACCGCCGACGTGACGAGCGAGCGGGACGTGGCGGCCATGGTCGACACCGTGGTCCGCCGAGCAGACGGTTTGGACATCGCGTTCAACAACGCTGGTGTGCTCGCCCCCGGCGCCCTCGCCGATCTCGACGAGGCAGACTGGCTGCGCACGTTGTCCACAAACGTGACCGGCGTGTGGCTGTCGATGAAGTACGAGATCCGGCACATGCGCGGGCACGGCGGCGGTGTCATCGTGAACACCTCGTCCACGCTCGGCCCACACATACGGGTGCCCGGCGTCGGGGCCTACTCGGCGAGCAAGGCCGCGGTCAGCGCGCTGACCCGCACGGCCGCCTTGGAGTACGCCGCCGACGGCATAAGGGTGAACGCGATCAGCCCCGGCCCGATGGAGACCACGATGTCGCTGCTGCCCGGCGAGACCGAGGCCGAGCGAGCGGCAAGACTGAAGCGGGCAATCCCGGCCGGTCGGCCCGGCACGATGAGCGAAGCGGCCAGTGCCGTGTTGTGGCTCGCCTCCGACGACGCCGGCTTCACAGTCGGCCACGACCTTGTGCTCGACGGCGGCGCCTCGGCCTGAACGCTCGGCTCGGCAAAGCGTCCGACCGCTTCTAGCCAACCCCGCCGCACTGAACTGGGGTCTTGACTGCCAGTGAGCGCGCGAACCTTCGGCTCGGCCGGCTCGCCGACCAGGTCGGCATCGACTTCATCCTGCCTATCGCCCGGTGGGTCGGCTACGGCGGGGAAACCAACTTCCACGAGTCGGTGCTGGAGCCGATCCCCCGGTGCTCAACGCCGGTTCCAGCCCTCAGGGGCGGGACTTCGCGGCGCGCAACGCCAACTTCGTGTTCACCATCATCGCCGACGCCGACCAGGGTGCCACCGTCGTCGCCGAGCTGACCGAGCGGGCTCGACGACAGTACGGGCGCAGCGTTGGCGTGATGTCACCCGCTCACGTGGTGTGCCGGCCCACCCAGGCCGAGGCCCAGGACTACCTGCGCTACTACGCCGACGAACAAGCCGACTGGGGCGCCGTGGACAACCTGATGCGGTTGCAGGGTCTGCACGCCCAGTCGTTCAGCCCCGAGATGCTGGAGACCTTCCGATCCCGGTTCGCCGCCGGCCACGGCACCTGCCCACTGATCGGCTCCCCGGACGACGTGGCGAACGAGATCGAGCGGTACGCCAGGGCCGGCCTGGCCGGCATCACCCTGTCGTTCGTCGACTACGTCGGCGAACTGGAACAGTTCGCAGCAGAGGTGATCCCTCGACTGGAGGCGAAGGGCATCCGACAGCCCCGCCCACCGCTGGAAGCCGACCTGTAGGAGGCCGTCTACCACGCCACCATGTCGGCGCGGACTCCGGTGGCGATCACCACGGCCTGCGCCAGAGTGCCGGGTCGAGGAGATTTTGCTATCGCGTAACCAATCTTGACGCCACCTCTAACCCTCACCGGCCTAGCGTCACTCCCATGCGCGTACTAGTCGGGCACGCCGACTACCGGTTCGACGCTCTGGCTGCTGCGTTGGTGGACGGCGACCCGTCCCGGGCCGACGCCTGCGTGGAGATCGTGTCCGGTACCAGCCAGCTCACCGGGCTCCTGTCCGAAATCTTCCGCCAGGTCGTCACAGTGGACGTCTCGAGACAACTGCTGGCCGACGCGCCCCCTGGTCTCGGCTCGTCCATCCAGGCCGACGCCGCGACCCTGCCGATCGTCACGGGCAGCATGGCGGCCGTAGTAGGTATCAACGTGGTCCCGCATCCAGCGGAAATCCGCCGCGTCCTACGTCCCGGTGGTGTGCTGGCGCTGGTCAGTCCACGGATCGCCGAGCCCCCGATGCTTCGGGACATCCCCACCGTGGTCGGCGCCCTTGGCAGGGATTGGAGCGCGGTGGACCTCAAGACGCGATGGGGCAGATGGACATTGATGCGCCAAGGATGAGCTTCGTCCACGTTGGCCACTGTTCGAGAAACGGAGATCGGCGTGGCGGACGTAGGGCTTGACTATCGGAGCGCGATGGAACTCGTCGATGCGATGGCCGCCGGCCAGGTCTCGGCGGTCGAGCTCACCGAGGCCGCCATAGCCCGGATCGAGCGCCACGACGCAACGGTCAACGCGGTGTGTGTGCGGGACTTTGACCGGGCACTCGCGGCCGCCAGAGACGCCGACTCCGCCCGTGCTCGCGGCGAGGTCCGGCCGCTGCTCGGGGTCCCGATGACGGTCAAGGAGTCGTTTCACATCGCCGGTTTGCCGACCACGTGGGGCATACCGGCGTTCAAGGATTTCGTTTCAGATACCGACGCTCTTGCGGTGGCACGGGTCAAAGCAGCCGGGGCGGTGGTGCTAGGCAAGACCAACGTGCCGCTCGGCCTCGGCGACGTGCAGAGCTACAACGACATCTACGGGACGACCCGCAACCCGTGGAATCCGGAGCGCACCCCCGGTGGCTCATCCGGCGGCTCAGCTGCCGCGCTGGCCGCTGGGTACGGAGCGCTGTCGCTCGGCTCGGACATCGGCGGTTCACTGCGCAATCCGGCGCACTTTTGCGGCATCTATGCGCACAAGCCGACGATCGGGCTGGTGCCGGCGCGTGGGCACGCGCCGCCAGCGGTCCCTGCACTGCCGAGCGAGAGCGACCTCGCGGTGATTGGACCGATGGCGCGCACCGCGACCGATCTGTCGGTCATGCTGGATATTCTCGCCGAGCCGGACGAGCTCGCCCTCGGCGCGGCCTACCGGCTCGCACTCCCCGCGCCCCGGCACGCTGATCTGGCCGACTACCGGGTCCTGGTCTTTGACACCCACCCCTTGATTCCCACCTCCGCGAGCGTGCGCGCCGCGATCGACCGGTTCGCCGACAAGCTGGCGGGGGCCGGCACAAAGGTCACCCGGGAGAGCCCGCTGCTGCCGGACCAGACGCAGGCCGCCCGGCTGTACATGCGCATGCTGCTGTCGGTGCTCGGCGCGAGTTTCCCGGCGGAAAGCTACGAACACGCTCGCGTCGCCGCCGCGCGGTTGGATGTCGATGACCGGAGTCTCGGCGCCGAGCGACGCCGAGGTGCGGTACTCAGTCATCGCGACTGGATCCTGGCCGACACGCAGCGCGCGGTGCTTCGTCAGCGCTGGCGGGAACTGTTCGCCCAGTTCGACGTGGTGCTCTGCCCGGTCATGCCGACGCCGGCGTTCCCCCATGACTACAGCGATCAGGCGGGCCGACGGATCAACATCGACGGGACCGACTACGACTCTTGGGACCAACTGGTCCTGGCAGGCGTGGCGACGCTGCCAGGTCTACCGGCGACAGTGCTCCCCATCGGCACCTCCGAGGAGGGTCTGCCGATCGGGGTGCAGGCCATCGGGCCGATGTTCGGAGATCGCACCACGATCCGGTTCGCCGAGCTCGCCGAGCGGGACTTCGGCGGTTTCACGGCCCCTCCCCTGGAGTGACTCCGCCGACCTTTATTGCGTTCGCCGGCACAAACTCGTGGAGTTCGTGGCCGTGCTGACGCAGCCAGTTCGCTGAACCCCGCCAACTGGGACGGACCGACTCGAGCAACCGCCAGAACGACCGCGAATGATTGAATTCACGTAAGTGGCAGAGCTCGTGCAGCACGACGTATTCCAACACCTCCGGGGGCGCCATCACGAGGCGCCAGGAGAACGACAGCCGGCCGCTTCGCGAGCACGATCCCCACCGAGTCCGCTGGTCGCGCACACTAATGGCCTGGTACTGGACACCCACCCGATCCGCCTCACGGTCCGCGGCCGCGTGCAACTCCCTACGCGCCTCCGCTCGGTACCAGCGGTCGATCCGCGCGACAGCATCCATCGGCGCGCCACCCACGACGAGCCGCCCATCCAGCAGCGCCGCGGCCGGCCGACCAGTTGAACAGTAGCTAACCGGCACGGGTTGACCGGACAGCCACACCGTCCCAGGCCTCTCCACAAACAGCGCACGCGGATATGCCGAAGCCGCTAGCTTGCCAGCGAGCCATTTTTGTTTCGCACGAATGAATGTGTCGACCGTGTTTTGACTTATACGAGCGGGAACCACTACTTCGGGCGAACGCCCTGGCCCGAC
>DATHIT010000398.1:0-18227 GCA_035489915.1 Pseudonocardia sp. | reverse complement strand
TCTCCGGTGGTGCGGGTGAGAACGGGTCCACCCGGGGCCGGCGCGCTCATGGCCTTCGTCAGCTGACCTGCGAGGTCGCCGACCTGTGCCTGGAGCGCCTTCACCAGCTCGGTGAGGTCATCGTTCGGTGCGGCGGCATCGCTGCCGCCTTCACCGCCCGTGGCCGCCTTCACGGCAGTCACGGGCGGGGGCTCGGTGCTCGGCGCCTCGACGGCGGCCGGAGCGGGGGACGCGACGTCCGGCGCCACGGCCTTCTCGGTGTCCGGCTTGTCGGCCAGATCGACGTGTGCCACAGCGGGCTCCTTCTTCTCGCGGCAGATGAACCACTCCAGGGCCTTGACCGCCTGAAGCAGCAATTCGATGTCACAGACCTCGGACGTCGCGCCCTCGGCCAAGCAGACGGCCTCGGACTGGATGAGGCCGGCGATGATGGCGATGGCCTGGTGCGCGTCGGCGACGTCGCCCGCCTGGTCGCCCTTGCGCACGGCGACGAGGTCGAAGCCCTTCACGGCCGCCTCGTACGCGGCGAGCGGCTCGCCGGCACGGTCGTCGACCTCGGGTGTATCAGCAGGGGCCTCGTGCAGCTCTTCCACCTTGACCAGGGAGCGGTCAAAGTCGACGGTCCCGGGCGTGACCGCCAACGGGCCGGGCTTGAGCGCCTTGGCCAGGGTGAGCGTGCAGGTCGGGTTCGCCGGCCGGTCGACCAAGCTCACTTCGACGATCTGGCCACCCACGATCCGGCCGTTGGGCGCGGACGCGTCCTTGACGACCTTCGGCGACCGGATGCCGATCGAGTAGCCCTTGAGGACGCCGCGCTCGACCTTGCGGGCCGAGTTCGCGTCCACGACCAGGCTCTTCAGGTCCCACCCGCCGTCCGGCAGGTGGGAGATCTCGGTGCCGACACCGGCCGCGATGCTGGAGTGCTGCTCGCGGACGTTCGCGCCCGTGGTGAACCAGGTCGGCATCGCGGTCTTGAGCCAGTCCGGGTCACAGATCTGCCGGTCGAGGTCGAGGTCCGGGCTGGTCGCCCGGCCGAACACCACCAGGTCGCCGTTGGCGTCCCGCTCGTGCTTGACGATCTCGGCGTAGACGGCGGTGGTGTCAGTCATCGTGACCCTTTTCCCCAGGCCAGCGCCCGTATCGGTCGTGGTACCACTGGGCGGCCATGCGCTTCGCGCGCTCGTTGCCGACGTGGTCCTTCAGGTGGTTGTAAAGGTCGGTCCACGACGTCCAGCGGGCCGCGCCCTCGCCGCGTAGCCAGTACTCCTTGAGCTGGTTGCGGTCGGCCTTCTTGGGCAGGTCGAGCACCGGCGTCAGGCTGCACCGGCAGTGCGGGTGCGCGGGCGGGAACGCGTCGCCGGACTCGAACGAGCTCGTCGTGGGGATCGCGCCCTGCCCGGCGTTGCCGGCACACGTCTTGCACACCCGCTGGTCGGGCGCGAGAAGCCAGAGCTTGCGGCCGATGGCGTTGCGCTCGTAGGTGGCCTGGGTGGCCGCCGACATCGCCCGGGCGGTCTCGGTGACCGCGACCGTCTCGGCCCACTGTGGGGCGTCCAGCACGCCGCGCAGGTCGGTCGCAAGCGACTGTGGAGACCGGCCGTCCTCGACGGCATCGGCCAGCACATCGGCCAGCTCAGCGAACCGAGAGGCGGCCACCGACAAGATGGTGACCCCGGCCGCGTCGAGCAGCATCTCCAGTCGCTCGGCCGCGGGGGACCGGGCGTCGTCGCCGATCGCGTCCAGGGCGTCGTGCTCGCCAGCGCGCCACGCTTCGGTAAGCGCGCTGGCGAGCACCGGCCGCAGTCGGCCTGCGAGCGGGGCGGCCCGTTCGAGCAACCAGCCGAGCGCGACCCGCGCGAGATCGCGCAAGCCCTTCTCGGCATTCATGTGCTCGCGCCAGGCCGTGGCCAGCTCGTCACAGTCGACCGCACCGAGCGCGGCCTCGTTCAGCTGCCGCGCGACCCGCTCGGTGATCTGGTCCAGCTCGCCCCGCTCAGGGGCCGGGGCTTTTCCCAGGTCAGCACCGTATGTAACGCGGGCCGGGTCGATGTCGAATTGCACCAGGTCGGCCGGCTCGACGATGTACTCGAGCTGGAACCGGCGCCCGGTCCGCCCCTTCGCCAGCCACTTGCGGTAGGCGGAGGCCTCAGCTGCCTTCTTCGCCCCACTCCCCCCGGTGGCGGAGGAGGCGGAACGGGCGGGAGCCGCGGGCTTCTTGCCGCCGCTCCCGCCCGGCGCGCCGCCGGGCTCCGCCTTCGCGTCCACCGCGCGTTCCTCGAGCTGGAGCGCAGCCTCGGCCCGCTCCTCGGCGCCCTCGATGAACGTGATCGTCGCGCCGTTGATGACCGCGGGCTTGTCCGCCTCGGGGAAGGTGAAGCGCGGCCGGCCGATCTCGTCGCGGCCCTCGTTGATGGTGAGCAGACCGGCCGCGACCTGCTCGGCGGTCTTGTCCTCTTCCTCACCCTCGCCCTCGTCGTCGATGCCCAACCACTTGAACTCAAGCTCACGCGGCAGCTTCAGGTGCGCGCGGGAGATCTGGGTGATCAGCTCGGCCATCCACCTGAGCGCGGGCTTGCGGCCCTTGCGGTTGTTGAGCCGGTCCTGACCTTCGGCGTGCCCGTCGCTCCCCAGCCCCTTGGCCTCGGTGAAACCGAGCTCGTGCACGGTGAGGTCGAAGTGCGCGACGACGAGCTTGAGCAGGTGCATGTCGAACTCGGGCTTGTACTTCTCGGCCACGTTCGGCCCGGACTCCTCCGGCCGGAAGCCGGGCGGCAGCACCCGGTAGCGGAACCGGTTCGCCGTCTGGCCGCTGTAGTGGTCGTTGAGCTCGCGCTCGTACTCGGCCACCTGGCCCGGCGACCACTGGTGGGTGGACGTCTGCTCGTTGATCAACCAGCCTGCCGGCATGACACCGTCGGTGTACTCGGCGCGGAGCCAGTTGATCCGCTTGTGCCAGAGGTCGATGTCCATCAGCGACTGCTCGACCGGGCTCAGCCCGTACGGGGTGTGCGCCCGGACCTCGCGCCGGATGTAGATCAGCTGGTCGGCGGTGTAGGCGTCCGGGACCACGGTGCGGCCCTCGGTGTCGGAGGTGTCGGCGGTGAACTCGCCCCTCGGGAAACCGTGGATGATCTGCTGGTAGGCGGGCTCGGGCGGCATCGGCCGGCCGCCCCGGTGGTCGAGCAACGGCTTGATCGTGGTCGAGTCCAGGATCTCCAGCGAGTACAGGTCTCCGCCGAGGGTGTAGCGCGGGTAGATCGCGAGGGCGTCGAGGACGAGCTGTTCCTCGAGGAACTGGCAGATCCACTCGGCGAACGTGTAGCCGTTACCCGGGTCGGGGTCGAGCCAGAAGTCGGTGCACCGGTCGATGTCGGTGAGCATCGTGCCGCGAAGCTCGCGCTCGACGTCCAGGCGCCCGGCGTCGGGCTGGTCGCGCTGGGCGCGGTCGATGGCACGTCGGCTCAGGCCGAAGTCCCATTCGAGGCCCTGGATCTCGGACTTGCGGATGCGCAGGCAGTCGCGGATCAGCGGCAGGTTCGCGGCGTCGCGCAGCGTCTTCCACGGGACGAGGCGGCCGTGCCCGGTGCCGGGCAGGTTCCAGCTGACCGGGTACTCCCACAGACGCGGCTCGGCGCGGCCAGAGCTGCGCCGGGTCGGGTCCAGCGGCGCCGGCGTGAGCGGGATGCCGGGCCCGAACGCATACGGGTACTGGTCACGGGGCAACGGCTGCGCGAGGGCGCCGGTCTCCTGCTGGCGGTTGAGCAGGCCCTGGACCTGTTCGGCGGTGTAGACCCGTCCGGACACGGTGGCCGGAGCGGTGGTGGCCGGTAGGGCCTTCTCGATCGCCTTGCTGGGGACGGGCTTACGACGGCGCCTGGCCACTGGTCACCGCCCTCACGCTGCTCGCTTCGATCGCCGGATCCAGTCCAGCGCGTCGGGCTGGTTGCCCGGCGGGTTGTAGAACGCGAGCAGGAGCGCGTCCGCGTCATCGGGTGAGCGGTTGATCCGCTCCCGGGTCTCGTCCTTGGTCTCGACCTGCACCCGGCCCGACGAGTCGAGCTTGTAGTGCGGGGCGACCAGCTGACTGATCAGTCGCTCCCGGTCACGTTCCTCGAGCCCGGACAGGTCCCATCGGCCTTCCTCGGCCAGCTGCCGGCCGGTCCACCAGATCTCGGAGCGCTGGCGCATGAACCGGATCGGGTCGCCCGCGGTCTCGCTCACGTTCACGCCGACGACCTTCGCGGTGTGCGCGCCGGTCTCGCCGAGCTCGATGAGCCGGCCGGTCAGCCCGAACCCGATCCCGATCACGTCGGTCTTGACGGTGGCCGCTCCGGTCTCCCGGATGGCCTGGAGCACGAGCCCGACGATGTGCATGGCGTCGCGCGAGCCGGTGCGCCAGGTGCGCCCGATGGACACGCCACGTCGCTCTCGGATGACGGTGGTGTCGCCCCCGGCACCGAAGTCCACGCCGAGCTCGACCGGGGTCAGCTCAGCCTCGGTGCGCGGGGTGTCGGTGGGCATCGCGCAGGCACGCAGCGCGGACAGCCGGATCACGCCGTCGTCGCTGTCCTCGGGGAACTCACCGAGGACCTTCGAGATGTAGGTGGGGCTCTCCTCGCCGAACTCGCGGCGCAGGTCGTTCACGTACTCGTGGTTGACCAGCACCTCGGACAGCGCGGGCGGCACGGGCTCGCCGGTGAAGTTGGGGGTCGAGAACGCGCTGATGGTGAACACGTTCCACTGCTCGTCCTGGCAGTACTCGGCGAACTTGCTGGCCGGGTCGTCCGGGTTGCCCAGGGCGAGGATGCGGCAGTGCTGGCCGGTGGTGAGCGCCTTCGCGGCGGTCCAGAACTGCGGCACGATGCCGCAGGCCTCGTCCAGGATGACGAGCACGTAGGTGGCGTGGTGGCCCTGGAAGCCGTGTTGGTCATGGTCGGCGGGCTTGCGGCCGAAGGCCATCAGCCGGTTGTCGATCTTCCACTGGGTGCCGAGCACCCGGCCCACGAACGGGCGGCCCAGCGAGGCGGCCCGGTGCGCGGCATCGTTGATTTCCGACCACAAGATGGCCTCGACCTGGGGGAAGGTCGGCGCGGTCGAGATGACCTTCGCGCAGCCGGGCGGGTGCGTCTGCATCCACCACGCGGCGATGCGGCTGGCCACCCGGGACTTGCCCGGCCCGTGGCAGGCCTTGACCGCGGTGAAGCGGTGGTCACGGACCGAGTCCATGATCTCTTTCTGGGTGGACCAGAGGAACTCGTCCAGCTCGTCGGCGACCCAGGCCGGTCCGTCCGCACGCCAGCGAGCCCGGTCGGCGTCCTCCAGCTCGTCGCGCCGGCGTTGCAGCTCACGCAGACGTTGCAGCTTCTCCAGCGGGGCTTCGATGCGCATCGGCGCGGCCTCGTTCCGCAAGCTGCGCCTCCAACCGCTGGATCTCGGCGTCGACCGCGTCCACGGTGACGACCTCGGTACGGATGGCGAGCGGCGCGTCCAGGCCGAGCAGCTTCGAGCGGCGCTCCATGATCCTCAGGATCGAGTCGACCAGGAACGCGCTCGGCTTCTCGTCGAGCTTGCGCCGCAACGCCACCTGCATCTCGTTGAGCGTCTCCAGCTCGACCTTGCGCAGCTCGTCGGCCGCCTCGCGCGGGATGTCGCGCAACGCCTGCATCGCCGCCGAGTGCGCGCCGCCAGCACTGGAGTAACCGGCCACGCGCGCGACCTCGGCCCAGCTGTGCCCCTGCTGGCGGGCCAGGAGCGCAGCTCGTCGCTTCTCGGCGGCGGCGATGGTCGGAGGTCGCGACATGATCGTCCTCCCGTTCGGCGAACCATGGGTTCAGCTGAAGCTCGTTGTGGGATTTCTACAAAGCGAGCGGCCCCGCGTCCTCGAACGTGTCGAGGGCAGACGGGGCCTGTGCGCAGTGTTGCATGCAGGTCAGGGCCGGATCAAGTCGGCCCACGCCGGCGTGGCGCGCTCCCGGACGTGGACCCGGCATGTGGGGCTCGTTGTGGGATCTGCACAACGGACCGGGTGTCGGCGACGCGGAAGCGGCACTGGTTCGCGTTCCACTCGATCGCGCCCGAGGACTCGGGCAGGTACACGAGCACGCCGAGGACACCGAGCTTGTCTCGCGACCAGCCGAGCACGAATGCCCATGGCAGGTCGTCGTACGAGGCTTCCAGCGGGTACGGCTGCGGGGCAAAGTTGTCCAGCATCAGACGAGCTCCTTGTCGATCACGCTCTCCAGCCATCGTCCAACCACCGACGTAGGCCATGAACAGCTCATGTGTCGCGGTCGCGCCCTCGGCCATCGGGGTGAGGTCGATCCCGAGCGGGTTCTTCACGTGTCCTCTCCGAGGATGTGCGCAGCGACGCCGTCGGCTCCCCAGACCCACCCGGACGGGTCGGCCAGCACCTCGCGGGCCCGCTGCGCGATCAGGCTCAGCCGCTCCAGCTCGGCGAAGAGCATGTTCCGCGCCTCGTCCGCCGGCGGCGGAAGGTCGCACCCCTCGAGGTGCTGGGCCGCCTCGTCCAGATTCATGTCGTGTCCTCCTTGAGCCGGAGCAGGTCCCCGACGTCGTACAGCGGCCGGCCCTCGGCCGTGTGGTCGTAGCTGCGGATCGCGAGCCGGCACGCCCACGCCCGCACCGTGCCGGCCGGGATGGACAGGTAGCGCTCGGCGTCCGCGGCGCTGATCAGTATCAGGTCAGGGGCGTCGGCGAGCTCGTGCCCGCACGCCTTCACGTCGTAGCCCGCGGCGTGCCGGCGGCAGTGCCGGCGCACGGTGGCGGCCGGCCGGGCGAACAGGGCCGCGATCGCGGAGGTGTCGGCGATGCCGCGTTGGTGGTCGATTTTCACCGTCCACCGAACCGGGCCGCCTTCTGCGCCTCGGTCATCTCCGGTCCACGCCACATGCCATCGCGCAGGAACAGGAGCCGGTCTCCCGACCTACTGCGGACCTCTTCGGGGTCGAGGCACTGGCCGCGCTCGCCGTACTGGCCGCGGTGCAGATCGAACGTGCGAGGCGCGGAGAACGTGTGATGGCACGATCCACAGTGCGCAGCTGCGGTGCCGGTCCAGGAGTGATCGCAGCCGCTGCACGTGATGGGTGGGTGGACGGACGTAGCCATGATGGCCTCTCTTTCGTGCGTGGTACGTGCGTAGAGCGACGAACAGGGGCACGGCGGGGTCAGGCTGTCAACAACGGAGTCTTCGCGATCTCGACCAGCTCATGGCCGGTGTAGCGATGCCCGCAGCCCGAGCAGCGCAGGGCCGGGGGCACCATCGGCTCGTCCATCGCCCGCGGTGGGAGCTCGGGCAGGAACAGCGGCGCAGCACAGCGCCAAGGTCCGGCCGGGGTCTCGCGGCCCTCGTCGTCGACCAGGACGCGGCAGCTACCGACCGGAGACGGGCTCGGATCCCCCAGCGCGGCCCTGAGTTGGCCGCTGACGGCCCGCAGCGTCGTGTAGGCCTCGGGCACCCAGGGTTGGGCCGCCAGGACGCTCACGGCCCCGTGCAGCCACGAGGACAGGCCCATCGTGGTGTAACGCGGCGGGCCCCCGAGCCGGTCGGCGATAGCACCGAGCACGAACACCGGCGGACGGGGCGCCCGCTCGACGTCGTCCGGGCCGAGCACGGACACGCTCGAGCGCGGGTCGCGCAGCACCAGGACGTGGTCATCGGCCGGCGAGCTCGAACCGAACGCGGGCGGGCCGAGCGGCTCCAGGCCACCGTTTCCGCGGCTGGCGGACAATCGCCGATACAGCACCGGAATGCTCGCGATCACCCGAATGTCGCCGGGCCGGTTCGAGTTATAGACGCTGCCGGTATTGCGCGGGTCGAGCATGTCGCGCAGCCGGTCGTGGTCGACGTAGCAGAGCAGGCCTACGTCCGCGCTCCGGTGACAGCCCAGGGCACAGCTCATCGAGCGTTCCTTCCTCGCAGCTGGTGAACCACGCTCGACCCCGTCCCGGGACGGGGTCGAGCTGTTTGAGCTATTTCAAGATCATTGTCCCGGGACCGCTTGACCCCGTCCCGCGACCCCGTCCCCTGCCCCCCTACGGGGGTGCAGGACGGAGTGGGACGGGGTGGCGGGACGGGGTCAGCTGTGACCCCGTCCCCGTGGGTGGGGACGGGGTGGGGACGGGGTGGGGACGGGGTCGCGGTCATCGGTCATCCCACCGACGCGAACGGGTCGTCGTCGCCGGCCTGAGAGACCGACGGCAGGCCTCCGTCCGGGTAGTCGCGCAGGTAGCTGTTGAGCTGTCCTCCGCGCCCGCTGGGATCCTTGCGGTGCCCCACGTAGCCATTCTCCGATAGCCACGCGAGCTGTTCCCGCAAAGCTGCGCCCTTGCCCGTCACGTTCTTTTCCACGGCAGTGCCGGACACCTCCGACGCAATTTCCTTGAGATAGGTGATGATCCTGGTCCGGAGCATCTCGACGGCCGCGCTCGTGGTCCCGGTCCTGGTCGTCTCCGCGGGCACGTCGAAGACCACGGACACGTCTCCGTCCTCGCCTGCCGTCACGGTGACCTCAGCCCAGGTACCGGTCGCGTTGGCCTCACCGCGGACGAACCCGGGCCGGTCCTTGTCCACGGTCAGGCTCAGCGACCCGGACCTGCCGCGACCGAATGGCTCGTTGACGTCCACGTACACCGCCGCGCCGGTGATGGTCGCGCGCTTGGCCTGCGCCCCGATCCCGCCCTTGCCGCGCTTCTCCGCATCCTTCGGGACGTGGTCGATAGTCACCACCGCGGCACCGGTCAGCGACGCCGGGCGAGTGATCTTCGTGAAGAACTTGGTCGCGTCCGTGTTCGAGATCAGATCCAGCCCGTCCTGCGTCATGGCCGCGTTCACCCCGTCGAACACGATCAGCGACCACGCCCGGGCGCGCAGCACCTGGGCGTACTCGTCGTAAGCCACCGCGTGCAGCGCCTCCTCGGGGCCCACGTAGGCGAGCAGCTGCGCGGAGCGGTACATCAGCTCGTCGGGCACGCCCAGGGCGCGCAGCCGCATGATGACGGTCCCGGCGATGTCCTCGAAGTCGAGGTAGAGCACCGGGCGTCGGGCACGTAGCTCCTGCGCGACGGCCTCCAGGGCGATCCAGGACTTGCCGGACTCGGACGGGCCGATGATCCCGTTCACCTTGCCTGCGTAGAACAGGGCGGCGCCGTCGGTGCGCGCGAGCACGCACGGTGCCGGTTCCGGGTTCTCGCCCGAGAGCACGGCGTCCAGATCCTTCGGCCACCACGAGGTGTGCTCGTCCTCGACCGGACCGGCGTCCTCGTCCTCCGTCCCGTCCTCGTCCTCATCCGGGGACGGGGTGGGGGCGGACCCGTTCAGGCCCGGTGACCTGGTCAGGTTCGAGGGCTCGTCGTGCCGGACGTCGACGCTGCGCAGTGGCCGCAGCTCGGCCGGCTCGTCCAGGATCCCGACCGCGGTCATCGCGTCCCGGTTGTCGCCCGCGTGGTCGTAGGCCGCGATCACCTGGAGCTTCGACCAGTCCTTGCGCGCGGACAGCTCGGCCGGCGGCGAGTCGGTCCAGATGTGCAGCACGCCGCCGGTGACCTCACGTAGCCCACACCCGGGCTCGTGCGCGGTCGCCGACTTCGGTGAGGACCAGTCCCCGGGCCGGGTCCAGATCTCACACCCGCACTGGTCGGTTTTCCCCGAGGTGGTCCAGCCGTAGCGGGCCAGGATCTGATCCCAGGTGGTCACCGCGGACCAGTCCTCGATCCGGTCGTCCCCGCCCGCCACGTGCTCCCGGTGCCGGTCGATCCGCTCGGCGTGCCCGGCGATGTGCGCGTGCAGCATCGAGATCATCCAGGCCGGTGCGGGCTGGATCTCCGAGGCCATCACGTACGGGCCCTCCGCGCGCACCGAGGGCGGCACGAGCACCAGCTGGTTACGGAACATCAGCGAGGCCTTGGCCTCGTGCGCCCCGACCTTGAGCGGGGTCGAGGTGCACGCCTCGGCGAAGTCGACCTCGTCCGGGAGCAGGAACCAGAAGTGCCCGCCGTCCTTGTGCGACCAGACCTCGTTGCCCTCGGAGTCCTCGCCGCGCCGCTTGCCGGGGCTACGCACGGTGGGCGCGGCGTGGACCAGCTCGGGGCGCTCCTCCATCTGTGCCCAGAGCGCCGTGAACGACTCCCGCTCGGCGGTGGTGTCGGCGTCCACGACCAGCAGCCGGGACGCTCCGACCTCGAGACCGATGTTCAGGTCCGGGTTCGTGGCCACGAGCCGCTTGAACACCCGGTCCGCCTCGACCGGGTCGGTGATGGTGTGGTTGCGCCCGCACGGGTGCTGCCGGCGCTCCCAGTGCTGGACCCCGGCCTCCCGGGCGGCGGCGGCGGCCTTGCGGTCGGCGGTGGTGCGCTGCCGATCGGTGAGCGTGCACGCCGGTTCCTTGGACAGGGGCTTGACCGCGAGCACCGCGTAGCCCTCCCGGCACGCCGCGCGGGCGATGCCGACTAGGTCGCTGTTCTCCCGGGCGCCGCCGAACAGCGACACGAACTCGTGCGAGGCCATCACGCCGCGTCCCAACGTGCGCCGAGCTCGGCCCGGTCCACCCGGATGACCGGGACCCGTCCGGCGTGCTCTATCAACCGCTGCGGTGGCTTGCGCATGATCTCGACGAACTCGTCGGCCACCTCGGTGGACACCACCAGTTCGTCGTGCACGGCGAGGTAGACCCGGTCGGCGATCCCGGCGTCGTCGGCGTCGACCAGGGTCTCGGCCATCACGTCGTAGTTGCTGCCCTGCGCGACGTAGTTCGGGCCCTTGTAGCCGAACTCCGGATCGACGTCGATGATCCGGCCGGACAGCGTCCAGGTCTTGCCGGTCTCCTCCGACCACACCGCGGCCCACTTGGTGAACCGGTCGGTCATCGGCATCGCGCGCGTCACCAGCGCGTCCAGGGCCTTCGCCTCGTCGATGTCGATGCCCAGGCCGGTGGACAACGAGCGCAGGCCCTGGCCGTACAGCTTGGCCAGCACGATGACCTTGGCCCGCTTGTAGGCCACTCCGGCCACCTTCGAGACCACGTCGTAGAACTTCTCGCCGGACTCGTAGGCCTCGATCAGCGTCATGTCGCCTGCCATGTTCGCGATCAGCACCGGCTCGATGGACGACCAGTCGATGGAGGTCAGGGTGTCGCCCTCGTCGGCCAGCAGGGCCTGGCGGGCGCCGGGGGTGAACTGTTGGAGAGCGGGGTTCGAGTAGCTCATCCGGCCGGTGCGGGCCTTGAGGATGTTCACCTGGGGGTGGATCCGGCCGTCGGTGCGGGCGGCGACGAGGCGGGCGTCCTCCAGGTAGGCGAACAGCCGCCGGTGCTCGTCGTGGGTCCGGAACGCGCGCACCGCCGGGTGGTCGACGGTGTCCAGGTTCGACTTGGCCGTCGAGTACTTCCCGGTGGCGGTGCGCGGGTAGTCGTCGGGGAAGGCGTCGGCGTCCTCGAGCGCGGCGGCCAGCTGGTTGCGGTTGGTGGCCTCGGCGACACCGAACCCGGCCAGCTGGTCGCCGAGCTCGTTCATCTGCATCCGCAGCTGGTCCTGTTCACCGGTGACCCGGTCGTCGTCGATGGCGATGCCGAGCGCGGAGCGGCGCAGCATGATCCGGTTGACCCGCTGTTCGCGTTCCATCAGGTACTCGGCCTGCACCGCGTCGGCGCCGTAGCGGCCGAAGGGGTGCTCGGTGAGCTGGCGGCGGGCGGCGTCCCGGACCGGCTCCAGCACCATCGAGGTGAGCACGCCGTCCCACCCGGCGTACATCGCGTAGACCGGGTCGGCGTACTGGGCGCGCTCGAAGACCTGCGACTTGGTCAGCCGGTTGATCTTTCCCCAGTCCGCGAGGTTGTCCTTGGTCATGGAGCGCATTCGCCCGGACAGGTACCGGCGTTCCAGGTCGCCGAGGCTGTGCCGGTCCATCTCGCCGGTGCTCGCCATCCGGGAATAGATGAGCGTGTCCGAGATCTTGGCGATGTCCTCGATGCGCATGATCCCGGCGGTGACCAGCGGTGGCACGTCGAACGCGCTGTTCTGGAAGACCAGCTCGCGGGCCACTGACAGCGCCTCGCGGGCGGCGGCGCGGTGCCGGGCGTCGGATGCGTCCAGGACGCAGGACCGCAGCTCGGTGGCGATGATGATGACCTTGACCTGGAACGCCTTCTCGGCCAGCCCGGCGGTCTCGATGTCCACGGCGACGCGGGTGGCGGCGCGCGCCATCCGGACGACCTCGCCGGCCGCCTGGTCGCCGATCGCGTAGGAACGCATGGTGGGGTCGGTGTCGGAGTGCCGGCCGTAGAACGAGATCTGGTCGCTCACGTCGCCACCACCCAGGCACCGGCACGGCGCACGGCCATCCGGTTCAGCGCGTAGGTGCGGCCCGCCGCGGACACGCGCAGGCCTTCGAACTTGAGGGCGATGTCCTCGCCCGGGATGGGCTTGAGCGCGGTCACCGCGTTGCGCAGCACCACGCCGGAGGCGCGCACGGTGACGTAGCGAGCGGGGCTGTCATCGGTGGCGGGCACCAGCAGGTACATGGTCGGCGCGTTCTGGCCGAATGCGGTCTTGTCGACGAGGCGGACCAGCTCGCCGGTGAGGCGCTCCCCGGGCTCGGGCCGCCAGCGGACCGGCGGCTCGTGGGCGAGCAGTGTGACCAGGTCAAACGGCCCGGGCGGGATCAATGGGTGTAGCTGCGGCATCGTGTGCGGCATACTGATGTGGCCTTCCTGCAAGAGGCGTCGGAGCGGCGGACCCACACACGGGTCCGCCGCTTTCGTGTTGTCAGGCACCTCGGCCGGGGGCTTGGGGAGCGTCCGGCGAGGTGCGCCCACAGTAGCCGGGCCGTCTACGCGCCCCCGCTCATCAGTCGACCGTCCCGAGTCCGTCGCAGGTGTCGCAGGTGATGGCGTGGTCGCCGTTGTCGTCCTGTACCGAGCCGGCTCCGGAGCACTTCGGGCACGTCATCGGTCGACCCCGTCCGCGAGCCGGTCCATGGGCACGTCCAGCACACGCGCGGCGGCTTGCAGCTCGGCGAGGCGCCACGTGCCCGGACGGACGGAGCGCCGTGCCCAGGTAGAGCGCGCCATACCGATGCGTCGGCACAGCTCGCGGATGGATACGCCACGCCGAGCCGCCTCGGCTCGGACGTTCGCGGTCGCGTGCAGCTGCGACCCCGGTGGCCCCGTGTCAGGGGCAGAAGTGTTCGCCATGGCTCCAGAGTAGCGCACATCCGGTGTATGGTGGTAGCGTAGGAGAGGCCAAGTGCACCGCACATGGCACCGCGAACTCGATACGAGGAGAGACGAGCGATGACTCTGACCAAGGCACTGCCCGGTGGCGACACCGACTGGGATGAGATCAAGAAGGCCCTGATCGGCCTGGCCAAGAAGGAGACCAAGGTCGTGTTCCGCACGTCCGAGCTGCACGACGAGGTCGAGTTGGCCAACGGCAAGGTCCAGCCGGTGACCGCGTGCATGGTCGTGTGCTCCGGCCCGCACAAGGGCAAGGTGCTGCGCGACTTCCGGCACCAGGGCCGGGGCGTCACCGGCCCGCTGCGTCGGGCCTGGGCGAACGGTGACAAGGAGGTGGCCTCCCGGTTGGAGGCCAAGCGCACCGGCACCACGGACTGGGTCGCCGCCCAGACGCCGAACGATGACGACTTCGAGCTGATCGAGGCCTTCTACGGCGACGGCACGAAGGCCTGGAAGGGCCCCGACCTGGTCGAGTCCGAGGGCGCCCCGGCGACCAACGGGCTGGCCAAGGCGGACGACGACGGCCCGCCCCCGTTCTGAGCGTGAACGACTGCCCCGGGCGCGCTCCCTGCGTCCGGGGCCTCGGGCCCGGCCGGTGCCGAGGTCCACGGGTCCGACTCCCGTGGGGTCCACGCAACGATCATTGACACGAGGAGACGACCATGAGCGAGACGCCGATGAGCGAACGAGGTGAGGCCACGTCCCACGAGTGGGGTGTGGCCTACGAGCTGGACGAGAACGGCCGCCCGATCTGGCCGGTCGAGCTGTCCGATGACGAGCAGGATGCCCGTTCATGGGCCCAGGCCAGTGGCGACCCGGACGCGAAGGTCGTTCGCCGCACGGTCACCTGCGGCGCATGGACGGTGGCTTGACATGGCCCTCGTCCGCGCCGACCAGACGCCCTCGAACCCGGTCAAGGCCCCGACCGCCGACGTGCCCAACTCGATCTTTAGGGATCAGTGGAAGAGACCGCTCGTGGTAACTCCCAGCGGGTCAGTGGAGGCCTACACCCGGGCATCGACTATCGGGTCGGTCCTGGAGGACCAGAACGGGATCGGCATCTGGAAGATGCGCCAGGTCGCGTGGGCGCTCGGGCACTCCCGCCCGCTGCGACTGCGCGCCGCCTCGATCCCGGACACCGCGAGTTCGGAGTCCAAGTCTCTGCTCAAGGAGATCACCAACGACGCGTTGGACTTCGCGGACTCCCGGGCGGCAGCCGACGTCGGCACCGCGCTGCACGCGCTCACCGAGCGGGTCGACCTCGGCCGGCCGATCCCGGACCTGGAGGACGACCAGGCCGCGATCGACGCCTACATCGAGGCGACCCGGGGCAAGTTCGTCTTCCACGGCACCGAACAGTTCGTGGTGTGCGACCAGTTCCAGGTCGCCGGCACGTTCGACCGGATCGCGGCCCCGCTCGGCGACATGACCACCCAGGACGGCACCCTGATCCCGGCCGGGTCCCGGCTGGTGTGGGACCTCAAGACGTCCGGCTCGTCCAAGTTCTTCGGGATCAAGTTCGCCGCCCAGCTGGCCGCCTACGCCAACGGCGTGCGCTACCGGGGCTGGAACACCATCGGCGACGACGTCGACCCGCGCACCCTGTCGCCGGCCGAGAAGCTCGCCGCCTCGCGCGGCGAGCGACTGGAGTGGCCGGACGGGATCGCCCCGCGCACCGACTGGGCGCTGATCCTGCACGTCCCCCAGGGCGGGCCGGAGCGCAAGGGCGACCCGCCCGCGCAGCTGTATTGGGTGGACCTGACCCGCGGCCTGGAACTACTGGCGCTGGCCACCCTGATCCAGGGCTGGCGGGCCCGCAAGGACCTGGTCGTGAAGGCCGACCCGCCGCGGGTGCCGATGGCCGAGGGCCTGTCGGGGGCCGGGCTCTCCTCGCTGATCGCCGCCGTGCCGGCCGGGCCGGACATGCGCGCACAGCTTCTCCGCCTGTTCGATCAGCACACATCCACCTGGACGGACCTGCACACACATGAGGCCAAGCGGCGCCTGAACGCGCCACGGCTGGGGCGGGCATGAACCGCTCCGTCGACCTGCGCTTCGGCGACTGCCTGGCCGTCCTGCGCGAGCTCTCCGACGAGTCCGTGCACGCGGTCATCTGCGACCCGCCTTACGGCCTGGCCGACGTGCGCCCCGAGCGGGTCGTCACCGCGCTGACCGCGTGGGCGAACGGCGACCGCGACCACGTCCCGGACGGCAAGGGATTCATGGGCCGGGAGTGGGACGCGTTCGTTCCCCCGCCCGCTGTGTGGGACGAGTGCTTGCGCGTGCTCAAGCCGGGCGGGCACCTGCTCGCGTTCGCCGGCTCCCGCACCGCCGACCTGATGGGCCTGTCCGTGCGCATGGCCGGGTTCGAGATCCGGGACACGATCATGTGGGTCTACGGCTCGGGATTTCCGAAGGGGCAGAACGTCGGCAAGGCCGCCAAGGTCGCAGAGCTGGAGGGGTGGAACACCGCGCTCAAGCCGGCCCAGGAGCCGATCATCGTCGCCCGGAAGCCGCTCGCGGGCACGGTCGCGGCCAACGTACTAGCATGGGGCTGTGGCGCTATCAACATCAACGCAACCCGGGTCGGCCCGAACGGCGGCAGCCGCGAAAGCCTCGGCCGAGAAGCGGCGCCGCGAGGGTGTCGTGTTCATGCCGTGCGCGATGTGCGGCAAGGAGATGCGCCGCTGGCGTTCGCAGGTGCAGCGAGCGAAGTTGCCGATGACCTGCAGTCAGAAGTGCAGGGGCGACCAGCTGCGCGGGCAACGGAACCCGCGGTGGGGCGGCGGCGCCTGGACGGAGAGTCGGTCGGGCTACCGGAAGCTGGCAGTCCGCCACCTGTCGGCCAAGGACCTGTCGCTGATCCCGGAACCACATCCGCGCGAGGTGTTCGAGCACCGCATGGTGATGGCGAGGAAGGTCGGTCGGCCGCTCCTGCCGACGGAGATGGTCCATCACATCAACGGGGACAAGGCGGACAACCGTCCGGAGAACCTGCACTTGACGGACTGGGAGGGGCACTCCCGGGAGCATCGGCTGATCGAGCGCGAGCTGACGATGTTGCGCTGGCAGAACATGGTCCTGGCGACTGCACTTGCGGCACTGATGCAGCGTCCGGAGTAGCGCCCGCCGGCCGCTGGCCCGCGAACGTCGTCCTCGTCCACGTCGACACCTGCGAGGACGGGGGCGCGTGCGGGGACTGCCCGGTCGCCGAGCTGGACCGGCAGAGTGGGATCACGAAGACCGGCGACAAGCCGTTCAACCGGAACACCGCGCTCGGCGTGATGAACGACGACGCGTGGACTGCGCAGCACCAGACCGCCCAGCGTCATCCCGGCGAGGGCGGCGCGTCCCGGTTCTTCCCGACCTTCCGCTACCAGGCCAAGGCTCCGGCCGCCGAGCGCCCGAAGATCGACGGCAAGGGCTGGCCCACCGTCAAGCCGCAGGGCCTTATGCGGTGGCTGGTCCGGCTCGTCACCCCGCCCGGCGGGCTGGTGCTGGACCCGTTCGCCGGGACCGGCTCGACACTGCAGGCCGCCCGCGATGAGGGGTTCGACGCGATCGGGATCGAGCGGGATGCGTTCGCGTACCAGCTCGCATGCCAGCGGCTCGGGCTGACCGAGCTCGTGCTCGTCGAGCCCGAGCCCGTCGACCCGATCCTGACCTCGATCAGCGCGGCGGCCACGTACGACGACCTGGTAGCGCTCTGGCGTGAACATCAGGACGGGTGGTCGGACGTGCACAGCGCGGCGGCCAAGGACCGTCGAGCGGCGATCGATGTGGTGGCATGACCCGCCGTCCGGTCAAAGGCCTGGCCCCCCGGCTGGCCGTCGAGCCCGCCCCACGTCCGCCCGGCCCGACCGAGATCCTCGGCCCGGACGGGCGGGTGTGGCTGCGGCACGCCGACGGCCTCTACTACGACGAGGAGCAGACCGAGGTATTCAGTCAGGGCGCGTTGCGCGACCTGATCGCGCGGGCCGCCGAGCGGCTGGCGATCGCGAACGCGCGCACCCCGGACCCGGTGCTGAACGCGATCGTGACCGCCCGGACCGTCGACGAGCTGCGCGACATCTGGCCGCGAACGACGACGCGCGAGCAGCGTGCCGCCATCCTCGGCCGCCGGGCCGCGCTCGAGCTACCACCGAAGGGGGACCGATGACCACCGCGACCCGGGCGCCGCAGGTGTGGCGCGGCTACGACGCGCTGGCGCAGGCCGACGAGCCGATCGGCAGCCACTACTCGCCCAACGCGCTGCGCACCCTGCGCCGGCTCGCGCCGGCGTCGTCCACTGTCGCCGCGCTGGTCCGGACCGACGGCCGCCGAACCGTCAAGGTTCAGGCCACCGTGCGCCGGTTGTACCGCCTGGACCTCGTCCAGATCACCGGCGACGGCCGGTGGGAGCTGTCCGAGCACGGGCGCGAGCTGGTCGCGCTCATTGACCGGGAGGGGATCTCGTGAAGGTCTGCGTCGACTGCGAGGCGCTGCCGGCCGGTGAACGACCGACCAAGCCCCGGCCGACCGACGGCGCCCCGCGCCGGCCCCGTTGCGCCACCCACGCCCGGGCCGAGCGGAAGCGCGCCAAGGCCGCCCGGCACGCCACCTACGTGACCAAGACCTACGGCCTGAGCCCCGAGTTCCAGCGCGCGCTCTGGGAGTTCCAGGGCGGCGCGTGCCCGTGCGGCCGGCAGCCGAGCCGGTTCCCGGACACCGACCACGATCACCGGCTCGCCCGCGGGCACGACCACCCGGTCGAGCAGGCGTGTCCGGAGTGCGTGCGCGGGCTGTGCTGCCGGGCCTGCAACACCTACGTGCTCGGCCGCTACAGCGCCGCGCAGCTGCGCGCGCTGGCCCGCTATATCGAGAACCCGCCCGCCCAGGAACTGCTCATCGGAATGGACGTGTCGGCGTGAACGCATGGCTCAGGCTCTGCTCGGGCGGCGACTGCCCCGAGGTGCGACGCAACGGGGAGTGGATCGAAGT
>DATHIT010000397.1:0-17455 GCA_035489915.1 Pseudonocardia sp. | reverse complement strand
GGGTTCCCGCTGGCCCGGGTGGACCTGGCCTACCCGCCCGCACAGGTGGCGATCGAGTACGACGGCGTCCGGCATCTCGACCGGCAGCGCTGGTCGCGGGACCGGGCACGGGACACCACCCTGGCCGGCGCAGGCTGGCAGTCGCTCCGGTTCGGGCCCGATGACATCGGCATGTTCCAGACGGTCCGCCGCGGCAGCACGGGTACCCGCGTGCCGGAAACTCAGCCGGCGAGTGGGACTTCGCGGCCGAGTACCTCGGCAACTTGGGCGGCCGAGACCGCCCCCTCCCGCAGGATGCGCGGCTCGCTCGCGGTCAGGTCGACGATGGTGGACGCGATCCCTTCGGTGGCCTTGCCGCCGTCCAGATAGACCGCCACCTCCTGACCGAGCTGGACCCGCGCCTCGTCCATGGTGGCCGCCGGCGGCGATCCGGACTTGTTTGCGCTGGACACCGCCATCGGGCCGACCTCGCGCAGCAGCTCCAGGGCCACCGGGTGCAGCGGCATGCGCAGCATCACCGTGCCCCTGGTGTCGCCCAGTTCCCAGGCCAACGACGGCGCGTGCGGCAGTACCAGGGAGAGCCCGCCCGGCCAGAACGCCTCGATCAGGTCGCGCGCCGACCGGGGCACCGAGCTGACCAGCCCGTCGATCGTGTGCCACGAGCCGACCAGCACCGGGGCCGGCATGCTGGAGCCCCGGCCCTTGGCGGCGAGCAGGGCGCGGACCGCATCGGCGTTGAACGCGTCGCAGCCCAGCCCGTAGACGGTGTCGGTGGGCAGCACGACCAGCTGCCCGGCGCGTACCGCCCCGGCGGCGGCGGCCAACCCGTCCCGCCGGCTGTCCTGCTGCGCGCAGTCGTAGGAAGTGCTCACGGGTCAACCCTAGAACCCGTCACGAAGCGCGGACGGCCGGCCAGGTCGGGATGTTCCACCACGTCGGTGAGTTCCTGGTGCGCGGCCAGCACAGCGGGGGCGGAGGCGGCCTGGCTGTCGTCGTGCTCGACGGCCAGCGAGCCTCCCCGGCGCAGCAGCCGAATGGCCAGCACCACCAGCGGGCGGATCACCGCCAGCCCGTCCGGCCCGGCGAACACCGCGCGGGGCGGGTCGTAGTCGGCCACCTCGGGCGGGACCGGGGTGTCCTCCGGGACGTAGGGCGGGTTGGCCAGTACCAGGTCGACCCGGCCGTGCAGTTCGGGTAGCAGCTCGGCATCGGTCACGTCGCCGGCGACGAGGTGCACCCGGTCGCCCAGGTTCTTGCCCGCCCAGCCCAGCGCGGTCGGATCCAGTTCCACCGCGTGCACCGCCGCGTCGGGCCGGCTCACCGCGACGGCCAGGGCCAGCGCGCCAGAACCGGTGCACAGGTCCACCACGGTCGGCGCGGGGATTCCGGCGACGGCCCGCAGCCCCCACTCCAGCAGCAGTTCGGTCTCCAGCCGGGGCACGAACACGCCAGGGCCCACCGCCACGTCCACCGGGCCCATCGGGGCGGTGCCCAGCAGGTACTGCAGCGGGATCCGGCTCGTCCGGCGGGCGATCAGCTCGCGGAACTCGGTGAGTACGGACGGATCGGGCGGGACCTCACCGAGCGCGAGCAGCCGGGACCGGGGCACCCGCAGCACGTGCGCGGCGAGCAGCTCGGTGTCCACCCGAGGGCTGGGTACCCCGGCGGCGGCCAGCTCCCGTTCCGCTCCGGCCAGCGCGGCCCGCCAAGACTTTTCGGACACAACGCCGTCTCCCTCTGCCATCACTGCCGCTCACGCTAGAAGATGCGCCGGCGCGGCCCTATACAGGGCAGATGGCTTACACAATTGGTTTGGCGATCTTCCCAGGCGCTGAGGAACTGGACTTTGTCGGGCCGTGGGAGGTGTTCACCGCGTCAGCGGCCCAGCGGGAACGCGACGGCGAGGTACCGGACCGGGTGCTGCTGGTGGCCGCCGACCGGGAGCCGGTGCGGTGCGCCAAGGGGATGCGGGTGCTGCCGGATGCCACCTTCGACGACCACCCCGCGCTGGACGTGGTGCTGGTACCCGGTGGCCAGGGCACCCGGCGGGAGGCGGAAAACCCGGTACTGCTGGGCTGGCTGGCCAAGGTGTCGGCGTCGGCGCAGTGGACCACCAGCGTGTGCACCGGTTCGCTGCTGCTGCACGCCTCCGGGGTGGCCGACGGCCGCCGGCTGGCCACCTACTGGGGCTTCGAGGACGAGCTGGAGCGGCGCGGCGCCACCGTGGTGCGGGACGCGCGCTGGGTACGGGACGGCCAGGTGGTGAGCAGCCAGGGCGTGTCCGCCGGGATCGACATGGCCCTGTGGCTGATCGGCCAACTGCACTCGCCCGCCCACGCCAGGACCACCCAGCGCTACATCCAGTACGCCCCCGCCCCGCCCTACCAAGCCGACGTCTGATCGCCCCGCCACACACCGGCACACCGCTGACGCGCCCGCACAGGCCGCACACCGCTGACTAGCGGCCGGCCGGCCGGCTTGGTGTTACCGAGCTCCACAGCAGGCCGGTCGGAAACGCGGAACCCATGCATGGTGTGCAGCTCGGTAACACCGCGCGGGGCGCCGACGTCCATGAGGAGCCCGGTCCCTTTCCGGCCGGCGCAGACCTACCGCGGCCGGCGCAGACACTGCACGGTGTGCGCGAGCTACACCAGCTCTGCGCCGCCGGTACCTTTCCGGGCCGGCGCGGACCGACCGGCCAGCTAGCTGGCTAGGACTCGGCTCGGTCGGCGGCGACCAGGGCGTCGACCAGATCGTCCAGGTCGCCGTCCAGCACGGCGTCCAGGTTGTGCGCCTTGTAGTTGACCCGGTGATCGGAGATCCGGTTCTCCGGGTAGTTGTAGGTGCGGATGCGCTCCGAGCGGTCCACCGTGCGCACCTGTGAGCGGCGGTCCGCCGAGGCCCGCGCGGCCTCCTGCTCGTCGGCCAGCGCCTGCAGCCGGAACCGCAGCACGTCCATCGCGCGCGCCCGGTTCTGCAGCTGGGAACGCTCGTTCTGGCAGGAGACCACCACGCCGGTCGGCAGGTGCGTGATGCGCACAGCGGAGTCGGTGGTGTTCACGCTCTGCCCACCGTGCCCCGACGAGCGGAACACGTCGATGCGCAGGTCCCGCTCGTCGATCTCGACGCCGGCGGCCTCCTCGACCTCCGGGTAGACCAGCACGCCGGCCGCCGAGGTATGGATCCGGCCCTGCGACTCGGTGACCGGGACCCGCTGCACCCGGTGCACGCCACCCTCGTACTTCAGCCGCGACCACACCCCGTCGAGGCCGTCGCTGGCCCGCCCGCGCACCGACATCGTGACGTCCTTGAACCCGCCCAGGTCGGAGTCGGTGCCGCCGAGTACCTCGGTCTTCCAGCCCCGCCGCTCGGCGTAACGCTGGTACATCCGCAGCAGGTCGCCGGCGAACAGCGCGGACTCCTCGCCGCCGGCGCCGGCTTTGACCTCGAGCACCACGTCGTCGGCGTCGTGCGGGTCGCGGGGTACCAGCAGCTCGGCGAGCTTGCGCTCCAGCCCGTCCACCCGCTCGACCAGCTCGTCGGCCTCCGCCGCGAACCCGGCGTCCTCCGAGGCGAGCTCGCGGGCGGTATCCAGGTCGCCGCGGGTGGCGGTCAGCTCGTGAGCGGTGCGCACGATCGGGCCGATCTGCGCGTAGCGGCGGCCCAACGCGCGTGCGGTCGCCGCATCGGCGTGCACCGCCGGGTCGGCCAGGCGCTTCTCCAGGTCGGCGTACTCGGCGAGCAGCGCGTGCAGACCGGCGCCCGACTCAGTCGACGTGCTCACCTGTGTCCTCCCTGGTAGTCGGTCGTGAGTGGCAAGTGGTCCTATGAGACCACTTCCCACTCACGGGTGGTGACATGCGAAAACGCCCGCCCTCGCCCTCCGGGAAGAGGGTGCGGGCGGGCGCTGTCAGGAAGCTACTTGGTGCGCTTGCCGTAGCGCTTCTCGAAGCGGGCAACCCGGCCGCCGCTGTCCATGATCTTCTGCTTGCCCGTGTAGAACGGGTGGCAGTTCGAGCAGACCTCGACGTGGATTGCGCCATTCTTCTTTGTGCTGTGGGTAGTGAACGCGTTGCCGCAGCTACAGCTGACCTGCGTCTCCACGTACTCCGGGTGGATTCCAGCCCTCACGTGCAGTCCTCTCCTAGTGGCCGCCGGGTCCCCCGCCGTCACTGACGGGAGTGAACCGGAGCCGAATGTCCGACACACAGTGTGCCACTGTGCAAAAGCCGGTGGGACACCGCCTATAACACGCGATGCCCCACCGGTGTTCCCGAGCCGTGGTGCGTCAGTCGTTGTCGACGCTGGGTGTGTTCTTCGCCACCTGCATCAGGAACTCGATGTTGGTGCGGGTCTTGCGGAGCTGGGTGAGCACCAGGTCGAGCGCCTGCTGGTCGTCCAGTGCGGACAGCACCCGGCGGAGCTTGACGGTGACCGCCATCTCGTCGGGGGCCAGCAGCAGCTCTTCCTTGCGGGTACCGGAGGCGTCGATGTCGATCGCGGGGAAGACCCGCTTGTCGGCGATCCGCCGGTCCAGCTTGAGCTCGGCGTTACCGGTGCCCTTGAACTCCTCGAAGATGACCGTGTCCATGGTGGACCCGGTCTCCACCAGCGCGGTGGCGAAGATGGTCAGCGAGCCGCCGTCCTCGATGTTGCGCGCCGCGCCGAGGAACCGCTTCGGCGGGTAGAGGGCGGTGGAGTCGACACCACCGGACAGGATCCGGCCGGATGCCGGCGCCGCCAGGTTGTAGGCCCGGCCCAGCCGCGTGATCGAGTCGAGCAGCACGACGACGTCGTGACCCATCTCGACGAGCCGCTTGGCCCGCTCGATGGACAGCTCGGCAACCGTGGTGTGGTCCGACGGCGGGCGGTCGAAGGTCGAGGCAATGACCTCGCCCTTCACCGAACGCTGCATGTCGGTGACCTCTTCGGGTCGCTCGTCCACAAGGACGACCATGAGGTGGCATTCCGGGTTGTTCGTGGTGATCGCGTTGGCAATGGCCTGCAGGATCATCGTCTTGCCGGCCTTCGGCGGCGACACGATGAGCGCCCGCTGCCCCTTGCCGATCGGCATCACCAGGTCGATGACCCGGGTGGTGAGCTTGGACGACTCGGTCTCCAGGCGCAGCCGATCGTTCGGGTACAGCGGGGTGAGCTTGGTGAACTCGGGCCGGTTCTTGGCCTGTTCCGGGTCGAAACCGTTGATGGTGTCCACCCGGACCAGCGGGTTGAACTTCTGCCGCTGCTGCTCGCCGTCACGGGGCTGGCGGACCGCACCGCTGACGTTGTCGCCTCGGCGCAGCCCGTAACGGCGCACCATGGACAGCGAGACGTACACGTCGTTCGGCCCGGACAGGTAGCCCGAGGTGCGCACGAACGCGTAGTTGTCCAGCACGTCGAGGATGCCGGCCACCGGGAGCAGTACGTCGTCGTCCCGCACCTCGGTGTCGGCGCGGTCGTTGCTCGGGCTCCCGCCTCCGCTGCTGCTGCCGCCGCGATCATTGCGGTCCCGGCCACGCCGGTTGCGGTCCCGGAAGCGCCGGCCACGCCGGCCACGCCCGGTGCCGTCATCATCGTCGTCGTCCCGGTTGTCCTGACGCCGGTCGTCCCGGCTGTCCGGACGCCGATCGTCGCGGCTGTCCGGACGCCGGTCGTCCCGGCTGTCCTGACGCCGGTCATCCCGGCTGTCCTGACGCCGGTCGTCCCGGTTGTCCGGACGCCGGTTGTCCTGCCGGTCCTGCTGGCGGGTGTTGCCGCCGCCGTCCCGACCGTCCTGCTGGCGGTTGCCCCGCCCGTCGCCGGCCTCCTGGCCGCCCCGGGCAGCCCGGGCTCGGCCCTCTCCGGCCTCCTGGTCGGGGGACTCCACGCGCTGCTCGACGGAGCCGCTGGTGTCGGCGGCGCGGGGGACGTCACCGCTCGTCGGGGCGTTGCGCTCGGTGGGGGCAGCGCTCTCGCCGGCCACTTCCGGCGTCGCCTCGGGCGCTCCGGCCGGGCGGGACGCGCTGCGCCGCCGACGGGTCCGGGTCGGCGCCGCGTCCGCCGGCGCCGCGTCCGCCGACGGCGCGTCGGAGGAGGGCACGCCGGCCGGAGGCGCTTCGGGGGCCGAGGTGTCGGCCGACCGTGCGCCGTTGCGGGCCGGCGCGCTGCTCGACGTGGACTCATCGGCCAACGTCAGCTGCTCCTGGGCCGCGCGGGACGGGCGCTTCGCCGCGCCGCCGCCGCCCTGAGCTTCCTTGATCGCACTAATCAGGTCGCCCTTGCGCAGTCCCTGGGTGTTCGGGATGTTCAGCTCGCCCGCGAGCTGCCGCAGCTCGGCCAAGACCATTCCGGTCAGGCCGGCACGCCGTCGAGTTGGCGTGCCGTTCGCGGGGCCGCGGTCCGCTGCCGCCGTGTCGGCGGCGGTTGCACCGGTCGACGCGGCGGCCTCGCCGGTCGGCTGCTCGGTGCTGATGGTGTCGGTGTCGCTCACAAAGATCCTTCCTAACCGACCAGCGCACTTGCACTGATCAGCGGATTTTGTCGTCCGTACGGTATGCACGACGACCCAGTCGAAACACGGTGGCGGCCCATCACCGCTCGCGCCGACGGATACGGTGGACAACGACCAGGTCGATGATCATGTACCGGCGTTCTCCGCGCCTTCACGCGGTGCAACGTGGAATAGAGATCAAACCCGGTTTCAGCTCGGGAGTTTACCGGCGCGGATCACGCGCGGTCGTTGTACGCCGCCGAGAGTAGACAAAACGTCGGGTCCCGGCAACAACGCGGCTCGGCGCGCCACCCGCTCAGCGGACCGGTCTCACCCGGTGTCAACCACCGCGCCGTCCCGATCCACCGCCAGTGGAGTGGCCGTGAACGATGCGTCGAGAAGATCATCGGGCACTTCGCCGTCGGTGGGCAACGCCAAAACCGTGGGTCCAGCGCCCGAGATCACCGCCGGAATTCCCCGCTCCCGCAGCCGGTCCACCAGGCTCGCCGAGGCCGGATAGGCCGGTCGACGGTAGGGCTGGTGCAGGCGGTCTTCGGTAGCGGCGAACAACAACTCCGGGCGCGCGGTGAAGGCGCAGACTCCCAACGCTGTCCGGCTTGCGGTGAACACCGCGTCGGCCAGCGGAACCTGTTCGGGGAGCAGCCTCCTGGTCATCGCGGTGGAGGATTCCTCCGTTGCGATCAGGGCCACCGGGCGTAGCTCCGCGTGGGGTTCAAGTCGTGCAGCGCCGTACGCGTCCCCGTTATTCCCGTCGTACTTCCAGGCCACCACAAATCCGCCCAGCAGGCTGGCCGCCGCGTTGTCGGCGTGGCCCTCCATAGCCGCCGCGACCTGCAGCAACAGCTCGACGTCGGCCCGAACGTCACGACCCAGCAGCGCGGCGGCGGCCACCGCTCCAGCCACCGCGGCGGCCGCCGAAGAGCCCAGCCCCCGGCCGTGCGGCACGTCGTTGTGACAGCGCAGCCGCAACCCCGGCGGCGAGCTGCCGAACTCCTTGAACGCCGCGCGCATGGCCCGCACCACCAGGTGCTCCTCGTCCAGCGGGACGTCGCCGGCGCCCTCCCCGGTGACCTCGACGATCAGGCCGTCGTCCGCGGTGCTGGCCTCCACCTCGTCGTAGCGGGCCAGCGCCAAGGCAAGGGTGTCGAACCCAGGACCCAGGTTGGCCGACGACGCGGGAACCCTGACCCGCACCTCGCGGTGGCCGCTCATGCCTGTCCCTTCACGTCAGATTGCTCACGCCAGCCCCAGCGCGGCGGCCACCGCGTTCGGATCCGCGGCCACCACCACCGGGTCCGCCGACGGGACACCCTCGCCGCGGGTGGCCTGCAGCGCGGTGTCTGGATCCTTCAGCCCGTGGCCGGTCACCGTGCACACCACCAGGCTGTCGGCCGGCACCCGCCCCGCCGCGCTGACCTGCAGTAATCCAGCGACGCTTGCCGCCGACGCGGGCTCCACGAAGACCGCCTCGCGGGCGGACAACAGCCGGTAGGCGACCAGGATCTCCTCGTCGGTGACCGCCGCGAACAACCCGTCGGACTCGTCCCTGGCGGTCACCGCGCCCGCCCAGGAGGCCGGCGCCCCGATCCGGATCGCGGTGGCGATCGTCTCCGGGTTGCGCACCGGTGCGCCGTGCACCAGCGGCGCCGCGCCGGCCGCCTGGAATCCGAACATCTGAGGGAGCTCAGAAATTAACCCGTCCGAGTGATAGGCCCGATAGCCGGCCCAGTAGGCGGTGATGTTGCCGGCGTTGCCCACCGGGAGGCAGTGCACGTCCGGCGCGCGCCCCAACTCGTCGCAAATCTCGTATGCGGCGCTGGCCTGCCCGGCGATCCTGGCCGGGTTCACCGAGTTCACCAACGCGGTCACCGGGTAGTCGGCGGCGGTCTTGCGGGCCAGCTCGAGGCAGTCGTCGAAGTTGCCGTCGATCTGCAGGATCTTGGCCCCGTGCGCCACCGCCTGGGCCAGCTTGCCCAGCGCGATCTTGCCGCTGGGCACCAGAACAGCGCAGGTCAGGCCAGCGCGCGCGGCGTAGGCGGCGGCCGAGGCGGAGGTGTTGCCGGTGGACGCGCAGAGCACTCCCTGCGCGCCCGCGGCGAGCGCCACGGTGACCGCGACGGTCATCCCGCGGTCCTTGAACGAGCCGGTCGGGTTGGCGCCGTCCACCTTGAGGTAGACCTCGCAGCCGACCCGGTCAGACAGGTGCGGCGCGGGCAGCAGCGGCGTACCGCCCTCCCGCAGGGTCACAACGGTCCAGCCCGGCTGCACCGGCATTCGTTCCCGGTAGGCCTCGATCACCCCGGGCCAGCGCCGCGGCGCATTGGTCGGGGCAGGGCTCAGACCTCGCGCCGCAGCCGGCATCACGCCACTCCCAATGCACTCACCGATCGACCCAGATTCTCCACCCGCAGCACCCGGTCGACGCCGAGCACCTCGTCCAGCTCACCGAGCGCGGCCACGGTAGCCGCCAACGCGGCATCCGGCGCGGCATGGGTGACAATGACCAGTCGGGCGCCCTGCGCCGTGCCGGTTTCCTGACGGACTGTGGCGATACTCACCTCGTGCCGGGCGAACAGGCCGGCGATGGTGGCCAGCACGCCCGCGCGATCGTGCACGTTCAGGCTGATGTGATAGCGGGTCGGCGTCAGCCCCATCGGCTGCACGGGCAGGTCGGCGTGCGCGGATTCCCGGGGCCCTCGCCCACCGGCCACCCGGTTGCGGGCCACCGCGACCAGGTCGCCGAGCACCGCGCTCGCGGTCGGCGCGCCGCCGGCGCCCCGGCCGTAGAACATCAGCTGGCCGGCCGCCTCGGCCTCCACGAACACCGCGTTGTACGCCTCGTCGACCGAGGCCAGCGGGTGGCTGAGCGGGATCATCGCCGGGTAGACGCGGGCGGACACCGATTCCACCACCGCGTCCGGGCTGCCGTCCGGCCCCGCGCCCGGCACAGTCGCGGTGACCCGCTCGCAGATGGCCAGCAGCTTCACCGTGCAGCCCACCGCCTCGGCGGCCGCGATGTCCGCCGCGGTCACCGCGCTGATCCCCTCGCAGTACACGTCCTGCGCGGAGACCCGGGTGTGGAAGGCCAGCGAGGCCAGGATGGCCGCCTTGGCCTGCGCGTCGAAGCCGTCCACGTCGGCGCTCGGATCGGCCTCGGCGTAGCCCAGCTCGGTGGCCTGGTCCAGCGCCTCCCGGTACCCGGTGCCGTGCGCGGCCATCGCGGACAGGATGTAGTTCGTGGTGCCGTTCACGATCCCGGCCACCCGGGTGATCTTGTCCCCGGCCAGCGACTCACGCAGCGGGCGCAGCAGCGGGATCGCACCGGCCACCGAGGCCTCGTAGTAGAGATCGGCGCCGGAGGCATCCGCCGCCTCGGCCAGCGCGGCGCCGTCCTCGGCGAGCAGCGCCTTGTTCGCGGTGACCACCCCCCGGCCGGACTTGAGCGCGTCCAGCAGCAGCCCCCGAGCCGGGTCGATGCCGCCGATCACCTCCACCACCACGTCCACGTCCGGCCGGTTGACCAGCCCGTATGCGTCGGTGGTGAGCAGCTCGGCAGGGACGTCCGGGTGTTTGTGCGCGCGGCGTACCGCCACCCCGACCAGCTCCACCGGCGCGCCGACCCGGGCGGCCAGCTCGTCGGCCTGCTCGGACAGCAGCCGCATCACTTCACGCCCGACCGTGCCGCAACCCAGCAGCGCCACCCGGACAGGTTTCGGGGCCAGTGGATCGGCCCGGTACGCAGGCCTCACGAAACCTCCAGCCGGAACAGGTCGTCCTCGGTTTCCCGGCGCAGCAGTACCCGGTGCTCGCCGTCCCGCACCGTGACCACGGCGGGGCGGGGCAGCCGGTTGTACGAGCTGGCCATCGCGTAGCAGTAGGCGCCGGTGGCGGCCACCGCGAGCAGGTCGCCGGGAGCCAGGTCGGCGGGCAGCCAACAGTCCTGGACCAGCACATCCCCGGACTCGCAGTGCTTGCCGACCACCCGGGACAGCGCGGCCGGCAGGGCATCCTCGGTGGCCGCCCTGGAGACCAGCCGGCATTCGTAGCGGGCGTCGTAAAGCGCGGTGCGGATGTTGTCGCTCATCCCACCGTCCACGCTCACGTAGCGGCGGGCGGACGCGGCGCCCAGCGGCACGTCCTTGAGGGTGCCGACCTGGTACACGGTGACCGTGCCGGGACCGGCGATGGCCCGCCCGGGCTCCACCACGATCCGGGGCATCGACAGGCCGGCGTCCGCGCATTCCTTGCCCACGATGTCGATCAGCTCACCGGCCAGCCTGGCCACCGGTGGCGGGTCGTCCGAGGGCAGGTAGGCGATACCCAGCCCGCCGCCGAGGTCGAGCGTGGTCACCGACTCCAGCGCGCTCGGGCCGTGCTCGGCGTGCAGCTCGGCCAGCAGCCCCACCACCCGGCGGGCGGCCACCTCGAAGCCGTCCGAGTCGAAGATCTGCGACCCGATGTGGCTGTGCAGGCCGATCAGCTCCAGCCCTTCGGACTTCAGCACCCGGCGCACCGCCTCGGCAGCGTCCGACTCCCGGGCCCCACCCTGGCCACCGGCCAGCGAGAAGCCGAACTTCTGGTCCTCGTGGGCGGTCGCGATGTACTCGTGGGTGTGCGCCTCCACCCCCACGGTCACCCGCACCATCACCGGCTGGCGGATGCCCTGATCCCGGGCGATCTGATCCAGCCGGGCGATCTCGAAGAAGGAGTCCAGCACCACGGTGCCCACCCCGGCCTTGACGCCGGCGGTCAGCTCCTCGGCGGACTTGTTGTTGCCGTGCATGGCGATCCGCCCCGGCGGGAACCCGGCGCGCAGCGCGATGGCCAGCTCGCCTCCGCTGCACACGTCCAGCGACAGGCCTTCGGCGGCCACCCAGCGGGCCACCTCGGTGCACAGGAACGCCTTGGCCGCGTAGTGCACCGCGCCCGGGTCGCCGTACGCGCTGGCGAACTCCGCGCAGCGGGACCGGAAGTCGGCTTCGTCCAGCACGAACAGCGGGGTGCCGTACTCGGCGGCCAGCTCCCGGACGTCCACCCCACCGATGCGCAGCGCGCCGTCCGGGCCGCGCTGGGCATTGCGCGGCCACACCTGGGCGGCCAGCTCGTCCAGCGCGGCGAGCTGGCTGGGCCGAGGGCCGGCGGTTTCCGCGAGGAGGGCCACGTCGGCGTGCCGAGGCCCGGCGGGATGCGCTCTCACATCCGCTCCGGTGCGCTCACGCCGAGCAGCCCCAGCCCGTTGGCCAGCACCTGGCGGGCGGCCAGGCACAGCGCGAGACGGGCCCGGTACAGCTCGGTGATCGGTTCGTCGCCCATCGGCAGCACCCGGCAGTGCGCCTCCACCCGCTCGCACGCGGTGGCCACGGTCTCCAGGTGACGCGGCACCCGATGGAGTTGGCGGCGTTGGGCGGCCGCGCGGACCGCGTCCGGGTATCCGCCGAGCGCGCGGATCAGCTCGCCCTCCCCGGGGTGCTCGAGCAGCTCGTACCGGGTCCCCACCGACACTCCGAGGTCGGCGGCGTGGCGGGCCAGCGCGGACAGCCGAGCGTGGGTGAACCGCACGTGGTAGGCCGGGTTGTCGCTGGTGGGGCTGGCCAGCAGGGCGACGTCGAACGCCGGTGCGGTGTCCGCCGAGGAGCGGATCAGCGCGTACCGGGCGGCGTCCACGCCGACCGCGTCCACCAGGTCGGCGAACGCGGCGGTCAGGTCCAGGGCGGCCAGCTGATCGGTCAGCGCCTGGACCGCGGTCGGGTCGGCGCCGTAGCTGCCGCCGGCGGCCAGTACCTCGCCGACCAGCGCGCCCCGCGCGGTCGAGACCAGCCGCAGGTTGACGAAACCCGGGCCGGCCACCTCGGCGGTGGCAATCGGAGCGCGGGCGCCCAGGTCGTCGGCCAGCCAGCCGGCCAGCTCGCGCGGCGGCACGCCGACCCGCGTCGCGGTGCGCAGCGCGATACTGGTCGCGTAGTCGCCGTGCGCCGGGTTGCGCGGCCGGATGATGTCGACCTCCGCGTCGATCTCCACCGCAAGCGCGTCCGCGCCCAGCCCGCGACCGTTGAGCACGTCGGTCGCGGCGGCACGGATCAGCGCGGCGAGGTCGGTGGGGGTCACGCCGCGGAGTCTAATGTGCGCTCATCAGCCTGGCGGTGGGTGATGAGCCACCGACCCCGCCCGCCCCGCGCGCGCTCGGAGCTGCCGACCGGCCGACCACCCGGCGCTCCTAGACTGGTTGGGTAAGTACACCCTTCGATCACCGGGGAATAGTTCATGGCCAGCGGAAAGAGCAGCAAGGCCGGGCGGGGCAAGCGGGCCCCGGCGGTCAGGGTGAAATCCACTCCCTGGGGCACCATCGCGGCGGTCGTCGTGATCGTGGTCTTCGCCGCCGCCGTGTTCGGCTACGTGTTTTACCAGAACCGGCAGCAGAGCCAGCAGGCCGACGCGCTGGCCCCCTTCACGCCGACCGCGGAGAACCAGGACCCGTCCAAGGCCATCCCCGGTGTGATCACCGCGCCCTTCCAGGCCGGCCAGCACGTGACCCCCGCCCAGCGGGTCGCCTACACCCACCTCCCGCCGTTCGGCGGTGCGCACGACTACAACTGGGCGGCGTGCAACGGCGTGGTGTACCCGACCGCGGTGCGCAGCGAGAACATGGTGCACTCGCTGGAGCACGGCGCGGTGTGGATCGCCTACGACCCGGCCAGGGTGAACGGGGAGCCGCTGAACGCGCTGCGTACCCGGGTGGAGGGCAAGCCGTACACCCTGATGTCCCCCTACCCCGGGCTGGACCAGCCGGTTTCGCTGCAGTCCTGGGGCCATCAGCTGAAGGTCTCGGACACCGCTGATCCCCGGATCGACCAGTTCATCCAGGCGTTGCGGCGCAACCAGTACGCCTACCCCGAGGTCGGGGCCAGCTGCGACGCGCTGGGGCCCGGCCAGTTCGACCCGGCCAACCCGCCGGCGTTCGAGGCCAGCCCGCCCGGGCCCGGCGCGGTGCCGGAGCTCGGCGCCAACGGCCCGGCGGCGGCCGGTGAGCAGCTGCGTCCTCCGGCGCAGGGCGGGAGCGGGTGACCGGCGCGACCGTCAATCCCGCCGCCGTGGCCGAGCCCGATTCCCCTGGCTGGGCGCGCTCCCCTGGGTGGGCGCGCTACCTGGTGGTCGCCGGCGGCGCGGTGGCGCTGCTGCTGCTCGGCGCGGCCGCCGGCATGCTGATCGGGCTGCCCGGATCTGGTGGCCGAGCGGTGCCCGCCGCGGATTCGGTGGACGTCGGGTTCGCCCAGGACATGAGCGTGCACCACGAGCAGGCCGTCCGGATGGCCAGCTGGGAACGCGATCACACCGCCGATCCACAGCTGCGCCAGCTGGCCTTCGACATCGAGTCGGGGCAGAGCCGGCAGATCGGATACATGCAGGGCTGGCTCGGCCTGTGGGGCGCGAGCAGCCAGGCCACCGGCGGATACATGCGGTGGATGCCCGCCACCAGCATGCCGGGCACGCCGGACATGCCAGCCATGACCGGGATGTCCGACGGACACGACATGGACTCGGCGGCCACCCACCCGGGGATGAGCCGAATGCCCGGCATGGCCAGCGAGTCGGAGCTACGCGAGCTGAACACCAGCACCGGCCCCGCGCTGGACGTGCTGTTCCTGCGGCTCATGCTGCGCCACCACGAGGGCGGCCAGGGCATGCTGAGCTACGCCCAGACGCACGCCCAGGAACCCGAAGTGCGGAACATGGCCCGGCAGATGCTCAGCGCGCAGACCTCCGAAGCCGACTACATGCGGCAACTACTCACCGCCCGGGGCGCCACCCCGCTGCCCCCGGGGTAACCCGGCGGTAGCCGGGATAACCGGTGCGCTAGGCTGCATTCAGTCGCAGTCGCGGCCGGCCCCCGTAGCTCAGGGGATAGAGCACCGCCCTCCGGAGGCGGGAGCGCAGGTTCGAATCCTGCCGGGGGCACCACCCGGGCCAGCCGTCTGACCAGCAGGAACAAGGCCCGTGAACAGGGGAAACCCGGTCACGGGCCTTGTTCACGTGTCCGGCCATGTCCAGCCAAAACCGGCCGATTGCGGCCATCTGTGCCCAATGCGTGCCCAAGTTCTCGGTTCGCAAAGCACGCGGAGGCTGGACAGCGAGCTACAACTTGGCCGACGTGTACTGATGGATCAGATCCACCAACATCCTCGCCGACGCCATGCCTAGCAAGGACACGACCCAGTCGATCAGGCTGGTCTGCCAGCCCGGTTCTGCGCGCTCCTTCCTGTGTTTACAAGCTGCTTGACGCGCGCTACCTTCTCCCGGCGTTGTTGCGCCTTCATCGGTGCTCTCGGTGTTCCCGGGCCGAGCCTCATCTCGGCTCCGGGAACCCGGCGACTGACGCCGGTGGAGTCCGGACATAACCACCTCCTCGGATCGCCGCCACGTGGGTTTACGTGCCGGTTCACCGAAGGATGAGTCCTGACGATCTCACCTGGCACATTCTGAGAGACCCTCGCGCCGTCTGGCCGGTTAGGGCGGCCGGCTGGCGTGCGATTACCCCACTTGCTGCTCGTGACTACGCCAACCCCTGTTGGGCCAGAGCAGGCCGTTCGCCGCCCGTTCCGCACGATCAACGGACTGACTGGGACGATTGGCCAGCCGTTCGAGGCAAGCTGACCTAGTGCCCCAGAGCCGCCTGCACCCGCCGCTGCACGGCCGCGTCAGTCCCATCGAGGCACTTGGCGTAGATCTTGAGCAGCACCTCGACCGAGTGGCCAGCCCACTCGGCAACTGTCGTCGGCGGCACCCCGCCGTTGAGCCAGGTCGACACGGCGGCGTGTCTCAGGTCATAAGGCGTCTTGGCGAGGCCTGACGCTGCCACCTCCTCGGTAAAGGCGCGGGACCGGGCGAACTTCCATGTCCGCACGATCGTGAGCTTCGGCAACTCCTCGTCCGGGCCCGGGGGGAACTGCTTGAGGTGTTCGTGCAACATCGCGGTCAGCTCGGGTGGGCAGGGCACCGTCCGGGATTCGCCGACGGCCCGCTGTTTGAGCTGACGGTCGTCCCGGTTTCGGCCGCTGTTGGTCCACTCCTTCCCCGCGTACGGGGTGGCGCGTTCTAGGTGCAACTCGCCCCATCCCTCCGGCGGCAGCGAGAGGTTGTGTTTGGCGAGGTTCACCGCCTCCTCGGGTCGTAGTGCGGCGAAGTAGAGGCAGCCGAAGAACGCCAGGAACCTCGGGCCGGTGCGTTGCTGCTCGCGCACCGCCCCCGGGACCGACCCGTTTCTGTAGCGCTGCGGCCCGTTTCGGTAACTGTGCGTGCCCGCCTTACGGTCGAGCTGTGGTGGTCCGGTGGCCGGTGACAGCGATGATCGCGCGGCCGGCGTCGGCGATCCCGGTGGGCGAGAACTGGCGGTACGAGCCCAAGCTGGACGGGTTCATTAACTGAACTCCTTGGTTCGCTGCTCGCGCTGTTGGGTGGCCGCGGTGTGACGTGGTGGCCCCGGGGGCGCCTAATCGGGTTGACCGAGCGGGGCCGCGAAGCCTCTCGCGGCGCGGGCCCGGCGCAGGGCCGTCGTGGTTGCGCCAATCGATCAACGGTTGTGCTGGGAGCCCTGCCAGATGCGTGTGGCAATTTGGAGGTTGAACCGGATTTCCGGTTCGCCAAGGTCGTGTTGCAGGAGCTCGCGGATGCTGTGCAGCCGATAACGCAGGGTGCTGCGGTGGATATTCAGAGCGTTGGAAGTTTGGCTGTAGACACCGGTGTGTGTGAGGTAGGCGGCGAGGGTTTCGGTGAGTTCCGTCGTTGTGTGCTGCTGGTCGTAATCCAGCAGTGGGCCCAGCCACTCCTGAACAAAGTCGTCGGCCTCAGAGTTGGTTACCAGCCCGTAGACCCCCAGCTGGTCGTGGTTGGTTACACCGTCCGCCTCGAGCGACTTGGTCCGTATGCGCAGAGCTTGGCGAGCCTGGCGGTAGGACCGTGGGATGGCGCGATCGGTCGGGGCGAGGCCGCCAATTCCCATTGAGCCAACCCCACCAGGGAAGGCCTTCGTCATCAAGTCGTGCATTGTCTGCCATACAGCGGTGTATGCGAATGCTTCGGTATCTAATCGCTGTGCGAGCGCGACGACGGCATGGTCGCGACGAGTGGTCAAGCAGGTGATCAGGAGTGCGCGGGCGGCCGCCTCGACGGCGTCCCTGAAGCTGTCGTCGAGCACAGTATCGGTCCAGCGCAGTACTACAGCGCGGTACGGGCGGTTCGGATCTTGGCCGAGCGCGCGCCCTCGGCTGGCTAGATCCTCCGGGGACACCGCGTCGGTAGCGCCGTCAAGCAGGTCATCAGCCAGCTCGCGCCTCAGCCGCGCCCAGGTCGCGGCGGCGAGCCGACGTTCAGCGCTGTCATCCCGCTCAGGTGATGGAGATCGAGAGCACAGATGCACCACCTCCCCGGCCTCCGGTCCGAAGACCATAGACGTTGAGGGTCGTGACAATACTCGTTCTCGTCGCCGGTAGACACGGACAGTCGGATAAATATGCCTCCGGCGATGGGCGCCGTGGAAGGGATTGTTAATGATCCCCGTTAATTTGCCGCCTGAGCTCGTGCGCAAGCTCGACTAGTTGGTCATGAATATCCATGAGCTCGTCGTATCGAGCCTGTGTATCCGATGATGTGTGTATTATTTGATCAGCGAGGCGGTGGAGCCGCGCGCTCAATTCCGCGTCGAAACTCAACGTGCGCTCCTCGGGTTCCGCCCCTGGTAGTGGACGGTTACCTGGCTAGCTAACACCCGGCGACGCCCCGTCATGTTCATATACCCATGTACCAAGCCTGACCAAACGCTAAACCAAGATGTGAAAAACACGTGAGCCGCCACCTCACGCAGGATCAGACCCATTGGCGTGGCCGGAGGTGGCCTGATTCCTGCTGGGTTCCGGAACCGAAATAACCTATGAGCTAGCTCTCAGGAAGCCATAGGACCACAACACCTAGTGT
>DATHIT010000396.1:0-11358 GCA_035489915.1 Pseudonocardia sp. | reverse complement strand
GGAGCCGGGTGAGGAGCCGGGGCGGGTGCTGGTCGTGGACGACAGCGGGATCAACCGCCGTCTCCTGGTTGCCGCCCTGACCGAGCTGGGACACGAGGTGCGCGCGGCCGAGCACGGCAGGCGCGCGCTGGAGATGCTGCGGGGCAGCCAGGATAGCGGCGACGGGTTCGACGTCGTCCTGCTCGACCTGCTGATGCCGGTGATGGACGGCTACTCCACCCTTGCCGCGATCAAGGCGGACACTCGGCTGAACCACCTACCGGTGATCATGGTCTCGGCGGTGCACGAGCTGGAGAGCGTGGTGCGCTGCATCGACCTGGGCGCCACGGACTACCTGCCGAAGCCGTTCAGCGCGGCGGTGCTGCGGGCTCGGCTGCGTTCCTCGCTCGCCGCGAAACGGCTGCATGACGTGGAGCGCAACTACCTGCGCCGGGTGGACGAATTCGTCGCGGGCGAGCCGGCCGGGTTCGACGAGGAGACGGCCAGGGACGACGTCGTGGGCCGGCTCGCGCGCCGGTTCCAGCAGATGACCCGGGACGTGACGGCCCGCGAGGCCGCCCTGCACGAGGAGATCGCCGCGCTGCGGGCGGAGATCGACCGGACCCGCGCGGAGGCGTCACCCTCGGGCGTGCCACCGGATTCCCGACTGGCAGGTGCCCACGGGGTGGACTCATGAACGGCTGGCGCACCGGCACGGCGGGCCGGGCCTCCCTGCGCCGGCTCGTCCAGTGCGGGGTCGTCGTCGGGGTCCTGCTGCTCGGCGTCCTGCTACTGCTGAGCCTGATGGCGGAAAGGAGCATGCAGGACGCCACTTCGGCGGAGGCCCGGCGTTCCGAGTCGCTGCGCCTGGCCTACGAGCTGCGCCAGACCTCCGACGACCTCACCCGAATGGCCCGCGGCTACGTGGCGACCGGGCAACCCCGGTACCTGACCTGGTTCCAGGAGATCCTGGCCATCCGGGACGGCACCGCGCCGCGTCCAGAGGGCTACGACCAGATCTACTGGGACTTCGTCACCGATACCGGGGTGCGGCCCACGCCGTTCGGTCCCCCGGTCAGCTTCGCGACGTTGGCGGCGCGGGCCGGCTTCAGCACCGAAGAGCTGCGGCTGCTCGCGTCCGCGAAGGCACGGTCGGATGCGCTGGCCCGGATCGAGGAGCAGGCGTTCGCCGTGGTCCAGGCGGGTGGCTCGACCCCCGGCCCGGCCCACGACCGGGCCACCGCACTGGTCAACGGAGCGGACTACCTGCATGCCAAGGCCCAGATCATGCAGCCAATCGGGCAGGTGTTCACCCTCGTCGACGACCGGACGAGCCGAGAGACCGCGCTGGCCGCCGGCCGGGCCCGCGACTGGTCTGTCGGCGCCATCGCGGTGGCCCTGCTGCTGCTCGGCGGGATGGCGGTGTTCGCCGCCGTGACCCGGCGTGCGGTCATCGGGCCGGTGCTGAACCTGGACGACGCCACCGCGCGGATCGCGGAGGGGGACCACGACGTGCGGGCCCCGGTGGGCGGTGTGAGCGAGATCAGCGCCCTTGCCCGACGGTTCAACAGGATGGCCGAGCGGGTAAGGGCCCGGACAAGCGAGCTGGAGCTGCTGCACCGCGTGGCCGCCACCGCCCACCAGGCCCCTGATCTGCCGGCGGCGTCCCGCGAGGTGCTCGGCCTGGTCTGCGCACACACGGGCTGGAAGGTCAGCCACGTCTACTGGCGCCAGGGCGACGAGCTCGTCCCGTCGTCGATCTGGCACGGCGGTTCCCCGGCGTTCCGGGATCTGACTGAGCGCACGCCGATGACCAGCGGAGTCGGGCTGCCGGGACGGGTGCTGGCAACCGGCGAGCCGGTCTGGATCCCCGATGTGCTGCGCGACCCGAACTTCCCCCGGGCCGCCGCCGCACCGGATCTGGGGGCCGGCATGGCGTTCCCGGTACTCGCGGGAGATGAGGTCGTCGCGGTACTGGAGTTCTTCTCCTCACGGCCCGCCGAACGCGACGAGGGGCTGCTGGCGCTGTTGTCCGACGTCGCCAGGCAGCTCGGGCGGGTGGTCGACCGGGTCCGGGCGGCGGATGCGCTGCGCGAAGCGGCGGTGGCCGCCGAGAGCGCGAACTCCGCCAAGAGTGCCTTCCTGGCGACGATGAGCCACGAGATCCGTACCCCGATGAACGCCGTGATCGGCATGTCGGGGCTGCTCATGGACACCGACCTGGACACCGAGCAGCGTCAATTCGCCGGGATCGTGCGCGACAGCGCGAATTCGTTGTTGCTGCTCATCAACGACATCCTGGACTTCTCCAAGATCGAGGCCGGTCGGTTCGAGCTGGAACAGACGCCGTTCCACGTCGCCGAGTGCGTGGAGGGCGCGCTCGAACTGGTCGCCGCCGACGCGGCAGGTAAGGACCTCGAGCTGCTCTACGTGATCGACCCCGGGGTGCCCGAGGCGCTGGTCGGCGACGTGACCCGGGTGCGGCAGGTACTGCTCAACCTGCTCTCCAACGCGGTGAAGTTCACCGAGCGCGGCGAGGTCCTGGTCACGGTCGGCGCACAGCCACGCCCTGATGGCGACTACGAGTGGCGCTTCGCCGTGCGCGACACCGGGATCGGCATCCCGCCGGACCGCGTTGAGACGATCTTCGACGCGTTCACCCAGGTGGACGCGTCCACGGCCCGTCGCTACGGCGGCACCGGCCTGGGCCTGGCCATTTGCCAGCGGCTGTGCGAGCTGATGGGCGGGACGATCGGTGCGGTGAGCACCCTGGGTGCGGGCTCGACCGTCACGTTCACCGTCCGGGCCCCGGCCACCGAACTGGCCCGCCGAGACCCGGTACCGGACACGGCGCCCAGTCTGGCCGGCAAGCGGGTGCTCGTCGTCGACGACAACGCGGTGAACCGGCAGATCCTGCTGCGCCATACCGCGTCGTGGGGCATGCACCCCGCGGAGACCGCCTCACCGGCGACGGCGCTGCGCTGGATCACCGAAGGCGAGCGCTTCGACCTCGTCATGCTCGATCTGCAGATGGCCGAGATGGACGGGCTGGCGCTCGCCGAGGCGATCCGAGCCTCCCCGCACGGCGCCGAGCTGCCACTCATCCTGCTGACCTCGCTCGGCCGGCCGCGCAACCTCGGCACCGCGGATCTGGCGGCCGTCCTGACCAAACCGCTCAACCCGTCGCAGGTGTTCAGCACGCTGGTTCGTGTCCTCGCCGGATCCGCCGGCCCCGCCGCCCGGGTCGCCGCGCCGTCCACCGAGGTGGCCGCTGGGACGTCGGGGCCGCTGCGGATCCTCGTCGCCGAGGACCACCCGGTGAACCAGCGCCTGGTGCTGCTGCTGCTGGCGAAGCTGGGGCACCGCGCCGATCTGGTGAGCGACGGGGTGGAGGCGGTGGCGGCGGTGCGCCGTCGGGACTACGACGTCGTGCTCATGGACGTCCAGATGCCCGAGCTGGACGGGCTCGCGGCGACCCGGGAGATCCGAGCGCGCCTCGGCGACCGACAGCCCTGGATCATCGCCGTCACCGCCAACGCGCTGCACGGCGACCGGGAGGCCTGCCTCGCCGAGGGCATGGACGACTACCTCACCAAGCCGCTGGAGAAATCGGACCTGGCGCGGGCGCTCAGCCGCCGCCCACGCCCCGCGCCCGATCCCGCGCCCGATCCAGATCCCGCGCCGACCGTCCTGGATCCGACCGCGATCGCGAACCTGCGCGAGCTCGTCGGCGACGATCCGAAGGCGCTGTCCGGGCTCGTCGAGGACTACCTGACCGAGACCCCGCCGCTGCTGGACGCCTTACGCGCCGCCGTCGCCAGGGGGGACGCCGGGCAGGCGCACCAGGCCACGCACACCCTGAAGAGCATCGGCGCCACCTTTGGCGCCAGAGCGATGGCCGACCTGTGCCGGCGGGCCGAATCGCACGCCGGGGCACCGGCGGACATGGCGCCGGTGGTGGCCGCGATCGCGGCCGAACACGACCGCGTCACGCTCGCGCTGGCGAAGCTGCTCTGAGCACGACCGCGCGGCACCGGACTTAGCAATCGCTTGGTGGCTGTTTAGCGACCCGGTGTTCTCTCTACCCAGGGGTCGCCGCTGCCCCCACCGAGCCGAAGCCTCCATGATCGGAATAGTGCCTCGAAGGGTGCCAGCCATGAGCGTCGACAAAGTCGTGACTCAAGACCAAACACCGATACCTGAGCCGACGGGCAGGGCCGCCGCGGCGAAGGAGACGCTGGAGGACTACACGCTGCGGTTCGCCCCGCGCTCCTACCGCAAGTGGGGTAGCGGCGTGGTGGCGATCTCCGCGCTGGGCGGCATCGCCTACCTGGCCGACTTCGCTATCGGTGCGAACATCGGCATCTCCTATGGCACGGTCAACGCGCTGTGGGGGATCCTGGTGTTCACGGTGGTCATCTTCGCCACCGGATTCCCGCTGGCCTACTACGCCGCTCGGTACAACCTGGACCTGGACCTGATCACCCGGGGCAGCGGCTTCGGCTACTACGGCTCGGTGGTCACCAACGTCATCTTCGCGACGTTCACGTTCATCTTCTTCGCCCTCGAGGGCTCGATCATGGCGCAGGGCCTGAACCTGGGGCTGCACCTGCCGCTGTGGGCGGGTTACGCGGTATCCACGCTGATCATCTTCCCGCTGGTCGTGTACGGCATGTCGCTGCTGTCCAAATTGCAGCTGTGGACCACGCCGCTCTGGCTGGTGCTCATGGTGGCGCCGTGCGCCTACCTGCTGATCAGCCACCCGGATTCGGTGGCGACGTTCTTCGCCTACCAGGGCGAGAGCGGCCAGGGCGCCACCAACCTGGGCTCGATCTTCCTGGCCGCCGGCGTATGTCTGTCGCTGATCGCCCAGATCGCCGAGCAGATCGACTACCTGAGGTTCATGCCGCCCCGTACCCCGGAGAACTCGCGGCGCTGGTGGACCGCGGTGGTGCTGGCCGGGCCGGGCTGGGTGATCTTCGGCGCCATCAAGCAGATCGTGGGCCTGTTCCTGGCCGTCTACCTGATCGCCAACGTGGCCGACGGCGCGGCCGTGGCCAACCAGCCGGTGCACCAGTTCCTGGAGATCTACCGCGACATCATGCCGCCGTGGGCCGCGATGGCCCTGGCCGTCGTGCTGGTCGTGATCAGCCAGATCAAGATCAACGTGACGAACGCGTACTCCGGCTCGCTGGCCTGGACGAACTCGTTCACCCGGGTCACCAAGCACTACCCGGGCCGCCTGGTGTTCCTCGGCTTCAATCTGCTGGTCGCGCTGGTGCTGATGGAAGCGAACATGTTCGACTTCCTGAACACGATCCTGGGCTTCTACGCCAACTGCGGGATGTCCTGGGTGGTCGTGGTGGCCTCCGACATCGTCATCAACAAGTACCTGCTCAAGATCTCGCCGCTGCAGCCCGAGTTCCGCCGGGGCATGCTCTACCCGGTCAACCCGGTCGGCTTCGGCTCGATGATCATCTCGGCCGGGGTGTCCATCGTGGTCTTCTTCGGCGGGCTGGGCGCCGGGCTGCAGCCGTTCTCCCCGGTGGTGGCCATCGTGCTGGCACTGGTCCTGCCGCCGATCCTGGCGGTCGCCACCAAGGGCAAGTACTACCTGCGCCGCACCGGCGACGGCATCGACCTGCCCATGTACGACGAGTTCGGCAACCCGTCCGGCGAGGTCCTGCACTGCCACGTGTGCCGCCAAGACATCGAGCGCCCGGACATGGCCAAGTGCGAGACGCACGACGCGGTGGTCTGCTCGCTGTGCCTGAGCCAGGACAAGGTCGGCGACCACGTGCTGCCCGCCACGACCTGACCGCTGGCGGCGCCGCTGAACACCGCGCCGGGGCCCGATCCGACCGGGTCCCCGGCGCGGCCTCGCGACGCCAGTAGTCTCGAGCGTGATGAGGCGCAAGCTCAGGTCGCCGCTGCCCCAGCGGCACGGGCTCGACGCGGTCCGGCTGCGGACGCCGGCCGAGGGGCCGTGGGCGACCATCCGGGACCATCTGGTCGACCGGCTGCCCCGGGTGGCGCCCGGGCGCATCGACACGATGCTGCTGGAGCAGCGGATCGTGGACCTGAATGGCCCGGTCAGCCTGGACGCCCCGTACGTGCCCGAGCACTTCCTCTGGTTCCACCGAGACCTGCCCGATGAGGTCCCGGTCCCGTTCGAGATCGACATCGTGCACCGCGACGACGACCTGCTCGTGGTGGACAAGCCGCACTTCCTGGCGACCATCCCGCGCGGCAAGCACATCGTGCAGACCGCACTGGTGCGGCTGCGCCGCGAGCTGGACCTGCCCACGCTCAGCCCGGCGCACCGGCTGGACCGGGTCACCGCCGGGTTGCTCATGTTCGTCATCCAGCCGGAGCGTCGCGGGGCGTACCAGACGTTGTTCCGGGACCGGTTGGTGCGCAAGACCTACCAGGCGATCGCCCGGTACGACCCGGCGCTCAACCTGCCGCGTACGGTGCGCAGCCGGATCATCAAGGAGCGCGGCGTCATCACCGCCCAGGAAGTGCCCGGCCCACCGAACGCCGAGACCCTGGTCGAGCTCGAGGAGCACCGCGACGGCCTCGGTCGGTACCGGCTGACCCCGACGACCGGCCGCACCCACCAGCTCCGGCTGCACATGAGCGGGCTGGGCGTACCGATCCTGGGCGACGACTTCTACCCGCTGCTCACCGAGACCCCGCTCGACGACTTCACCCGTCCCCTGCAACTACTGGCCGAGACGCTCGAGTTCACCGACCCGGTCACCGGCGAGCAGCGCCGTTTCCGGAGCAGGTTGACGCTGCGGGCCTGGACCTCCTACGACGACTGGTCGCGGGCCGACAACCGGTCGGGATGACACCCCGGCACGGACTGGGTCAGCCCACCTGCCGCCAGCAGAACTCCAGGACCAGCCCCCATTGGAACGCCCGCTGGGCGTTGTCGGCCGCCCCGCCGTGTCCGCCCTCGATGTTCTCGTAGTACTCCACCCGGTACCCGTACTCCCGCATCCGGGCGACCATCTTGCGGGCGTGCCCGGGGTGCACCCGGTCGTCCCGGGTCGAGGTGGTGACCAGCACCGGCGGCAGCGACGCGTCCGGGCGCAGGTTCTGGTACGGCGAGTACTTCGAGATCCACTCCCAGTCGGTCGGGGAGTCGGGGTCGCCGTACTCGGCCATCCAGGACGCGCCGGCCAGCAGCAGGTGGTAGCGGCGCATGTCCAGCAGCGGCACCTGGATGACGATCGCCCCGAACAGCTCCGGGTAGCGGGTCAGCATGACGCCCATCAGCAGCCCGCCGTTGCTGCCGCCGTGGATGGCCAGCCGGTCCGGAGTGGTGATCTTGCGGTCGACCAGGTCGCGGGCGACCGCGGCGAAGTCCTGGTAGGCCAGGTACCGGTGCTCGCCGAGCACGCTGGTGTGCCAGGCCGGCCCGTACTCGCCGCCGCCCCGGATGTTGGCCACCACGTAGCGTCCGCCCCGGGCCAGCCAGCCCCGCCCGATGATCCCGCTGTAGTGCGGGGTCAGCGAGACCTCGAAGCCGCCGTACCCGGTCATCAGCACCGGGCCGGGGCTGTCGGTCTGGTCACCGACCACGAAGTAGGGGATGCGCGTGCCGTCGTCGGAGACGGCGAAGTACTGCTGGACGCTCATCCCGGTGGCGTCGAAGAACTCCGGGGCCCGGCGCAGGGTCTCCAGCTCGCCGGTGGCCAGATCGCCGCGCAGCAGGGTCGAGGCCTGGGTGTACCCGCTGACGTCGAGCAGGTACTCGTCGCTCGCCTCCGGGTCGATGCCGACGATGTCGGTGGACCCGAGCTCCGAGCCGCCGGGCAGCGGCGAGCGGGCCCACCCGCGCTCCGGGGTGAGCACCTCGGTGCGGGTGGTCACGTCTTCGAGCACCATCAGGATCAGGTGGTGCCGCGTCCAAGCGTGGTAGCTCAGCGACCGACTGGGCGTCGGGGTGAACAGGACCGTGGCGTCCCGCCCGCCAGCCAGGTAGTCGTCGAACCCGAAGGCCAGCAGCGACCCCTCCGGGTAGGTGGTCTCGCCCAGGGTCCACGGCGAGCGCGGGCGCACCAGCAGCCACTCGCGGTGCACCCCCGCGTCCGCGTCCGGCGGGACGTCGATCAGCTCGAGCGACCCATCGGGGCGGCGTAGGTACTCGAGGCTGGTGTGGAAGTCGGGCGAGCGGCCGACCAGGTCGCGCTCGAAGCCCTCGGTGTCGTCGTGCACCGCGAACGCGGAGACGTCGGTCTCGGGCGCCTCGAACACCACCGGCGCTTCGGCAACCGGGGTGCCCCGGCGCCACTGGCGCATCACCCTCGGGTACCCGGAGGTGGTCATCGAACCCGGCCCGGTGTCGGTGCCGACGAACACCGTGTCCGCGTCGACCCAGCCCACCCCGCTCTTGGCCTCGGGCAGCTCGAAACCACCGTCCCCGGCCGGTACGAACGACCGGGTCGGCAGGTCGAACTCACGGACCACGATGGCGTCCGCGCCGCCTCGGGAGAGCTGGACCAGGGCTCGGACATACTCGGGCTTGCGGACCGCGGCGCCCTGCCACACCCAGTTCTCACCCTCCGCGGCGCCCAGCGCGTCGACGTCCAGCAGCAGCTCCCAGTCCGGCTCACCGGTGCGGTAGCTCTCCAGTGTGGTGCGCCGCCACAGGCCGCGCGGGTGCTCGGCGTCCTGCCAGAAGTTGTAGAGCAGCTCACCACGGCGGCGGACGTAGGGGATGCGCTCGTCCGAGTCGAGTACCTCCCGGATCCCGTCGCGGAGCTCGGCAAAGCGTTCGCCAGTGGTGAGCTCGCCGAGCGACTCGGCGTTGCGGGCCCGCACCCACTCCAATGGGCGGTCGCCGGTCACCTCCTCGAGCCACAGGTACGGGTCGGCGACAGGGTCCGGTTCGATCACCGTGCCATTCTTCCCGCCCGAGGGTCGGCGCGCAGGCACCGGAGGTACCAAAGCCCAGCGCCGGCTCATCCAGCCGATCCCCACGCCCGGAACTCATCGGCACCACAGGACCGAGACCAGGGCTCTTACCAACGGTTGGGGGGCATACCCCCCGGAATCCGGGGGTTTGCTCGGTCCCAGGGCCGCACGCCTTCATGCACTGGACGTTCTGCCGCGACGCCCTGACTACCTGCTCTTCTTCGGCTCAGTGCTGGTCGGCCTGCTGTTCGTGGCCGTCCTCCCTCGGGTGCTCAGCCTCGCCATCAAGCCGAACAAGGTCTACCGCCTGTATGGCCTCCACTACTGGCTCCACCGGGCGATCGCGCGGAACTGCCTGCTCGGCACGAAGGTCATGGTTCCCCTGGACGGGAAGGTCCGGGAAAGAGCCCGGATGAGCTGCGCCACCGCCTTGCCGCCAAGAACAGGCACAACGTCTTCACCATGGCGTTGTACCTGGCGGTGCGGTGGATCTACTTCTTCGTGACCACGCTGGTCACGCTGATCGCCGCCGACCTCTACGACGCGCTCGGCGTGCCCTTCGTCGCGCTGGTCAGTGTGCTGGTCGTGCTGCTCACCGCCGTCTACTTCGTGCTGGTGGACCGTGCGTTCCGGGGGCTGCAGGCCCTGCTGCCGGCGGGCCGCTCGATCTACGACCGCACCTTCTGGCGCCATGAACGTTTCTGGAAGGTGGCCGCCACCGGGTACATCCAGATCTTCAACGGCACCCCGTTCAAGAACGTGCTCTGGCGGCTACTGGGTGTCCGGATCGGGCGCAGGGTCTTCGACGACGGCTGCTACCTGCCAGAGCGGTCATTCGTCGCCATCGGCGACGGCTGCACGCTCAACGCGGGCAGCAAGATCTGGTGTCACTCGCAGGAGGACGGCGCCTTCAAGTCCGACCGCATCGCGATCGGCGCCGGCTGCACCCTCGGCGTCGGCGCCTTCGTCCACTACGGCGTGACGATGGGCGACGGCGCGGTCATCGCGCCTGACTCCTTCCTCATGAAGGGGGAGGAAGTCCCACAGCGCGAGTGGTGGGGTGGAAATCCCGCCAGCAAGATGCGAGCCATCCCCGCGCACAGCCCGACCGAAGCGCTGCGGGCATCAACGGCCGTCCTCGACAAGAACCTGGCCGCGATGAAGGCCGGGGAACAGTAGAAGCATCGAAAAATCACCGTCGGAGTCCACAAGGAGGTCAAAGGACGTGGTCTGATACCCGACACGCGGCCGGATCGGGTGCGAGGAGGACAGCGATGGGGCTAGTCATCGGGGTCGACATCGGCGGTTCGAAGGTCGCGGCGGGGGTGGTGGACGACGACGGAGCAATGATTGACAGGGAGTGGTGCGACACCCCTGCCGCCACCAGCGAGACGGTCAACGACGCCATCGCCGACCTGGTGTGGAAGTTGCGTGAGCGGCACGAGGTCGAGGCGGTTGGGATGGGTGCGCCCGGCTTTGTCGCCGCGGACCGCTCCACTGTGTTGTTCACCCCGAACCTGCCCTGGCGCGCCGAGCCGCTCGGCGAGTCGATGAGCGAGCGGCTCAAGCTGCCGGTCCTGGTGGAGAACAACGCCAACTGCGCCGCCTGGGCGGAGGTTTGCTACGGCTCCGCGCGCGGGGAACGCAACGTCGTGGTGCTCACCATCGGCGCTGGGATCGGCGGCGGCGTGATCATCGACGGCCGGCTGTCTCGCGGTCAGTTCGGCATCGCCACTGAGATCGGCCACATGAACGTGGTGATCGAGGGAGGGCTGCGCTGCGGCTGCGGAAGCAGGGGCTGCTGGGAGCAGTACGGCAGCGGCAGCGCGCTGGTCCGGGACGCCCAAGACTTCGCCCGCATCTCGCCCTCCCTCGCCCTGCGGATGCTCGATCTGGCCGGTGGCGACCCCGAAAAGATCACTGGGCCAGTGGTGACGCAAGCCGCCCGGGACAGCGACCCAGCCGCGGTGGAGATCTTCCGGGAGGCAGCCAGGTCGATCGGGTTCGGCATCGCCAAGCTGGCCGCGATACTTGATCCAGCGGTGTTCGTCATCGGCGGTGGCGTCGCCGACGCCGGGGAACTGCTCCGGGACCCGGTTGAGTTGGCCTACATCGAACGGCTCACCGGTCGGGGACAGCGCCCCACCGCCCGGGTCGTGCTGGCGAAACTTCGCGGCGACGCGGGCATCGTCGGAGCTGCGGCCCTGGCCCGCCTACCGCACTGAAGCACCCCGTTGTCCTGGGCGGCGGAACGGGCGGAGGGCCGCGCGCTCACTGGGTTACACCTCGACGTGCGAGCCCATGATGACCGTGCGGTCCTTGGGTAGGCCGAAGTAATCGGCGGCGTCGGCGGTGATGCCGGCGGTGGCGAGGAAAAGCTGCTTGCGCCAGCGCGCCATGGTAGGCACGTCGCCACGGCGCAGCTCGATCGTGGAAAGGAAGTACGAGGCGGTG
>DATHIT010000395.1:0-4842 GCA_035489915.1 Pseudonocardia sp. | reverse complement strand
GACGCGCTGCCCTGGGCGGTGGACGACGAGCTGGCCACCATCTCGATCAACTACACCTCGGGCACCACCGGGCGGCCCAAGGGCGTGATGTACACCCACCGGGGCGCCCACCTGAACTCGCTGTCGGAGATCGTGCACTCGGCGCACACCCCGGACTCGGTCTACCTGTGGACCCTGCCGATGTTCCACTGCAACGGCTGGTGCACGCCGTGGGCGGTGACCGCGATCGGCGCTACCCACGTCTGCCTGCGCGAGATCCGAGGGGACGCGATCTGGCGGCTGATCGGCGAACACCGGGTGACCCACCTCAACGGCGCCCCCACCGTGGTCACCACGATCATGAACGCGCCCGAGGCGGTCGCCCTCGACTACCGACTGGTGATCACTACCGCTGGCGCGCCGCCGTCACCGACCACGATCCTGCAGATGGAGCGGATGGGCTTCCGGATCGTGCACGTCTACGGGCTGACCGAGACCTACGGGCCGTACTCGGTCAACCAGTACCAGCCGGCCTGGGCGGAGCTGGACGCCGAGGAGCGGGCGAAACTGCAGGCCCGTCAGGGGGTGGGCATGATCACCGCGGAGTGGCTGCGGGTGGTGGACCCGGAGATGAACGACGTGCCGGCGGACGGCGCCGCCATGGGCGAGATCGTGATGCGCGGCAACAACGTGATGGCCGGCTACTTCGACGACCCCGAGGGCACCGAGAAGGCGTTCGCCGGCGGCTGGTTCCACTCCGGGGACCTGGGGGTGATGCATCCCGACGGGTACGTCGAGCTGCGCGACCGGGCCAAGGATGTGGTGGTCTCCGGCGGCGAGAACATCTCCACGGTCGAGGTCGAGCAGGCGATCGTGTCGCACCCGGCGGTGCTGGAGGTCGCCGTGATCGGGGTGCCGGACGAGAAGTGGGGCGAGCGGCCCAAGGCGTTCGTGGTGTTGAAGGACGGTGGGCCAGGCGCCTCCGAAGAGGAGCTGCTCGAGCACGTGCGGGCGAAGATCGCCCGGTACAAGGCCCCGAGGGCCATCGAGTTCGTCGCCGAGCTGCCCAAGACGTCCACCGGCAAGGTGCAGAAGTTCGAGCTTCGGGAAAAGGAGTGGGCCGGCGAGCAGAGCCGCATACGCGGCTGAACTACCCGCCGGCCCCAAGCCGAAGGTCGAGCTGAGCCTGGGCTCAGCCGGTGCAGCTGTTGGTGATCTTCTCGATCTCGGCCTCGACGTCGATCACGGTCGACTCGGCGCCGGCCGCCACGATCTCGAAGCTGGCCTCGAGGAAGCGCTCGATCAGGTCGCGGTCGAACTCGAGGGAGGCGAAGCCCTCGTCGTCGCCGATGCGCACCTCGAGGACGTCGAACTCCTCGTCGGAGAACGGGGTCAACCGGACGTCACCGACGCCGGCGGGTCCTGCCAGGCCCTCGATCAATAAGTCGCGGGAGAGCAGCCAATCGATCCACCGGCCGCTAGGCCGGCTGATGGACATCATCACGGCGAACGGGTCGTCCGATCGGTAGCTCCAGCGCGTCAGCAGCGGGGTTTCCTGCCCGTGCAGGACCGCGAACATGTCCTGTCTGACACGGTCGATCCGCGTGTCTTCGTTCATCCTTCGGCCCTCCTGATGTTCCGCGCCAGCATTGCGCCGGCTTCACTGATGTCATCGCCGCGGCAGGCCGGAATGCTGCACTTTATGGCGGGATTCACCTGAAACGGGCAGTGCTGTAACAGTGCTGTGATCACATGCGACAGGGCGTGACTTTGTAAGACGGGGATATCAACGCTCTGTTCATGTCGCGGAGGGTAACCGGCTCGTTGCGGAGAGCGACGACCACCTGGGTCACCGGGATGGCCGAAGGGCCGCTGGGCCGTTCCAGCGACATGCGGCGGTACCGAGTGGCTCAGCTGGCTAACGGTGGATCAATCCTCGGCTCAGTGCCCGGCGGACTCGGAGATCGGCTCGGACGCGGCGGTCAGTCGGTGTAGCTCGTCATCGGAGAGTTTCAACTCGGCCATCGGCAGCAGCCCGGCCAGCTGTTCGATATTGCGGGCGCTGGCCAGCGGGGTGGCCACGGTCGGCTGGGCGAGCAGCCAGGCCAGCGCCACCGCCGCCTGGCCGACCTGGTGCTGTTCGGCCACGGCGGCCAGCTCGGCGAGCACCCGGCGGCCTCGGTCGGTCAGGTACTGCCGGGCGCCTTCGGCGCGCCAGCTGTCGATCGTGGTGTCGGCCTTGTACTTCCCGGTGAGGAAGCCCATGGCGAGCGAGAAGTACGGCAGACAGGGCAGCCCGCGCTCGGCCAGCAGCGGAGCCAGCTCGTGCTCGTAGTCGCGCTCCATCAGGTTGTAGTGCGGCTGCACCGCCACATAACTGGCGAACCCGTTCTGCGCGGAGATGCGCAGCGCCTCGGCCAGCCGGGGAGCGGAGTAGTTGGACGCCGCGATGTAACGCACCTTGCCGGCCCGGACCAGCGCGTCGAAGGCGCTCAGGGTCTCTTCCAGCGGCGTGTCCGGGTCATCCCGGTGGGCGTAGTACAGGTCGATGTAGTCCGTGCGCAGCCGCCGCAGCGACTCCTCGGCGGCCACCGCGATGTTCTCGGCGGACAGCCCCGGGTGGACGGGCCACGAGCCGACCTTGGTGGCCACCACGATGTCCGCGCGGTTGCCCCGGGCGGTGAGCCAGTTGCCGATGATGGTCTCCGACTCGCCGCCGGAGTTTCCTGGCAGGCGCCACAGGTAAGAGTCGGCGGTATCGATGAAGTTGCCCCCGGCGGCCTGGTACGCGTCCATCACCTCGAAGGACTGGTCCTGGTCGGCGGAGGCGCCGAACACGTTGCCGCCGAGGCAGAGCGGGTGAACGGACAGCTCGGTACCGGGGAGGGAGATCCGCATGACTCAACCGTAGGCCGGCCGCGGCGGCTTTGCTGTTTGGCGGAGGTGTGATGTGGGAAAAACTGAGAACATGCTGCTACGTCGCATCGCCCGCCCGCTGCTCGCCGGTGTCTTCATCTCTGGCGGTATCGCCCAACTACGTGACGCCGAAGGGCACGCGAAGGCTGCCTCCCCGGTGCTCGACAAGGTCGCTGAGCTGGCTCCGACGGCCCAGCCACCGTCGAACGTGACACTGGTGCGCGCGGACGCCGGCATCAAGATCGGCGCGGGACTGCTGCTCGCGCTCGGCAAGGCACCCCGGCTGTCGGCCGCGGCACTGGCCACCAGCCTGGTGCCGACCACCCTGGCCCAGCACCGGTTCTGGGAGATGCAGGATCCCGAGCAGCGCAAGGCTCACCAGATTCACTTCGTGAAGAACCTGGGTCTGCTCGGCGGTCTGCTGCTGGCCTCGGCGGACACCGAGGGCAAGCCATCGATGGCGTGGCGGGCGCGCCGTGGCGCGCGCACCAGCGCGGCGACCGCCCAGCTGCTGCACCGGGACATCACCGCCGGGCTGGGTGAGCTGACCGAGCGGGTCGGCGGCGCCGGTGGTGCGGCGTCCGACACCGCCGGACGGTTGGGCGAGCAGGCCGCCGAGGCTGCCGGCCGGCTGGGTGAGCAGGCCGCCGAGGTGGCCGGGCGGCTGGGTGGGCAGGCTTCGGATGTGGCCGGGCGGCTGGGTGGGCAGGCGTCGGGTGTGGCCGGGCGCGTTGGTGAGCAGGCGTCGGGTGTGGCCGGGCGCGTTGGTGAGCACGCCTCGGGCATGGCCGGGCAGGCGACTGGCCGCGCCGCTGTGGTGGCAGGCAAGGTGGGCGAGCGGCTCAGCGAGCAGACCGAGCGACTGCTGGAGGAGGCCGAGCGGTTGCGCGGCGTGGCGGAGAAGCGCACCGCCCGGATGGCCAAGCGCGCGCGCAAGGCGAGCAAGCGGGCCAGCCGGCGGGCGAGCAGCCGCATCGACCAGGTCAACCGGCGCGCCGAGAAGCGCATCAAGCAGGCCAGCAAACGCGCCGGGAAGATGCGCGCGACGCTGCCGAAGCAGGCCAGCAAGGAGGCCAGCCGGCGGGCGCGGCGACTGCGCGAGGCAGTGCCGGCCGCCCTGGTCAGCCGCTGACTATCGGTGCCCTGGGCGCTAGTGAGCCGGCCCACATCGGTGCTCCGTCACGTCCTCGGCGGCTACCTCGTCTCTTCACCGAGGCGCGGCCGACCTCGGTCGCGCCAGGGGTAGAAGGAGCACCGTGACCGAGCGCATGCACATGGAGAAGGTCATCCCCGGCGCCTACAAGGCGGTGCTGGGGCTGGAGAAGTACTGCGTGGCGAACGTCGACCCGACCGTGCTGGAGCTGGTCAAGCTGCGGGCGTCGATGGTGAACGGCTGTGCGTTCTGCGTGAACATGCACAGCCACGACGCGACGGCCGCGGGGGAGAGCCCGGAGCGGCTGTTCCAGGTCGCGGCCTGGCACGACGCCGTCTGCTTCACCCCGAGGGAGCGCGCCGCCCTGGCGCTGACCGACGCGGTCACCAAGCTGGGCGAGCACGGGGTCCCCGACGAGGTGTGGAACGAAGCCCGCGCGTGGTGGTCGGAGGAGGAAGTGGCCAACCTGATCGTCGCAATCGCCACCATCAACGTGTGGAACCGGATCAGCATCACCACCCGCCGGGCCCCCCAGTCCTACGCAACCGCCACCGCCTAACGGCCTGACAGGACGGCCAGCGTGACCAGGCACGGGGGCTGTGTGACCGGGGGACGGGCTGTGTGACCGGGGGACGGGTTCGTCGGGAACTGGCCGGCACGGACCCGTAGGCCCCGCTCACACAGCACGTGTGTAGCCGACACAGCCCCTGCCGCCCGCTCACACAGCTCACGCGTAGCCGACACAGCCGACCAGGCCGCTGTGTCGAGCCTCGCGGGCTGTGTGAGCAAGACGC
>DATHIT010000394.1:0-14850 GCA_035489915.1 Pseudonocardia sp. | reverse complement strand
CGAGGTGGACACCCCGCACGGCCTGGCCAGGGTCGCGCTGCACTGCGCCCCGGAGGGGCGAGCCGGCCTGCTGCTCGGGCACGGCGCCGGCGGCGGGGTGAGCGCGCCGGACCTGGTGGCCGCCGCCCAGTCGGCGCGCCGCGCCGGGGTGCACGTCGCGCTGGTGGAGCAGCCGTACCGGGTGGCCGGGCGGCGCGCCCCGGCCCCGGCCCACCAGCTCGACGCGGCATGGCTCGCCGTCGTGGAGTACCTCGGCGCCGGGGTGCTGGAGGGATTGCCGCTGGTGTTCGGTGGCCGTTCGTCCGGGGCCAGGGTGGCCTGCCGCACGGCGGATGACGGCGGCGCGGCGGCGGTGCTCTGCCTGGCTTTCCCGGTGCACCCGCCGGGCAAGCCGGACAAGGACCGACTGCCGGAGCTGGCCGGCGTGGAGGTGCCGGTGCTGGTGGTGCAGGGCGAGCGGGACCCGTTCGGGCAGCCCGCCCCGGCGCCGCACCGGGATGTCGTGCTGCTGCCCGGGGATCACTCGCTGAAGGGTGACCTGGACGGGCTGGCCAGGGCGGTCGGCGAGTGGTTGGAGCGGGTGCTGCGCCCGATCACCTGAGCCAGCGGGTGAACCCCGGGGCGAGGTTCTTACTGCTGCGCCGGTATCCCGGCGGTCACGGTGAACGACGAGATCATCTCGGTGAGGATGTGCTCGTCGACCTCGGCGCGCTCGGTGAGACAACTGCCGACCAGGGCGTACACGCTGCGCACTCCGGTTGCCGAGCGGTCCGGGCCCTCGGTGGTGACGGCCAGCTGGCGGACCATCCGGCCCTCCAGCATCAGGTCGGTCCGCCGGGCCGCGCTGGGCAGCTGCTCGTCGGTCTCCGCGCCGTCCGCGCCGATCGCGACGATCTCCGTGGCGCCGGCGCCGAGCAAGGCCTCCTCGGCCAGCTCGCCGAGATCCTTGTCGCCCGGCACCCGCTCGCCGAAGACCACCAGGTTCACCCGGAAGTTGTCATTGGGCGGGGCGAGGAACGCAATCAGCCCACCCGTCGGCTCGATCGCCGACCAATCGGACGGTACGTCGATTCGGAAGGCGCCGATGCCGGGAGAGACCGAATTTGGCCACCCCACGTTCTGCATCGACCCGTTCGAGCTCATCGCGCTACCTTAACGTCGTCTTAGGAATGATCTCAGCGGACGGAGTAATCCTGCCACACAGCGTTATATCCCGTAATCCCACCCGGTCATTCCTCCCCGCGTTCGCTCGCTGACAATTCGATCATCGTTCCTTGGCCCAGCGGGAAAAAGCTGGTGTACGCACCAGATATGCCAGCCCGAGCCATACCGCGGCGAGCCCCCCGGCAGCTCCGGCGACCGAGCGGTAGTCCAACGGAGGTGCGATCAACAGCACGTCCTGTAACCATGCCGCTCCGCAGATCGCGGCCGCCACCAGCATGGCGCCGATCAGCGGCCGGGCCACCCAGGACAGCCGGGCGGAGAACCTCGGCCGGGACATCATCAAGTCCACCGCGAGCGCGCCGCCGAGTAGCAGGAACGGCACAGCCGACCGGGGAAATCCGGTGCCGACCAGCAGTACCCACATGACGGCGCGGTAGGCCAGGTAGGTGGCCGTCACCGCGGTCGCCGCCCACCGCCGGCCGATCATCCAACGAGCCAGCACCAGGACCAGCATGGCGGCCGCGACGATCCAGGCCAGGTAGACCCAGGCCGGCACCGGCAGCGCGAAATGGACCACCGCGACCCGGTCCACCGGGCGGCCGATCTGGTCCGCGGCGAACTGCAGCAGGCTCGGCTCGGCCTCTGGGCGGCCGGCGTCCCAGGCCATCACGGCGACCACGCCGTACTCCTGCTGGCCGGCCACGAACATCACGTTCTCCAGGAAGAACACCCACAGCGCGCCGAGGGTCAGCCAGCGCGCGCGCCCCGGGGGGCCGTAGAGCGCCCATCCTCGGATCACCCCGGCCATCACCACCGCGGTGCCCAGATAGAGCAGCCCGTGGGTGGCGCTCCAGGTGGTGATGTCCAGCCCGTTGATCCGGTGGTTGATCAGGTCCAGCGGAATGGCCACCAGAAAGACGCCCATCCCGACCTGCATCAGATGCAGCGCCCGACGGTCCACCCCGTAGCCGGTGTAGCTGTGGAAGGCGACCAGCGCCACGGCCATCGCGGTGCCCGCCGAGTTGAGCAGGTGCGGCGGCGCCAGGTCGTCGCGCAGCCAGCGGAAGTGCCAGGAGACGTCCCACCCGGCGCCGAGCATCTTCAGCAGCAGCGCGGCCAGCCACAGCCGGTAGACGGTGACCAGTTCGGGCACCGGCATCGCCCTCGGCGCGGTTCCTGGGGTGACCCAGGCATGCCACAGCTTCCGGGCGCGTACGACCGACACCTGCGACATCCGGCCATGATGGTCGCTCTGTGGCATGGGGTGAAGACTAAATGGGCGAGAAGCAGCGCTGAGGTCGCCTACTTGAGTTACATCTCAGCGCGCCTACTGGCCGATAGCTGGCCTATCTGGGGGCCCTGCTCAGTAGGCGGTGATTGGCGCCACGGTTGCCCCGGTCAGCCGCACCAGGTCAGCCGGCGCCAGCTCGACCTCCATGCCCCGCCGCCCGCCGCTGCAGAAGACGGTGTCGAAGCCGGTCGCGGAGACGTCCAGCACCATGCGCAGCGGCTTCTTCTGGCCGAGCGGTGAGATTCCGCCGGCCACGTACCCGGTGGCCCGCTCGGCGGCCTTCACCTCGGCCATCGCGGCCCGCTTGCCGCCCACCGCCGAGGCCAGGGCCTTCAGGTCCAAGCTCCCGGTGACCGGCAGCACGCCGACGGTCAACCCGCCGTCCACCTCGGCGACCAGGGTCTTGAACACCCGCGCCGGATCCAGCCCGAGTGCTCGGGCGGCCTCCGGCCCGTAGGCCTCGCCGGACCGGTGCGGATAGCTGTGTACCTGGTAGGGCACCCGCTGGGCGTCGAGCAGCGTGGTGGCCGGGGTTCCCGCCATGGGGTCGAGACTACGGCGTCATGGCGGCGAACTAGTTGAGAGCTCGCGGGAATGCGGGCCGGTTCGCGCGCGTTCCAGCAAGCGTGTCACACGCCGTATTGATCCCCGAGACGGGAGAGCTCTTGCCCGATCTTCTGCGTGAGTTCACACCGGGCTCCGATGTGCCTGCCCCCGTTGTCACTCCGGCCGGCCGAGGCCGACTGCGGGGCGTATCCTCAGCAGCGATTGATGTCGATGCCGCCGTTTCCGCGGTGGGCAAGCTGGGGACGCCGCAACGGCGGCGCGGAGGGAGCTCGGTGCCAGCTCAGGACGTGCCGGCGGAGGAGCCTGCCGTCAACGAGGTCGCCGAGGTCGCCGAGGTCAACACCATCGCCGGCGGTGCCGTCGAAAACGGTGCCGTCGAAAACGGTGCAGTTGAAAGCGACGCCGTTGAAAACGATGCCGGCGAGGACGTCGACGTCGAGAGGGACGGCCAGCCCGCCGAGGTGGAGTCCGCGCAGTCGCTGGCAGCCCGGTTCGAGCGCGACGCCATGCCGCTGCTGGACCAGCTCTACGGCGCCGCGCTGCGGATGACCCGGAACCCGGCGGACGCCGAGGACCTGGTCCAGGAGACCTATCTGAAGGCCTACGCGGCGTTCGGCTCGTTCCGTGCCGGCACCAACCTGAAGGCCTGGCTCTACCGCATCCTGACCAACACCTACATCAACGGGTACCGCAAGCGGCAGCGTCAGCCCGCGCAGCACCCGACCGATGAAATCACCGACTGGCAGCTCGCCCAGGCCAGTGAGCACACCTCCACCGGGTTGCGCTCCGCCGAGGTTGAGGCGCTCGACCGGCTGCCGGACAGCGACGTGAAGGCGGCGCTGCAGGAGCTGCCGGAGGATTTCCGGATGGCGGTGTACCTCGCCGATGTCGAGGGTTTCGCGTACAAGGAGATCGCTGACATCATGGGCACCCCCATCGGCACCGTGATGTCGCGCCTGCACCGTGGCCGGCGCCAGCTGCGCGAGCAGCTGACCGACACCGCACGCGACCGCGGTTTCCTGCGTGGGCAGGAGGTGACCAGGTGAGCTGCGGAGACGAGCACGAGACCAACTGCGACGAGGTGCTCGCCGAGGTTTGGTTGTTCCTGGACCAGGAGTGCAACCAGAACCGCAGGGACCTGCTGCGCCAGCACCTCGACGAGTGCCACCCGTGCCTCGCGCAGTACGGCCTCGAGGAGAAGCTGAAGGAGCTGCTGGCCCGCAAGTGCGGCGGTGAGCAAGCGCCGCACGCGCTGAAGGCGCGGTTGCGGGACCAGATCCGACTGGCCGTGCTGGAGCAGGCCGAGGTGACCATCGAGAGCGGGCCCGGCGGCACCAGCATCGAGGTGCGCAGCACCCGGGTCGAACGCCGGCGCTGAGCGGTACCGCCGACACCGACGCGCGGACAGACCGAAGGGCCGGGTGGACATCTCCACTCCGGCCCTTCGCTGTACGCACGGCTCGCCGTATGCAGCGCAGGTCAGGCGTTGGGGCGCTTGCCGTGGTTCGCGCCGCCCTTCTTGCGGTCGCGCCTCTTGCGGGCTCGTCGCGACATGTTCTCGCCTCCTTAGGTCCGCGTAGGGATCGAGTCTGTCATGCGTGGTTGGATAGTTGGTGATCGCGGCTGCCCGGCACTGGCCGGACGCCGCTGGAGGAGATCGAGCCGGAGGGTGGGCGTGGCCGAGGAGATCCGGGCCGAGATGGTGGCCAACGTGATGAGCGTCGTGGTGGCGCCGGGGGCCCGGGTATCCGACGGCGACACGCTGGTCATCCTGGAGTCCATGAAGATGGAGATCCCGGTGATCACCGAGGTGCCCGGGACAGTGACCTCGGTGGAGGTGTCCGAGGGCGACGTGGTGCAGAGCGGTGACCTGATCGCGGTGGTGGAGTGAGTGGTGCCGTGCGCGCTGCTCTGACCAGCCTTGGCGGGAGCCGGCCGTGTCCACGCTGACCGAGCTGGTCGCCGAGCACACCCGGCTCTCCGGGCTGGCGGTGGATCACCTGCAGCGGGTGGTCGCCGAGTGGCAGCTGCTGGCCGACCTGTCCTTCGCCGACTTCATGCTGTGGATTCCGCTCACGGACAACCCGGGCCGACCGGAGGGGAACGGCGCGGCGCCCGACGGCAGCCGTTTCCTGTGTGTGGCGCAGGCCCGGCCGACCACCGCACCGACCGCGCACCCCGAGGACGCGGTGGGCAGCATCGTGCTCGAGCCGGAGCACGCCACGCTGCGCCGGGCGATGATCGACCAGCGGATCTGCCGCGAGGAGGACCCCCGCTGGCACCACGGGGTGCCGGTCCGCCGGGAGACCATCCCGGTGTGCCGGGACGGCGTGGTCCTCGCGGTGCTGTCCAGAGACACCAACCTGGCGGTGGCCCGGGTGCCCAGCCCGCTGGAGATCGCCTACCTCGGCGCGGCCGCCGACCTCTGTCAGATGATCGCCGACGGCACCTTCCCGGCGCCGGACGCCGCGGTGGACACCCAGACCAACCCGAGGGTGGGCGACGGGCTGATCCGGCTGGACACCGGGGGTCGAGTGGTGTTCGCCAGCCCGAACGCGCTGTCCGCCTACCACCGGATGGGGCACGCCTCGGACCTGGTCGGCGCGGTGTTGAGCAGTATCACCCGCCCGCTGGTGCGTGACCCGTTCGACGGCGCCGAGGTGGTCAAGCGGATCCGCGCCGCGCTGGACGGGCGCCCTTCGCTGCGCATGGAGGTGGAGGCGGGCGGCGCGGCGCTGCTGCTGCGGGCCCTGCCGCTGCGCCCGCGCGGCGCCCCGGCCGGCGCGCTGGTGCTGGTCCGCGACGTCACCGAGGTCAAGCGGCGGGACCGGGCGCTGCTCACCAAGGACGCCACCATCCGGGAGATCCATCACCGGGTGAAGAACAACCTGCAGACCGTCGCCGCGCTGCTGCGGCTGCAGTCCCGGCGTACTGCCAATGTGGAGGCCCGCAAGGCGCTGGACGAGTCGGTGCGGCGGGTGACCTCGATCGCCCTGGTCCACGAGACGCTGTCCATGTCGGTGGACGAGCGGTTGCCCCTGGACGAGGTGGTGGACCGGGTCATCCCGATGATGACCGACGTGGCGATCGCCGAGTCCCGGGTGGTGGTGCGCCGGGAGGGCAGCTTCGGGGTGGTGAACAGCGCGCTGGCCACGCCGCTGGTCATGGTGCTCACCGAGTTGGTGCACAACGCCCTGGCGCACGCCTACGAGCCGGGCGCCCGGGGCGAGGTGGTGCTCTCGGTGCGCCGCTCGGCCGGCTGGCTGGACGTGGTGGTCAGCGACGACGGGCGCGGTTTGCCCAAGGGGTTCTCCCTGGAGCGGTCCCGAGGGCTCGGGCTGCAGATCGTGCGGACCCTGGTGGACTCGGAGCTGGACGCCTCGTTGAGCATGCGGCCCAGGAAGCCCAAGGGCACCGACGCGGTCCTTCGCGTCCCACTGCTGCGCGGCTGAGCGACTGGCCGCCGAGCGGCGGAGTCTCGGGGTGACCGCCTGGAGCAGACGTTCGACCGTTCGCCCTCTGGTCCGCTCACCTGGCCGTTCGCCCGCTCACCCGGCGCCTGGTCGGCTGGTCGGCTGGTCGGCTGGCGAACCCTGGACAGAAAAAGCCGCGAGCCCGGGCCTTTGAGGCACCGGGCTCGCGGACGGGGAGCGTGTAATTTACAGGCTCAGGTTGTTCATCAGGCTCCGCTACGGAGCCTCGTGCGAGCGTTACGGCGCTTGAGGGCGCGACGCTCATCTTCGCTCATGCCGCCCCATACACCGGCGTCTTGGCCGCTTTCCAGTGCCCAGGTCAGGCACTCGGTGCTCACGGGGCAGCGCCGACAGACGGTCTTAGCCTCGGCGACCTGCAACAGTGCGGGGCCGGAGGTCCCTACTGGGAAAAACAGCTCCGGATCCTCGTCACGGCAGCTCGCGCGGTGGCGCCAGTCCATGATTGCTCTGCTCCTTGCTTCTGCGCGCTGTCCTGCGCGCATCCATCTCTTCAGTACGGGCATGCCGCTTGTGAATTGTTTCACGAGCGACGGGGCTATTCAAGGATTCTTGGGCAGTTGGGTGAGAGCTTCCTCACCCACTCACCGCAATCGGGTCCGCGGCTACTTACCCCGCGTCACCGACTACGCTGAACGACTGACCGAACCCGCCGGCCTGTCCTCGATCTCCGAGTCCGGGCCGACCGTGCCGGAGGTTGGCTCCCGGCGGTCGTGCTTGGCTTCGAGAACAACGGTGAACGATCACGGCCAATGGCGCGAGTCCCAACGGGATCGACGGTTCAGCTCGGTCGGTGAATGGCGGAAAACGGTCTGGACACGGTCACCTGACAGGTTGGTAACTGCGGCGAGCCGCGGTTCTCACACGACGACTCGCAGCGCCCGGGGAACTGAGACGAACTCCACCTCGCTGCGTTCTCCCAGGTAGTCGCCGTCGACTTGGAGGGCTACAGGGGTGTCACTACTCACTCGAATGAGTGGCAATTCGTTGCGACTCAGAACATTCGGCCCTTTTGGATCACCTTGTTTACGCAAAATCTCGCGTAATACCGGCAGCACGGTGCCCACGCCGAGACTGCGCAACGCGAACAGCGCAAGACCGTCGGTCAGCCCGCAGCCGGGGTTGGTGCGGGCCGGGAAAGGGCCGAGGTAGGTCCACGGGTCGGTGTTGCACACCACGGCCAGCCGGACCTCGGGAACCGGCGGCTCACCGGGCAGCTCGATCGTCAGCGACCTGGGACGGCGGAGCTGGCGCAGGTACTCGCGCAGCGCGGTGCGCGCGTACCGGGCAGGGCTGGCGTCCAGCCCGCGTGCCCTGGACCGCTCCACCGAGGCAACCACCTCGGCGTCCCAGCCCATCCCGGCGTTGAAGGTGAACCACCGGTCGTCCGCCCGGCCAAGCCCCACCGTGCGGGTGCGCCGGTCGGCGAGCGCGTGCAGCACCACCGAGGTGGCCTCCAGCGGATCCCTGGGCAGCCCGAGCGCCCTGGCGAATACATTGGCCGATCCACCCGGCAGCACGGCCAGCAGCGGGGCCTCGGTGTCGGACTGCGCGGTGTCGGACTGCGCGGCGTCTGAGTGCGCGGCGTCCGGATGCGAGCCGGGTAGCCCTTCGACGGGCGGCCGGGCCTCCAGCATCCCGTTCACCACCTCGTTGACCGTGCCGTCCCCACCGTGCGCGATGACCAACTCGACGCCGGCCCGCACGGCGGACGCGGTGGCCTCGGCGGCATGGCCTCGGTACTGGGTCTGCAGTACGTCCAGCTTCAGCTCGCTGGCCAGGGCGTGCGCCAGCACCTCTCGACCAGCTGAAGTGGTAGAGGTCGCCCTCGGATTGACCACGAGCAGGGCGCGCACCCAGGCAGGGTAACCGCCCGCACGCCCCACCTCGCATACCCAGCCCGCACTTCGCACCCCGCACACCCTGTGCGAGGTGTAGGCGCGGTATGCGAAGTCGAGGTCTGCGGGCGGGGTGGGGTGAGTGGTGGGGGGCGGCTACTAGGGTGGCGGCGTGGGCGAGCGGGCGGATATCCCGAGGGCGGACAGCCGTGGCGCGCCCCCGCCTGGCGTGGTGCGCGCGGCCGCCGCGGTGGTCGGGGCGCAGGGGCTGGTCGGGGTGGGATTCGCCGGCTACCTGGTGGTGAACGCGAGCGGCGGGGCCCAGGGGCTGGGCGGGATACTCGGCGAAAGCGGTATGTTCCTGCTCATCGGCGCGGCGCTGTTCGGGCTTGCCTGGGGGCTGTCCCGGGGGCGGTTCTGGGCGCGCACGCCGGCGGTCGTGGTGCAGCTGTTGCTGCTGCCGGTGGCCTACTCGCTGCTGGTGCCCTCCCGTCAGGTGCTGGCCGGAGCGATCACCGCGGTGGTGGTGATCGCCGCGTTGTTGCTGCTGCTCAGCGCGCCGGCCCGGGCGTGGGCGCTGGACCTGGACGACACCCGACGGCGGGGGTAGAGCGTTCAGCGGGACAGCCAGGCCTCGTTGAGCTCGACCAGGTTGACGTGGTCCAGGCGTGGTTCGCCGCGTTCGTCGCCCAGCACGGTCAACCCGCCGGCGTCGAGCTTGAACCCGACTCCGGCGCTGGCCGGCAGGCCCAGCGAGCGGGCGGTGAGCACCCGGCTGAAGTGCCCGTGCCCGATCAGCACCACGTCGCCCTCGGACAGCACCTCCCGGCAGCGATCGAGCACCCGGTCGGCCCGCGCGGCGACCTCGGCGGCGGATTCGCCGCCCGGGCTGGGGTGCGTCCACACCGTCCAGCCCGGCACCGTCTGGCGGATCTCCGGGGTGGTCAGGCCCTCGTACTCGCCGTAGTTCCACTCCACCAGCGACTCATCCACCTCGGGGCTGAGCTTGGCCAGCTCGGCGGTGTCGGCGGCCCGGCGCCTCGGGCTGGTCAGCTCCAGGGCGAACGGCGGGGCGTCCGGACCTCGGACCGCGGCCAGTACCCGCCCCGCCGCGGCGGCCAGCTCACGGCCCCTCGGGGTCAGCGGGATGTCGGTATAGCTGGTGTGCTTCCCGGTGGCGGACCACTCGGTCTCGCCGTGGCGCAGCAGGTAAATCCGGCCGTGGGTCTGGTCCGTCTCGGGCACCCGATCACCGTAGCCGGGGCGGCGGCGATTGGCAGCCGGTCAGCCGAGCCAAACAGCCGGGGAGTCGGCGCGGGTCACTCCGAACGGAACGGATGACCGCGCGGAGCTCATGCCCGCCGCAGCAGGGTGGGCCAGAGCGTGGCCCACGGCGCCAGCCGGTCGCGGCAGATCCACACCGGGCGGCCCTGCTCGTCGTTGGGCACATCCACGCCGTTGTCGATGCGCGCGGCCAGCTCGACCGAGCCGAACCACGTGCGCAGCCGCTCCTCCGGGTAACCCACCGCGATCGTGGTGCCGCTGGAGTCCGGCGGTGGGCCCCAGTCGCCGTACCCGTGGTAGCCGCTGTAGGCCGGCGGCACGCCCAGCTCGGCGCCGAAACGGTCCACCGCGCCGGCTTCGCCGTAGTTTCCGGCCAGCACGATCGCGGTGGCTCGCTCGGCGGCGGGCAGCCCGGCGGCCACCCCGGCCAGGGTGCGGGTGAACTCCGGCCAGCCGACCGTTTCCCCGGCGTCGTAGTTGATCGCCACGATCGGCGTGCCGGCCAGCAGCCTCGGTGGTACCAGCGGCAGCATCAACACGGCGTTCATAGCGAGGGAGAGCGCCACGGCGGCGGCCAGTAGGCCGCCCCGGAGCCTGGTCTGAACCGCCGACAGTCCAGCCCGCACCCAGCGCAGGGTCGGCTCGGCCCCGGCGGCGAGCAGCACCGGGTACAGGCCGGCCAGGTAGTACGGCTTGCCCCCAGTCACCAGGAACACCACCGCCAGTACCGGGTAGGCGGCCGCGAACGCCCGGTACGGACGCAGCGCCGGATCCCGGGCGAACCGGTACAGCCCGGCCACCCAGACCGGTACCAACAGTGGGCTGATCAGCACCAGTTGGAAGGGCAGCAGCAGCCACCGGGGTTCGCTGGTGCCCGAGCCGCCGGAGGCGATGGTGGCGGACAGCTCGAACAGCGGCCAGCCGTGCCGCGCCTGCCAGATCAGGTTGGGTGCCCAGATCAGCACGGCGAGCAGCGTGCCCAGCCACGGCCACCGGCCACGCAACACCTGGCGCGGGCCGGCGATGAGCAGCCCGATGCCCACGCCGGCCAGCAGGAAGGCCATCAGCGTCTTGTTCTGCAGCCCTATCCCGGCCACCAGACCGGCGGCCAGCCAGATCGGGCCGCCGTCTCGCAACGCCCGGATCAGCAGCCAGCTCAGCGCGGTCCAAGCCAGCAGGTCGAACGTGGTGGTGGACAGCAGGTGGCCGACCGCGAGCAGCAGCGCGGAGACCGCCATGCACCCGGCGGCCAGTGCCTGCGCGCCACGCCCGCCGCCGAGGTCGCGGGTCATCCAGCCGGTTAGCAGCACCACCAGGCCGGCCATCAGCGCCGACGGCAGCCGCAGCCCGACCAGCGAGCCGCCGAACACCGCGCTCATCGCCCTGGCCAGCAGCGGGGTCAGCGGTGGTTGGTCGACGTAGCCGAACGCCAGCTCCTGACCGGCGCGCAGGAAGTACAGCTCGTCGCGGTGATAGCCGTAGCGCCCGCTGACCGCGAGCAGCACCGCGGTGACCGCGAGCGCGATGAGCGGGGGCAGCGCCGGAATGGTCGGTTTCTTCCGCGCCGCATCCCGGACCTGGCTCGCCTCGATCACCGCGGCTTAGACCTGGTACTCGCCGGCCAGCGCCCGAGGCAGCACCGGCTCCAGAATTCGCAGCGTGAGACCCCACACGGTGTGCCCGGCGATCCGGCGGACCGGTACCCGTTGGCGGATCTTCCAGGCCGGGAAGTCCATCTCTTCCTCGCCGGCGACGGACGGGTCGGCCAGTTCGTCCACCCGGACGTCAAGCACCGCCGCGACCTCCCGCTCCTGGGGCTGCCAGCGCGCCGGCACGGCCCGCAGCCTGGCCACGAACGGCCACACCACGAATCCGGTGGAGCGGGTCCGCACCGGCGCCAGTTCCCGCAGCACCTCGCAATCGTCGGGGGTCAGGCCCAGCTCCTCGCAGGTCTCCCGGACGGCGGTGTCCCGCATTGTCGGATCGGTGGGTTCCCGCTTGCCCCCGGGCAGCGCGATCTGCCCGCCGTGGCGCCCGTGCGGGGTCCGCTCGATGAGGATCAGCCGCAGCGCGCCGGTCGAGTCCCGGTAGAACGGGATGAGCACGCCCGCCGGCGTCGGTTCCGCTAGCTCTTCGGCGCGCCCGGTCACCGGCCCATCATCAGGCCTGCGGGGACGGCCGACCAGCCGGATCGGCGAGCGTGGCGCGGTCCGTGTTAACGGCTGACGAATCTTCCGGTAACACGGACGTGGATTGATATTCCTGGAAATCGTTACCACGGCGGCGCGGGGGTTCGCCGCGACAGACTCCGGGGGGCCCACCAGTGACGACTCCGCATGAACCGCCGACACCTGCCGCCGGGGCCGACGCCACCGCGCCGGCGGACGCCGCCGCTCGCCCTGCGCGGCGGGTGGGCAACGTGCGGTGGGCGATAGCGGTGCTGCTGTTCTTCGGCGTACTGGTCAACTACTTCGACCGCACCAACATCTCGGTTGCCGCGGGGCCGATGGGCGAGGAGTTCGGGCTCACCCCAGGCGAGTTGGGCATCGTGCTGTCCAGCTTCCTGTGGTCCTACACGCTCTCCCAGATCCCGGCCGGCCTGCTGCTGGACCGGATCGGGATGAAGTGGGTACTGCGGGTCACCACCTGGATCTGGGCGCTGGCCTGCTTCCTGACGGCGGTGGCCAGCGGGACCGGGCTGGTGCTGGCGGCCCGGATCCTGCTCGGCGTGTCCGAGGCGGCGGTGTTCCCCGGCGCGATGAAGGTCACCGGCTACTGGTTCCCCCGTGCCGAGCGGGGCCTGTCCACCGCGGTGTTCGACTCCGGCCAGCGGCTGTCGAACGTGATCGGCACCCCGCTGGTGGCCCTGGCCGTGGTCGAGCTGGGCTGGCGTGGTGCGTTCTGGGTCACCGGCATCCTGAGCGTGGTGTTCGCCCTGGTCTTCTGGATCAGCTACCGGGACCCGAAGGAAGCGGTCCGGGCCGGGCGGCTGAGCCAGGAGGAGTACGACTACATCCGGGACGGCGGCGCGCAGGACGAGGACGTGGCCAATCCCAACCCGCTGGCCAACCTGGGTTACGTGCTGCGCCGCCGCAAGGTCTGGGGGCTCTCGCTCGGGCTGGGCTGCGCCGGCTACACGGCGTGGCTACTGCTGACCTGGCTGCCCAGCTACCTGCAGACCGCGCTGCACACCAGCCTGCTGCGCAGCGGGCTGTTCACCGCCATTCCGTGGCTGGTCGCGGTGGTGGTGGAGTTCCTGATCCCGGGCTGGCTGGTGGACCACCTGATCAAGCGTGGGCGCCGGGAGACCGCGGTCCGCAAGGCGGTGCTGATCGCCGGAATGGTGGTGGCCCTGGGCATCGTGGGCGCCGCGTTTACCACCAACGTCGCCGTCGCGCTGTTCTGGATCACAGTGGGCACCGTGGGTATCACGCTGGCCTTCTGTGTGTGCAACAGCCTGCCCGCGCTGATCGCTCCAGAAGGCAGCGTCGGCGCGGTGGCCTCGGTGATGAACTTCGTGAACACGCTGTTCGGGCTGACCGCGCCGATCGCCACCGGGTTCCTGGTACAGGCCACCGGCAGCTTCGCTCCGGCGTTCCTGGTGGCTGGGGGCATCATGGCGGCCGGGATCGTGCTGTTCACGGTTGTACTCGGCCCGATCGAGCAAATTCCGGCGCCCCCGCAACTGACAAACGCGTAGTCGCGGCGCAATATCAGAATATCGCGCCGCGACTAGGGTTCGAAATCCCTCAGCAGTTAATCAGCTCGGGCTTCTGGTTGAGGACCTGGGCCCTCGGGGTGACGAATTCGGCATGTTCCTCGGTGGCCGCCGGGTCGAAGAAGCCGACCTTGCAGCAGTTCTGGAACGCCATCCGCACGCCGAAGTGCCGCTCCACCGCGCCGCGCATCGCATCGCTGCCCACCAGGCGAAACAGCTGACCCCAGCTGGCCTCGTCGGGTGGCTCGGTGGCGTCCACGGCGACCCGCCCGCCGCCTTCTCGAAGTTCCGTGGCCAGCCCGCTCATCACCGACCAGGCGTACGGCAGGGAGCTCTGAATGCATTCGATGAAGTCGTCGTCGGAAATGGGCCCGCGCTGCGCCTGCTCAAGCAAGTTCGCCGGAACTGTCAGCGACACGGTGATCCTCCTGAAGTCGGTAACGGAATGGCTCAACGCTACGTACTCCGGCCTAATAGCGAAACCCCCCGGCTAGGCGATAATGCCGCCAATTAACACATTCGAATATTCGACTGTGCGCATATGGCTGAGGCCCCACGAAGGCCGCGGAGCCTGGTTCTCGGCCAGCTTCCCTGCTGGTGGTCTCCGGTACCCCGGCCTCCGCCGAGGAGGACGGCCCGGCGCCGCGGGTGTCCTCCGCCGCGATCCGGCACGCCATGTCCTGTCACGGCGACCTGGCCGGCGGCCCGGCCGACCCGGTGCTGCTCATCCCGGGCAGCGGGTTCAACCCCGAGGTCAACTTCGACTGGAACTACGAACCGGCGTTCCGGGCACGGCACCAGGGGTACTGCACGGTCGCGCTGCCGAACAGCGGGATGAACGACATCCAGGTGGCCGCCGAGTACGTGGTCGGCGCCCTGCGCACCATGCACGACGACGCCGAGCGGCCGGTCCGGATCGTGGGGTTCAGCCAGGGCGGCATGATCGGCCGCTGGGCGCTGAAGTACTGGCCGGACACCCGGGGCATCGTGGCGTCGGTGATCGGCCTGGACCCGTCCAACCACGGCACGCTGACCGCCGTGCCGATCTGCGCGGCGGCCTGCGCGCCGTCGTTCTGGCAACAGCGCACCGGATCGGCGTTCCTGGCCGTGCTGAACGCCGGCCAGGAGACCTACCCGGGCATCAGCTACACGCAGATCTACACCTACGCCGATGAAGTGGTGACCCCTAACGTGCCGCCCGCGGCCGCGCGGTCCGAGCTGCACACCGGGCCCGGGGACATCAGCAACAACGCCGTGCAGCAGGTCTGCCCCGGACACGTCGCGGAGCACCTGAGCATGGGCAGCATCGACCCGGTGGGCTACGCCCTGGTGATCGACGCGCTCACCCACGACGGTCTGGCCAGCGCGCACCGGATCAACCGGTCCGTGTGCCCCGGGGCCCCCGCAGCGCCGGCAGTGGCGAGCGGGGCCGCCTGAGAGCGCTCAGTGTGGTGATCGGGGTGACAACTTGGGGCTTGAACTGGGTGGGGGCGGGCA
>DATHIT010000393.1:0-15014 GCA_035489915.1 Pseudonocardia sp. | reverse complement strand
GCCTCGTCGTAGCCGAGCCGGTCCATCAGCTGCAGAGTCTCCAGGTTGCGCTGCAGCGAGGAGGTCGCGTTCTGGGTCGGGGGGCTGTTGAACGGCGGCATGAAGATGCCGAACCGCAACTTGTTCACGGGCGCTCCTAGGACGTCATCGACGGTGGCGACGATCAGGTCATGATGCCCTGGCCGGGGGTCGCGCGCTCCTCGGATACGGACCCACTACGGCAGATTGCCGCACTCAGTACCGGGAGGTACGGCCAGCCGGGGGCTCCCGCTTGACAGGGGTTTCCCCGGGATTCACGCTCTGAGCCGGTAGTGATCGCGCGGGCGGGCGTGTGATCATCTGGGCTACCCTCCCGGGGCTACCTGGACGAGCAACGGAGGTCGTCTCATGCCGTCAGATGCCAACGTCCCGGGTTCAGGCGCGATACGCACCCTCATCCCAGCTCGGATCGACCGATTGCCCTGGTCGCGATTCCACACCCGGCTGGTCGCGGCGCTCGGCGTGGCCTGGGTGCTGGACGGGCTGGAGATCACCGTCGTCAGCGCGATCGCCGCCCTGCTGACCAGGCCAGAGACCCTGAACATGTCACCGGTGGTGGTGACCGGCAGCGCGTCGGTGTACCTGCTCGGCGAGGTGGCCGGCGCGCTGTACTTCGGCCACCTGTCGGACAAGCTGGGCAGGAAGAACCTGTTCATCCTGACCTTGGCGATCTACCTGATCGGCAGTGGCCTCACCGCGCTCACCCTCAGCAACGGCCCGGTCTCGATCTTCTGGCTGTTCCTCACCCGGTTCATCGCCGGCATGGGTATCGGCGGCGAGTACGCGGCGATCAACTCGGCGATCGACGAGCTCATCCCGGCCCAGTACCGAGGCCAGATCGACCTGTTGGTGAACGGGACCTACTGGCTGGGCGCGCTGGGCGGCACGCTCGGTTCGTTCATCCTGTTGAACCAGCTGGAGCCGAACCTGGCCTGGCGGCTGGCGTTCCTGCTCGGGCCGGTACTCGGTATCGTCATCATCGTCGTTCGGCGCAACCTGCCGGAGAGCCCACGCTGGCAGATCATGAACGGCCGGGCGGAAGAGGCGGAAAGATCGATCAGCCAGATCGAGCGAGAGGTGGAGAAGAGCGGCAAGAAGCTACCGCCGCTCGACGAGAGCAAGGCGCTCGATCTGCGGCCGACCAAGAAGATCGGCTACGTCGCGCTCACCAAGGTGCTTTTCCAGGAGTATCCGACCCGCTCGGTGCTCGGCGCCACGCTGATGATCACGCAGTCGTTCCTGTACAACGCCATCTTCTTCACCTACGGGATCGTGCTGGCCCGGTTCTACGGAGTCGACGAGCGGGACGTGCCGATCTACCTGATCGCGTTCTGCATCGGGAACTTCTGCGGCCCGCTGTTGCTGGGCCGGCTCTTCGACACGGTCGGCCGCAAAAAGATGATCTCCGGCACGTACATCATCTCGGGGTTGTTGCTGGCAGTGAGCGCGGTGCTGTTCCAGGCCGACCTGCTGACCGCGTTCACCCAGACCATCGCGTGGTGCGTCATCTTCTTCTTCGCCTCCGCCGGCGCCAGCGCTGGCTACCTGACGGTGAGCGAGCTGTTCCCGCTGGAGGTGCGGGCCAAGGCCATCGCGGTGTTCTTCTGCATCGCCCAGCTCTTCGGCTCGATGGGTCCGGTCATCTACGGCGCGCTGATCGGGGATGGCAGCGACCGGTTCGCCATGTTCATCGGGTTCCTGCTGGGCGCCGTCGTGATGATCATCGGAGGCGTGGTGGCGATCATCTTCGGGGTCAACGCGGAGGGCAAGGCGCTGGAGGACCTGGCCCCACCGCTGGCCATGGTGGGCCGCACCGGCACCACCCGGGCCGAGGGCGCGGCCAAGCCGACAATTCCCTAGTGGCCCCACTTGTCCCACCTGCCGCACGCGACCCAGCGGTAACGGGGTTCGCGCTGGTAGGGTGAGCCGTCGCATGCGCGGGTTTGGCTCCCTGTCACAATGAGTGAACCGCTCGTCGTTCCTCCGACACAGTGACCGGCCGAGTACTCGGTGACACTGTCACCTCTGGGGCGCCGTCCGCGCGCGTCGAGCGTGTCGACGACGAGGTCGAGAGGCAGGAGTGAGCCGTGTCGGTGACTGTGCTGCACCCCGGTTCCAATACGGTGGTGCGCGGCCTGGCTACCCGGGTTGACGTGGCGGCCCGGGCCGACGCGGTGAGCGGCGCGATCCTGGGCGCCGTCTTCCCGGACCGGGCCGACGACGCCACCTTTGTGGCCACCCTGAGCCGCTGCTCGCAGGAGAATGTGGCCAACGTGGTGGCGGTGCTGGCCGGCCGCCTCGCCCTCGCCGACGTGGACGCGCAGTGCGCCTGCGATTTCGCCACCCTGATGGCCCGGCTGGGGGTTCCGCTCGCCGAGCTGGAGCGGTCCTACTGGGTCGGCGTGGAGCGGCTCTGGCAGGACTGGTTCGACCTGTGCCGCACCTGCTCGGTGGAGGGCAAGGGCGAGCTGCCCGACCTGCTCGGCGGGTCCACCTCGCTGCTCTTCGGCTACGTCGACCGGGTCCTCGCGCAGGTGGTGCGGAGGTACAACTCGGTCACCGAGGAGATGTCCTCGACCTGCGAAGACCGCCGCCGGGAGCTGGTGCTGCGGCTGCTCGACGGCACCCAGGCCGAGGCCGGGGACGCGGTGGAGGAGACGCTCGGCTACCGGATGCGGGCCACCCACGTGGGTCTGCTGTTCAACTCCGAGCGCCGCCGCGAGGTGACCCGAGGGCTGGCCACCTTGCGCGCCGAGTCCGGTGCGCGCGCCGCGCTGCTGGTACAGCCGGACGCCGGTACCTGGTTCGGCTGGCTGAGCTACCCGGACGGGGTGGACCCGGCCCGGCTGGACGGGCTGCGCCGAGTGGCCGCCGCGACCGGGGAGCCGGTGGCCATCGGTGATCCCGGCCGAGGGCTGGCCGGGTTCCTCGGGTCCCACCAGAGCGCCCGGCGAACCGCCGAGCTGCGCGCCACGCTGCGCCGCGCGCCGAGCTGCCTGTGCGCACGTGACCTGCGGCTGGAGACGTTCCTACTGGAGAACCCGGACTCCGCGCGCCGGTTTGTGCGCGACGAGCTCGGCGGGCTGGCCGCCGGCACCGAACGGGCCCAGCGCATCCGGGACACCCTGCTGGCCTGGTTGGCGGTCGGCTCGCAGGCCAGGGCAGCCACCGAGCTGGGCGTGCACGAGAACACCGTGCGGCTGCGCATCCGGGTGGCGGGTGAGGAGCTCGGTACGGCGCTCACTGAACGCCGCACCGAGCTCCTGGTCGCGCTGCGCCTCTGCGAGGCCCTCGGCCCGGAGGCCGAATCCGCCGAGTCGTGAGGGGAGGGGGGAAGGGGGACCCTCTCGCCCCGGCTGACCTCGGGACCTCAGGCGCAACGCGATGACTGTGGGCTAGACCAGCGACGCGGACATGCCGCCGTCCACCACGAACGTCGAGCCGTTGGAGAACCGGGACCGGTCCGAGGCCAGGAACGCGGCCAGCGGTGCCACGTCGCCCACCTCGCCCAGCCGGCCCTGCGCCTGGTCAAGGACCGCCCCGAAATCGTCGATGCCCAAGGCCTCCTCGAACTGCGACTTCCGGTCCAGCACCAGGTCGGTGCCGATGAACCCGGGGCAGATGGCGTTGACCCGCACGCCGTGCCCGCGCAGCTCGACCGCCGCGGTCTTGGTCAGCGAGATGACCGCCGCCTTGGCCGCCGCGTAGTGCCCGATCAGAGGTGACCCGGCGAACCCGGTGATCGAGGCCATGGTGATGATCGAGCCCCCGCCGGTTGCCGCCATCGCCCGGCCGGCGTGGCGCACCGAGGAGAACACCCCGTCCAGGTTGACCGCGAGCACCGAGTGCCAGATTTCCATGGTCATCTCGGTGAACGGGGTGACCGTGGCGATGCCGGCGTTGGCCACCATGATGTCCAGCGTGCCGTACCGGGCCACCACATCCGCGACCAGCGCTTCCACCGCCGCGTCGTCCCGCACGTCGCACACCGCCGACTCGCCACGGGCCAGCTCGGCGGCGGTCTTGGCCGCGCCGTCCCCGTCGATGTCGGTGACCACCACTCGGGCGCCCTCGGAGTCCAGCTCCACCGCGATCGCCGCGCCGAGGCCCTTGGCCCCGCCGGTGACGATAGCGATCTTGTCCTTCAGCACATCGGCCATCAGAAGAGGCTCCCGGTCAGTCCGCTGTCGAGTACGTAGTGCGAGCCGGTGACGAACTTCGCGTCATCCGAGGCGAGGAACGCCACCATCTCGGCGACCTCCTCGGGGGTGCCCAGCCGCTGCTGCTTGACCGCGACCAGGTCGTCGAAGTTCGCCCCGGTGGCTCCCTCGAACGGGTTGACCAGCCGGGTCACCATCTCAGTGCGGATGAACGAGGGGCAGACCGCGGTCACCCGGATCCCGGCCGCCCGCAGCTCGATCGCGGCGGTCTCGGTCAGCCGCAGCACAGCCGCCTTGGAGGCGCAGTAGGAGCCCAGCAGCGGAACCCCACCCAGCCCGGCCACCGAGGACATGTTCACGATCGCCCCGCCGCCGGAGGCCACCATCGCCGGGGTCTGGTGCTTGATACCGAAGAACACGCCCTTGACGTTGATCGTCATCAGCCGGTCGAACTCTTCCTCGGTCTGCTCGACCAGCGGCTTGGCGATCTCGATGCCGGCGTTGTTCACCGCGATGTCCAGCCCGCCGAGGGTGTCCACGCAGGCCTGCACCGAGGCGGCGACCTGTTCCTCCGAGGTCACGTCGCAGACCACCGCGTGTGCCGCGCCGCCGAGGTCAGCCGCGGTCTTCTCCAGCAGGTCCCCGTCGATGTCGGTGAGCACAACCCGCGCGCCGCGCTCCAGGAACAGCTCGGCCACGGCGCGGCCCAGGCCCTGGGCGGCGCCGGTGACCAGCGCCCGTTTGTCCTTCAGGTCAGAGAGCATTCCGCGAGGCTAGGTGGGCCACCGGTAGTGCAGGTATGTCGAAATCCCACTGTCCCCGTCGAGTCTGAGGTGGGGTCTCCACATAGGCGCGCGGGTCCGGCCCGGCCAAGATCTGGCGGGAGGCGCTCTGGGGCCTGAGGAACTCGCTCGCGGATATCGGGAAGGACCGACATGTTGGTGCACAGCGCCGGTGCGCTGGTCGAGCGGGCGGCGCTCGCGTACGGACCCCAGACGGCGGTGGTCTACCGCGACCGGCGGATCAGTTACGCCGAGCAGATCGCCCGGATCCGGCAGACCGGCCGCGCCCTGCTGGGGCTGGGCCTGGACAAGGGCGACCGGGTGGCGGTGCTGATGTCGGACCGCCCGGAGCTGCTGGACGTCTACTACGGCGCGCTCTGGGCTGGGCTGGCCATCGTGCCGCTGAACGCCAAGGCCAGCGCCTCGGACCACGCGTACATCATCGGCGACTGCGGGGCGCGGGTGGTGGTGCACGACGCCAGCAAGGCCGACCGGGTCGACGGTGCGCGGGCCGAGACCGACGTCGAGCACGTGTTCAGCGTGGACCGCGACGCCGTGCTGGACGGCGGTGGCTACCTGCCCGACCTGATGGACCGGCAGCCCGACGGACCGGGTCGCCCCGAGGTCACCCCGGACGACCGCTACGGGATCTTCTACACCGGCGGCACCACCGGGCGGCCGAAGGGCGTCGAGCACAACCACCGGGCGTTCGTCGCGGCGATCATGAGCGAGATGCTGGAGCTGGGACTGGGGGAGCGGGACCGGTTCGCGCACGTGGCGCCGCTGACCCACGCCGGCGGCATGTTCGTGTTGCCGGTCTGGCTGCGCGGCGGTACCAACGTGATCCTCGGCGGGTTCGACCCGGAGAAGTTCAAGGCCACCGTCGCCAGCGAGCGGATCACCGCGTCGATGATGGTGCCGACCATGCTGTACGTGCTGATGGACAGCTTGCGGGACGGCAATGTGGGCCTGGAGTCGCTGTCCACGGTGATCTACGGGGCGTCCCCGATCGGCCGGGAGCGGCTGCTGCAGGCGATCGACACGTTCGGCCCGATCTTCTCCCAGCTCTACGGCCAGACCGAGGCGCCCAACCAGCTCACCGTGCTGCGCAAGAGCGACCACGCCGCCGCCGTGGAGTCCGGCGACCTCACCCCGCTGTCCTCCTGCGGCCGCCCGGTCGGCATCGCCGAGGTGCGGCTGGCCGACGACGAGCTCAAGACCGTGGCGGACGGCGAGCCTGGCGAGATCGTCGCCCAGGGCCCGCACATCATGCGCGGCTACTGGAACAAACCGGAGGAGACCGCCGCCGCGCTGCGGGACGGCTGGCTGTGCACCGGTGACGTGGCCAAGGCGGACGACCGGGGCTTCCTCTACATCGTGGACCGGAAGAAAGACATGATCATCTCCGGCGGGTTCAACGTGTACCCGAAGGAGGTGGAGGCCACCCTGTTCGGCCACCCGGCGGTCAAGGACGTCGCGGTGATCGGGGTGCCCGACGACAAGTGGGGGGAGAGCGTCAAGGCCGTCGTGGTGCGCGACCCGGCGGTCCAGGTGGACGCCGCCGAGCTGATCGCCTTCGTCAGGGAGCGCAAGGGCCCGGTGCTGACCCCCAAGACCGTCGACTTCCTCGAAGCCATCCCGCTCACCGCGGTGGGCAAGCACGACAAACCCGCGCTGCGGGCCGCGCACTGGGGCGGCCGCGACCGCGGCGTCAACTAACTGGGTCGTGAGTGGCGATGGTCGCTATAGCGACCATCGCCACTCACGACCTCTGAGCAGGGAGAACGTGGGATGAGTACTGACAAGCCCGTGGTCGTCTACGGGGCGAGCGGATACACCGGGCGGCTGATCGCGGAGTACCTCCGTGAGTTCAACCTGCCGTTCGTCGCGGCCGGCCGGGACGCCAAGCGGGTCGCCGAGGCCATCGAGAACGTGCCCGGCATCGACACCGTGGAGTACGAGGTGGTCGAGGTCGAGCACACCGTTGAGGCGCTGACCGAGCTGTTCACCGGGGCGAAGGTCATCTGCAACACCGTCGGGCCGTTCGCCAGCTACGGCGACGAGGTCGTGCAGGCCGCGCTGGCCGCCGGGTGCCACTATCTGGACACCACCGGCGAACAGAACTGGGTGTTGCACGCCCGGGACAGCTACGGCCAGAAGTTCGCCGACGAGGGCCTGCTGCTGGCGCCGTCCACCGCCTACATGCACTCGGTGAGCGACATCGCGGCGAACGTGGTGCTGGAGACCGGGGGCATCGACAGCCTGGAGATCCTCTGCCTGTTCTCCGGCACGCCGACCTTCGCCTCCACCCAGAGCATCTTCACCATCCTGGCCGCCGACCACTTCTACCTGGAGCAGGACAAGCTGGTGCCGTGGCCCGGCGCCGCCTCCTACCAGGTCCAGGTGCCCGGCCAGCACGAGATCTTCACCGCGCTGCCCTGGGGCGGCAGCGCGCACCCGGTCTGGTGGCAGGACGACCCGAGGGTGGCCAACGCGCGCGCCCTGTCCGGCGTCTTCGACCAGGGCCTGATGAACGGCGTGGCCGCGATGGCCCAGCACTTCGAGGAGAACATCAAGCCGCTGCCGCCGGAGGAGCAGAAGAAGGCGCTGGCCGAGCAGGCCTCCGGGGTCCAGGGCGGTATGCCGCCTCGGGAGAACCGCCGACTGCACCGCACCCTGGACTCGGTGATCGGCCGGGGCCCGAACAAGCTGGTGCACTGCGTGATCCACGGCAACGCCACCTACCTGCAGACCGGAGCCATCCAGGCGTTCGCCGCGCGCCAGCTGTTGGTGGCCGGCCCGCGCAAGGCCGGCTTCGCCTCGGCGACCGCCGCGTTCGGCCACCGGGAGCTGCTCGGCATGCTGCAGGGCTTCGGCTTCGTGGGCGACCCGCTGATCACCGGGCACGCCGGGTAGGCGGCTCAGCGCCGGCCGCGCGCGGCCGGGCTCAACGCCGACAGCGCGCGGCCGGGGTCAGCGCCGGCCGCGCGCGGACGGGGTCAGTCAGTGTCGGACGGGGAAGCCGCCCCGCCAGGCGTCCAGCTGGCGCTGCAGCTCCCGGTGCCACTGCCGGCGGCGGGGGGAGTCCCGGGTGCTCGGCTCGCCGGCCAGCGGCTCGACCGGGTCGGTGACCGCGTAGGTGATCCGGTACGCGAGCAGCTGGATGGCGAGTTCCCGCCACTCGGCCGCGCTGCTGCTGGGCGGCACGCCGAGCGACTCCACCAGCCAGGTCGGCAGCGGCTCGCCCCGCTCCACGGCCGCGGCGGTGCGCACCCGCAGCCGACTGTTCAGGGTGGCCCACGCCCGGTGGCCGTCGGCGATGTCCCTGCCGTACCGGTCCCGGACCTCGCGGTCGTGGGCCAGCTGCAGCCGGGCGTGCTGGGCGGTGTTCAACACGCGCTGGCGGCGCGGGCGCAAGGCGTCCAACTCCGTCCGGGCGACCTCGAACGCCACCGCCGCCTCGCGGTGTCGCTCCTGATCGGCACAGGTGGTGGCGATCGTGCGGGATGCGGCGATGGCGGTATCCCTGGCCTGGTTGTAGCGCTCGTGCCACTCCCGGCAGGCGTCGATGGTGTCCTCGCAGGCTGCGCGCACCCTGGGCGTCACCAGCATCCGGCTCAGCGTCTGCGCGTACTCGGCCGCCTTGGCCAGCGAGACCAGCTCCGGATCGGTGAGGTCCAGCTCGGTCGCGTCATCCCCGCCGGTGCCCCAGACCAGCAGCTCGAGCTGGCGCAGCCGCCGCTCCAGTTGCTCGATCCGGCCCTCCGGCCGAGCATCGCCGTCGGCGAGCGGCACGTCCTTGGGGTCCCGGGGAGTGGGCAGGTAGGCCGGCCCGACGATCGGTTGCGGCGCGGTGTGCGGATCGGTGCCGGTCGCACTCGCGGATTCGGTCGGCGTGGTGGCCGTCCGCGTCGCACGGTCGATCACCTTTGCGTCTTTCACGTCCGTGTCGTCCACCTCCGCGACCCGCCCTTCTCAGCCCCGGTCCGAGCCGGCCCGGTCCAGTTCAACGTCAACCCGGTCCAGTTCAACCCCGTCCGGCTGGTCCGGCGCCGGCGACCCGGAGGGGTTGACCGAGCGGGCGCGTGCCGTCGACGGGCGATCCAGCCCGTTGCGACGGCGCACCACGATGGTCACCACCAGCACCGCGACCATGACCAGCAGCGCGGCCCCGGCGGCGGCCCGGGCGATCAGCACCCCGAGCACCGGCGCGGCCACGGCGAGCGCGACGGCGGCGGCCAGCAGCACCCCGGCGGCGGTGAAGCCGATGCGACCGGCCCGGCGGCGCGCGGCCAGCTTGCCCTCGGCGACCTCCGCCTCGACCCGCAGCAGCTCGGCGGTGAGGTCGACCAGCTCCGCACCGGCGTCGTCGTATCGGCCGTCCCCGGGATCCATGCCCTGCAGCGATACGTGCCGCTGCCACAGCTCACCGCGGAGCGCGACGAGCTGGTCGGCGGGCGGGCCAGCCGGCACTCCCGTCACACCAGCCTCCGCTGTACGGTCCACGGTCTTATCATGACCGAAGACGTCACCCTAATGAATGATTATTTTCTCCCTGTCGACGGAATGTCTATAACTCCCGGTAGCTATGACAGGCTCACGGCAGCTTTCGAGTGATCATGGCTGTCGCTGAGACGTGGCGATTTGTCCAGCTCATCGGCTGACCCTCGGCACCGGCGGGCCCGGGGATTCAGATCGCGCCGCATGATCTGAGTGGCGGCCCGCCGGAGCGCAGGGCCAGTGCTCCCCGGCGCGGACGGCAACCTGCACCCGCAGGCCGGCGCCGCTGGCACAGACCTGGATCAGCGGTCCCGGCCACCCGCCTGCTCGGGCCGGGGCGGACGTGATGGGGACCACCCGAGCCAACGCGGCCTCGGCCGGTGCATGCTAGAGGCATGGGTCTCGGGCTTCAGTTCGCCATCTACTACGTGCTGTTCTTCTTCTGGCTGGCGCTGGTCGCGCGGTTGGTGGTGGAGGTGGTGAAGAGCTTCGCCCGGCAGTGGCGGGGCCCCAACTCCGCGATCGCGGCCGGCACGCTGGAGGTCGCGTTCCTGGTCACCGATCCGCCGATCCGGCTGCTGCGCCGGGTGATCCCCCCGGTGCGGCTCGGCGCGGTCAGCCTGGACCTGTCCATCACCGTGCTGTTCTTCGTGGTGTTCATCGCGATGAGCGTGGCGCACCCCTGATCCCGAGGGAGGCGCAACCGCCGATAGCCGACACCCCGCTGGCTCGGCTGCCCGACCCAGGCTCACCCGGCGCGGTGCCGCCCGACGTAGTCCCCGGCTGACGAGGCTCCCCATCGGCTGAAACCCCCGGCCCGACCAGCCTGGAACGGATTGTCGACGCGCCGCGTGGAAGCGGCGTTGGCCCGCCAGTCGCGCCCACGCTGGGCCGCCGCGGTCGTCGAGCGCTGCCCGTACCGCTCGCTGACCTGGCGGGCGAACTCCCGCTGGACCTGGTCGGACACCGCGTCGGCGAACTCCCGCTGGGAGCCGCGCACGGCGATCCGCCGGATTGCCGCGCTGTCGTCATCGCCGTCGTCCGAGTCGGCGTGGTAATCCGAGTCGGCGTGCGCACGCGCGTGATCCAGCGCAGCGTCGATGGTGTCCGCCAGCGTGTCCTCGGCGTCATGCACGGCCACCGTGACGGCCCGCTTGGGCGCGGTCGCCACGTTGATCAGATCTCTGGCGCTGACCGGCGGCCGGTGCGGCTCGGCGGAGGAAGTTATGCCCGGCGCCAGGGGAGCTGGCGCCGGGACCACCGCGGGTGGAGCCAGCGGCGGTGTCTGGGGAGCGGGCGTCGCGGGGGACAGTGCCCGGGGCGTGCCCGAGGCTGGGCCGAACGGCAGAGCGGCGGACTGCAGGTGGACCGCGCTCACGGTGCCGACCGACCCCATGACCAAGACTGAGCCGGCCAGCACGACCCGGGTGGGCGTGGAATGCATCGGTTGCTCCGTTCGCCGTGATCAGTTCCGTTGTCTGGACGATCGTCGGGCGGACGGAGCGCGTTAACCTGATCACACGATCGAGCTAACGATCATCGAGTCGAGCCGCGGTTAGGTGCCGGTGCCCACCTCCTCTCGAAGCAGGTGCAGGGCCAGCGTGGGGCAGGCGGCGGCGGCCCGGCGGGCGTGGGCCATCAGCTCGGGCGGCACCGGCCGGTCGGCCAGCAGCGGATAGCCCCACTCGTCCAGCGAGACCAGCTCGGGCAGCAGCTCCTGGCACAGCCCGTGCGCCCGGCAGTCGATCGGATCAACCCGCAGCCGGGCGGTGCCGCCCCGCCTCATCGCCATCCCCGTTCCCCGCCGGTCAGCTCGCCGAGTACCGGAAGCGTGCCGGTGCCGGCCCGCCCGCAGGGGCGTCCCCGCGCATGCTCGGCGATGTCCTGGGCGAACACCTCCAGCGCGCTCGCGGCCAGTCGGGTTGCCCCGTCGGGGTGGGCACAGGCGCCCCGCCCCGGGATCACGCCGAGCCGCCGGCGCAGCCGTTCCAGCAGCTCGGGCCGAGCGGACCCGCTGGCCAACGCGTCCAGGTCGCCGGCGACGGCGGGCAGGCCGAACATGCAGGGACCGCACTGACCGGCCGACTCACCGGCCAGGTAGCCCACGATCGCCGAGGTCACCGCCAGCCCACAGGCCTCGGCCGGCAGCACCAGCAATGACGCCAGACCAAGCGCCGCGCCCTCCTGGGTGGAGTTCGGCCGGTGGTAGGCCAGCGCCACGTTGGCGCCGGCCGGAAGCGGCAGCCAGACCCCACCCAGGCCGCCGAGCAGCATCGCCCGGGGTGAACCGCCGGATCCATCGGCCGGGCCGCCGGCCAGCTGGAGCAGCTGACCGGCGCGGACGCCCAGGTCCACCTCGTAGACGCCTGGATTGCGGATCGCGCCACCCACGGTGACCAGCGTCGTTCCCGGCGAATCCGGTGTGCCCCGGGCGCGGAACCAATCCGCGTCGTGGCGGGCGAGCAGGCCCAGGTGGGCCAGGGTCTCCACGTTGTCGACCAACGTCGGACGGCCCTGCACGCCCCGCTCGGCGGGCATCGGCGGGCTGCTGGTCGGCCGCGCGTCGCCGGTGGTCAGGAAGTTGACCAGAGCAGACGCTTGGCTGGCGACGAACCGGCGGGGGGTGGTCACCACGTGCACCTGGGCCGGGTCGTCGACCCGCCTGGCCACCGCGTCCTCCAACGGCTCGACCAGCGCGCTGCCCCGGGGTAGGCACAGGATCGCCTGGTCGGCGCCGACCGTGTGCGCGGCCAGCGCCAACCCGTCCAGCACCAGGTGCGGCGCGGTGTGCAGCAGCAGATGGTCCTTGGTGCTGGTCGGGTCGCCCTCGCAACCGTTGGCCACCACCACCGGACGCCGCCGCGCGGTCGCCGCGTCGAGCACCGCCGCCATCTTGCGCGCGGTGGGGAACCCGGCACCGCCCCGACCGCGCAACCCCGAGTCCTCGATCAGCTCCAGCAGCTGGCCGGCGCCGCGCCGCCCGGCGAACTGGGCCCGGGGCAGCTCGCCGTACCGACGCAGGTGCTGCTCCAGGTCGGCGGGCTCGCCGGTGTCCAACCAGCCGGCCAGCAGCCGAGGCAGCGGCGTGGGGGCGGGCTGGGGCGACGGGCGTCGCGGCGCCGAGCGGGTGCTCGGCACCGCCCGCTGCGTTCCGGTGCGCTGGGTCGGCGTGGGTGGTGCCGCCGGGCGGTTTGGCCGGGCCGGGCGGGTGATCGGGGCCGAGGTGTGCGGTGCCGAGGTGATCGGTGCTGAGGTGAGCGGCGGGACCGCCGTCGGCGGCAGGGTGGACCACGGGCTCGCGGTCGGTGCCGGGAAGGACGCTGTTGACCACGGCACGGCCGGCGGTGGCTCTGCCGGTGACGGTGACGGTGCCGGCGGCGGCGCTGCCGGTGCCGGGACGGAGGGAGCACCCGCGCCCTGTGAAACGGGCGGCGCCGCCGCCGGCGGAGCAACCGTCCGGACCGAGGGCAGCGGACCCGAGGACTGCACGGGTTGGCGCTGACCGGGGATTTTCGGCGCCGGGGGGTAGGAGCCGGCCGGGACGTCGAGGTCGGCGAAGGTGCTGACCGGGGTGCTCCCACCCACGTCGGCGTCCAACCCCAGCACCCCGGCGACGCTCAGCGTGCCGCCCACCCGGACGGACGAGCCGGACCGGCGGGTGCGCGCCGACGGTGCGCCCGCCACGTGGTGACGCGCCGCCGGAGTGCCCGGTGCGCCCCACGGTGCGGCCTCGGCCGGGCCATCGCCGACCGGTGGCGGTGGCGGTGGCGCGATGGGAAGGGGGACCGGCGGGAGTGGTTCGCGCATCGGTTCGGGGCGCGCCCAGGGAACCTGCCGCGTGGGTGCCAGCGGCTCGGGGGACGCCCAGGGAACCTGCTGCCTGGGTGCCACCGGCGTCGCGGGCGCCGAGGAGGGTGCGTCGTGGCGGCCCATGCTCACCGCCCTCCGTGATTGGCCGCGCGCCGGACGGCATTGTCCGGGTGGCCGCCGCCGCGCAGCCGGACGATCAGCGCGGCCCCCACCACCAGCACGCAGATGACGTTCAGACTGATCACCCAGCCGAGCCCGCTGTCCTTGCCGCCGATGCCAAGGCCGTGCACCAACGCAATCGGCCAGCAGGCGTATCCGGTCCAATGCACCGCGCGCCACAGCCGCACGCTGATCCGGGTGCGCAGCAGGCTGGTGACCAGCAGCGCGATCAGCAGGTCCAGCGCGATCGCGCCCAGCCCCAGCCAGAGCGGTTGGTAGACCGAGATGAACGGCACCACCGCGTCCAGCCAGCCGATGCCCGCGTACGGGTCGATGATCGAGGTGGACACGTGCACGGCCAGGAACAGCACGGTCATCAGTGAGATGTTGCGGTGCAATGCGGCCAGCGCGAACCGTGGCCAGCGTTCGCTCGCCATCCGGCCCGCGGCGACGATCCCGAGCACCAGACTCAGGGTCAGCAGGGGCAGCGCGACCAGGCCAGTTGCCCTACTGGCGAACCAGAGCGCGAGGTCCACCGATCATGCTCCTTCCTCGGTCATCGGCCAGCCGGCGGTGTGCGCAACCTGGCCGGACGGGGTGACCAGTCGCGCCGGCATCCCTCGGCGCGCCAGCCAGTCGGGGGCGGGGTGTCCGAGCACGATCGCGGCCGTGCTCGCGGTGTTGGCGTCCACGCAGGACCCTGCCGCCACGCTGACCGTGCGCCACACCGGGGCGGGGTTGGCCCCGGTGCGCGGGTCGACGATGTGGTGTCGGCGCTGGCCGCCCTGCAGCCAGGTGCGCGCCGCGATGCTGGAGGTGGCCAGGCCGCCGCCGGTCACCGCGACGGTCTGCGCGGGGGAATCCATCGCGGTCCGGTGGTCGTCGGCGATGGCCACCCGCCAACCGCCCGCCGGCACACCGCCGGCGACCCGCAGGTCCCCGCCCAGCCCGACCAGCACGCCACAGCCCGCCGCCTCGGCGGCTCGGAGGGCAGCCCGATCGGCGGCCAGCGCCTTCGCGGTGGCGCCCAGGTCCAGCGCTATCCCCCGTGGCAACAGCAGTTCCCGGTGCTCGGGGTCCCAGCGCAGCCGCCACCACCCGGGTGCCGGGCGGGCCGGGGTCCTCGGCATCGATCGGCCGCCGGTCTGCTGCCGGGGTATCCGGCTGGCTCGCTGGTTCTCCGCCTGGATCTGGGCAAAGTCCCGGTTGTAGCCGAGGGCGGCCACCGAGGCGCCGACCGTGGGGTCGACCAGACCGCCGGTCAGCTCCGCCGCCCGCATCGCGGCCCCCAGCGCCTCGGCCAGCAGTGGGCTGACCCGCATCGGCCGCCCGGCCGCCCGATGCAGCTCGCTGATCTCCGAGTCGGCCCGGAACCGGCTGCACGCGCGGTCGATCTCGGCGAGCTCGGTGCGCAGTACGGCGGCGGCGCGCTCGAGTCGTTCGGGTTCGGTCACCAGGAGCAGCGCGGAGGTGCCCAGGGCGGGCAGCTCGAGACGTCCGGGAAGGGTGGGGGCGGTCACGAAGCACCCGAAGGCGCTTGCGCGGTCTCCTTCGGGGTGGCCGA
>DATHIT010000392.1:0-17213 GCA_035489915.1 Pseudonocardia sp. | reverse complement strand
GCGGATCCATTCCGCGCCCCGGTCGCCGGCCGCCTCCTGGGCATCGGCCAGGTTTTCCAGCATCCGCTCGTAGGTCTTCAGAGACTCCTCGCCACCCTGCTTGGCGGCCCGCACAATGCGATCGTTGAGTTCTCGGATGCGGTCCACCGCGGATTCGATCGCGGGGTTCGGCTTTCCTGGTTGGCTGGACATATTGGTTCCTCCCCCAGCTGATGGGCCCGCCCGGACAACGCCTGCACCTGCTTTACCCACCCGACCAGCTCGAATCCGCCGCTACCCGGGTTCGAACCGACGCAGGAGGGTACTCGGTGATCAGAATTCAAGCATCTGGAGGTGCAGCGCCATGGGCACAGTGGACGGACCATACCTGCTGGTCCTGTTCATCGGGGCGGTGATCGTGGTGATCGACGGGCAGCTCATCTTCCGCAACAGCCCGGCCTACCTCAACGAGGTCTATCAGAACGCCTCGCGCGCCCGTCAGGTCTCCGGGATGGTCGCGGTGCTGTTTCACCTGGTCATGCTGGGTCTAGTGGCACTGATCGCGTCCATCGGCTGGGACGGCTATCCCACTCCCCAGGGGATGGTCGCTCGGGTGGGCGTGCTGCTGCTGCTGACCGCGGTGGGCCACGCGGCCACCATGGGCATTCTGTCCCGGATGCGGGAGCAACAGCTGAGCACCGAGATCGCCGAGTCGCAGATCGCGGTATCCAGGCGCCAGGACGTGCCCGACGAGCCGCCCGCGGAGGAGTCGGATCGACCGTACGAGCCAGCCCGAGGCGAGGTCAACGGACTGCCGCCGGAGGATCCGGCCAGTGACCCGACCATGCGCACCCCCCGTGCGGCGGGAAGCCGAGGCCGGTGGACCGCTCGCCGCGCCCGGTAGTCGAGGCTTCATCGGCTCGCTGATGGGTACTCGGCGGCATGGCTGAGCACGACCAGAACACCCGACTCCCCGGCCCCGGTTCCGACGACATCACCCAGCTCATCCTGGACGACCACGAGCGGTTCCGCCGAGCCTTCGCGCGGCTGGATGACCTGCGGGCGACCGGCCAGGTGTCGCCCAGCGAGCTGTCCCGGGTGTGGGACCCGCTGGCCGAACTGCTGGACGTGCACGCGATCGCCGAGGAAGAGATCTTCTACCCCCAGTTGCTGCGCAAGGGCGCCGACGGGAAGGACGAGACACTCGACGCGATCGGGGACCACAACGACATCCGGGGCGGGGTGCACGAGGCGGCCAACCAGCCGATGGGCAGCGAGGGCTGGTGGGACGCGGTCGGCAGGGCGCGCGGCGCCAACGACGAACACATGGCTGAGGAGGAACGCGACGCGCTGGCCGACTTCCGGCTGCACGCCGCCATCGGGCTTCGCGAGTCGCTCGGCCGGCGCTTCAGGCAGTTCGTCGCCGAGCACATGGGAGCGGGCGACCTGGACACCTCCGACAAGGACCCGACCGGATACGTCCAGGCCAACCAACCCCGCACCTCCCCTTCGCCCACCGACCACTCCCTAGGCATCGGCAGCCTGAAAGGACGTTGAGTGGGGTGGGCTTCCAGCTGACCCCCACGGTCGAACCGGGCTGGCTTGCCACTCGTCGCGCCAGCGCGGTGCATAGCGGAACGGATCCCGGGTACCCCGAAGCCAAAGCGGACCGCGGGAAACGAGGTCAACAGCGATGGCACGGGCGATCTGGACCGGGTCGATCACCTTCGGGCTGGTGTCGATCCCGGTGGGGTTGTTCAGCGCGACCGAGGACCACACGATCCACTTCCACCAGTTCGAGCGCGGCACCGCCGACCGCATCCGCAACCAGCGGGTCAACGAGCGGACCGGCGAGGTGGTCGAGTACTCCGACATCGTGAAGGGCGCGGACATCGGCGAGGGCGAGCACGTCATCGTCGAGCCGGACGAGTTGGACGCGGTGGCGCCCGGGCGCTCGCGCAGCCTGGAGATCCTGGACTTCGTGGACCTGCGGGAAATCGACCCGGTCTATTACCAGCGCACCTATTGGCTGGGGCCGGCCGGTGAACAGAACTCCGGGCCGTACGCCCTGCTGCTGGAAGCGCTGCGCCGCACCGAGCGGGCCGCGATCGGGACGTTCGTGATGCGCGGCAAGGAGTATCTGGCCGCGGTGCGCCCGGCGGAGAAGGTGCTGGCGATGGAGACGCTGTATTTCGCCGACGAGATCCGCGACCCGGCCGAGGAGGTGCCGAACCTGCCCGAAAAGCGCCCGAGCAAGGGCAGGGAGCTCGACATGGCCACCCAGCTGATCGAGTCGATGAGCGGGCCGTGGCGGCCGAGGAACTACCGGGACGCCTACCAGGAACGGGTCCAGAAGCTGATCGAGGACAAGCGCGCCGGCCGGGAGATCGTGACCGAGGCCGAGCCGGCCGAGGCAACCGAGATGTCCGGCCTGCTTGCCGCGCTGGAACGCAGCGTGGCGGCGGCCAAGGGCCGAACCAAGGGGAACTCGAACGGTCGCGCCGACAAGGCCGACAAGACCGACAAGACCGGCGCCGGCAAGAACGGGGCCAGCAAGAACGGCGCGAGCAAAGGCGGCGCCGGGCGGGGCAAGCAACCGGACCTGGCCGATGCCAACAAGACCGAGCTGCTGAAGCTGGCCCGCAAGCACGACATTCCGGGACGCTCGTCGATGTCCCGGGAGGAACTGGCCGAGGCGATCAGGGCCGCCGAGAGTTCGGGCCGCCAGGCCTCATGAACGGTTAGCTGGTCACCGAGGCGGACCCCGCAGAGGTTCCCCCCAGGCAGGTGACCACATCGGCGCGGGAGGTGTACTTGGATGTGTCGCGGGTAGGTCATGTACATGCACGCGTTGAGATCCGCAACGAGCCAGCAGCGTGGTACCCAACCGTCGCATGTCGATGTGCCCTGCGCGCTAGGCGTCCAGGAGGTCGTCAGCCCACCGGTCGTGGATGAGCCGCGGCCACCGGTCGAGGTTGACGAACCGGCCGGCGCCCCATCCCGGGACGGCGCCTACGCGCACCTGCTCCCCCTGCTGGTGGAACATGCCAGCCTGCCGACCTCCAACCCGAGGCGGTACGAGCTGCGCGCCGAGCTGGTCGACGGGTACCTGCCGGTGGCCCGGCACATCGCCCGCCGCTTCGCCCACCGGGGCGAGCCGCTCGACGACCTGGTCCAGGTGGCCGGCCTCGGGCTGCTCTTCGCCATCGACCGGTTCCGGCCCGAGTTCGGCAAGGAATTCCTGGCTTTCGCGATCCCCACCATTCAAGGGGAGGTCCGCCGGCACTTCCGCGACCGCAGCTGGTCCATGCGGGTGCCCCGCCGACTCAAGGACCTGCACGTATCCATCAACGCGGCGGTCTCCGAGCTGTCCCAGCGGCGGGGCCGCGCTCCCCGGCCCAGCGAGATCGCGGAGCTGCTCGGCATCCCCATTGCCGAGGTGCTGGAGGGGCTGCAGGCGTCCTCGGCGTACCGCGCCTCGTCGCTGGATGAGGAGCTGTCCCACGAGCCGGACGGCGGCAGCAAGCTCGGTGATCGGCTCGGCGCGCTCGACCCGGACCTGGAGTTCGTGGAAGACCAGCACGCGCTGCGGCCGCTGCTCAATTCGCTGCCCGAGCGGGAGCGCACCATCCTGATGTTGAGGTTCTACGGCAACATGACCCAGACCGAGATCGCCGGGCGACTCGGCATCTCCCAGATGCACGTCTCCCGGTTGCTGGCCAAAACCCTGGCCGGGCTGCGCGAGCAGCTGCACAACCAGGACTGAGCCCGCCGCGGGGTGAGGCCGAGCCCACTTCGCATACCCAGGCACCACTTCGCATGGGTCACACACTGTGCGAGATGCACCCTGCGTATGCGAAGTCGCGGGGAAGCGGCGGTATCGGGGCGGCGTGTGCTGGCTCCAGGCCGGAGGTCAGGCGGGCCAACACGGTTAACGCGGCTCACGGCGGGTACCTGCCGCAATATGACCGAGATGAGGCCGGGCGGCCTGCGGGAGTTGTCCACCGGTGAGTTGGTCGCCCAGATGTCCGCGCAGGTATCCCGCCTGGTGCGGGACGAACTGCGGCTCGCGCAGGCGGAGCTGCGACAGAAGGGCAAACAAGCGATCGGCAGCGTCCAACGCGACGCCCAGGTTGTGAAGGAAGGTGGCCGGCGTGAGTACCGATGATCTCTCCAAGGCTCCATCGACTACCAGACCGATCCCGAACGACCCGGAGGAGCTGCGCCGGGACATCGAGGAGACGCGGCGGGAGTTGGCGGACACCGTCGAGGCGTTGAGCTACAAGGCGGACATCAAGGGCCGATCCCAGGAAAAGGCGCGGGAACTGCGTGACCAGGTTGCCGAGAAGGCCCGGCTGGTCCGTCAACAGGCCGCCGCGAAGGTCCCGCATTCGCCGGAGGAGGCGCGTGGCCAGGCCCGCGAGCTTCAGCGCACGGCGCGGGACAACCCGGCCATTGCGGCGGCCCTGCTGGCCCTCGCACTCTGGCTGTTGGTCCTGTGCGGACGCCGGGGCCGGACCGAGGACAGCGCATGAAGGTGTTGTACAAACCGCTCGGCTTCGTGCTCAGCGTGCTCGGCGGGATCCTCGCCAGCGCGGTGTTCGACAAGGTCTGGGCGAAGCTCTCCGGCGAGCGGGAGATGCCGCCGCCCACCTCCGCCCGGCACAGCACCCGCCAGGTGGTGACGGCCGCCGCGCTGCAGGGTGCCATATTCGGCGCGGTGAAGGCCATGGTGGACCGGGCCGGCGCCAAGGGGTACCGAAAGCTCACCGGTATCGACCCGGGTAAGTAGCGGTCAGGCGGTCGGCCTCCGGTCAACGCGCGACCGGCGCGCCGCCCCGAGTGGGATGGCCAGCACCGGGTAGCGGACGTCCGGGGCCGCCATGATCAGCCCGAGCCCTACCCGGAGGCGCCTATCCGGAGGCGCCAGGAGGCGTCAGGAGCCGCTGGGCGCGGTACGTCGGGCGCACTCGGCCACCACGTCGGCCAGCCGCCCGCTCTCCCGGAACATCTCCCGCTGCTGCCGCGCGCCATTTCCCCTGCTCAGCAGCGCATCGCGGAGCTCGATGACGTCGGCGTGGTCGCCGCTGTCCTCCAGGGCATCCCGCAAGTGCTCGAGCAATCCGTCGATCACCTCAAGGGCCGGCGCGGGCCGCATCGTGCGCGGATCCAGCAACTCGGTCTCCAGCCCGGAACGGCTGGCGCGCCACCCGGCCAGCCGGATCAGCTCGAGGCGCACCGGTGCGGCCGCCTCTCCGTTGCGCCATTCCCGCTCGGCGGTCTGCACGAGGGCTCTGGCGAGGGCCGCCAACAGCACCGCGTCGTCGGGGTGCAGGCATACATCGGCGACCCGGATCTCCACCGTGGGATAGCGCTGGGCGAGCCGCGCATCGAAATAGATCATGCCGGTGTCCAGCACGGTCTGGGTCTCGGTCATGGCCCGCACGGTGTCGTGGTAGGCCTCGGCGGAGCCGAATAGCTCGGTTGGCCCGGCCGATGGCCACCGGGTCCACACCTGCGCCCGATAACTGGAATACGCGGAATCCTTGCCTTGCCAGAAGGGTGAGTTCGCGGAAAGGGCGAGCAGCGTCGGCAACCATGACCGCATTCGGTCCAAAATCGCCACCCCCTCCTCGTCGGACCCCACTTCCACATGGATATGGCAGCCACAGGTCAACTGTTCCTCGGCCATCAAGCCGAACCGCTCTCGCATCCGTTGGTAGCGTCGGCCCGGGGTGATGGACGTTTCCGCCGGCAGCGCGGAGGTGGCCATAGCGGCGATCTCGGCGCCCACCGACCGAGCCGCCTCGGCCGCCTGTCCGCGTGCATGCCGGATCTGTCGCCCCAGGTCGGACAGGGAAATACACGGCTCGGTGTTGGTTTCGATCTGCTGCAACTGCAGCTCCGCCTCGACCTCGCATTGCTCTCCCTCCGCGCAGCGGTTGAGTGCGGCGGCGGCAAGTGCGCGCACCCGCCCGTCGCGCGGATCGACGAGCAGAAATTCTTCTTCCACTCCCATGCTCCGACGTCCCATTTCCGCTATCTACCCTCGGCGCGGATTTCTTAATCCATCCCGCTCGGTCATGACCCGGAAAGGACGTGGCGGTGAAGTACTCGGTCAGGCTGTTCAGGTAGCCCGTCCGTATTCGGCGTCCGTCCGGTGCCGAGCCGGCGAGGGGCGGCCGGCGCGTACTCCTCGCCACCGACCCGGAACGCGCCCAGTTCGAGCATCCGCGGAGCGCCGCACAACACCGGGGGGTCCGGGCAGAACCACACGTCGGTCCACGCGGGCGGAACCGCCAATGCCCGGATCCGCGCCAGTTCGTGAGCGTCCGCGAGGGGCTCCACCAGCGCGCCGTTACCGAACTACCCACCAGGCAGGTTCACGGCGCCGCGCGCACGCCTGGTGTGCAGCTCGGCAACACCAGGCCGGCGCGGCCGCCCGGCGCGGCCGCCGCACCTTGCCCGCCCGCGTCACAGACTGGGCGTCCACGCCACAGAGGGTGCGCACCCTGTGGCGTGGACGCCTGATCTGTGGCGTCGAGACAATGCGGCCGGGAAAGCCAGCCGGGCAGTGCTGCTCAGTCGGCGACCTAGGGGCGCGGGATGGAGCGCAGGTTGCTGCGGGCGAGGTCGATCATTTTGCCGACTCCGCCGTCGAGGACGGTGCGGGTGGCGGCCAGGGCGAAGCCGCGGACCTGGGTGGCGGTGATGTGCGGCGGGATGGACAGCGCGTTGGGATCGGTGCGGACGTCGAGCAGGTAGGGCCCGGGCGTGTGCAGGGCGACGTTCAGGGCTTTGTCCAGCTCGGCCGGATCCTCGACGGTGAGGGCGGGGATGCCGGCGGCGTGCGCGATGCCGGCGAGATCGGGGGTGCCGTGGTCGGTTTGGAAAGAGGGGTATCCGGAGACCATCATCTCCAGCCGGATCATGCCCAGCGAGCCGTTGTTGAAGGCGATGATCTTGATCGGCAGCTGGTGCTCGGAGACGGTGAGAAGTTCACCCAGCAGCATGGTCAGCCCGCCGTCGCCGGACATGGAGATGATCTGCCGGTCGGGGTGGGCGTATGCGGCGCCAATGGCGTGGGGCAGCGCGTTGGCCATGGTGCCGTGGCGGAACGAGCCGATGATGCGGCGGCGCCCGGTGGGGGTCAGGTAGCGGGCGGCCCAGACGTTGCACATACCGGTGTCGACGGTGACGATCGCGTCGTCCGCGATGTGCTGGTCCAGCAGCGCGGCGGCGTATTCGGGGTGGATGGGGCGCAGGGTCTCGGCCTTGTTGGTATAGGCCGCGACGACTTTTTCCAGTTTGTCGGCATGCCGGCGCAGCATCCGGTCCAGAAAGCTCCGGTCGGTTTTGGCTTCGATCAGGGGTAGCACCGCCCGCAGGGTGGCCCGGGCGTCGCCGTGCACACCCAGGTCGAGGCGGCTGCGTCGGCCCAGGTGGGCGGGGTCGCGGTCGATCTGCACGGTGTGCGCCTGGGGCAGGAAGGTGTCGTAGGGGAAGTCGGTGCCGATCAGGATGAGCAGCTCGGCTTCGTGGGTGGCTTCGTAGCAGGCCCCGTAGCCGAGTAGCCCGCTCATGCCGACGTCGAAGGGGTTGTCGTACTGGATCCATTCCTTGCCGCCCAGCGAGTGCCCAACCGGAGCGTGCACGGTGTCGGCCAGCTGCAGCACCTCGGTGCGGGCATCGCGGATTCCGGAGCCGACGAACAAGGTGACCGTGGCCGCCGCGTTGATCTTCTCGGCCAGCGCGGCGACCGAGTCCGGGTCGGGCTGCACGGTCGCGTTGGGGATGACCAGCTGGGAGTGCCCGGTGGGGTGCGCGGCGGGCTCGCCGGAGATGTCTCCTGGCAACACCAACACCCCTACCCCGCCGCGGGCCACCGCGGTTTGCATGGCGATGCGTTGCATGCGGGGCAGCTGCTCGGGGCGGGAAACCAGCTCGCAGTAGGCCGAGCATTCGACGAACAGCTGTTGGGGGTGGGTTTCCTGGAAGTAGTTGGTGCCGATCTGGGTGGACGGAATGTGCGAGGCGATCGCCAATACCGGCGCGCCGCTGCGGTGCGCGTCGTACAGCCCCTGGATCAGGTGGGTGTTGCCCGGCCCGCAGCTGCCCGCGCACACCGCCAACCGTCCGGTCAGCTGCGCCTCGGCGGCCGCGGCCAACGCGCCGGCCTCCTCGTTGTGCACATGCACCCATTCGATGGCCGGATTTCGCCGGATCGCGTCGGCCAGTGGATTCAGGCTGTCGCCCACCAGCCCGTACACCCGCTGCACACCCGCCTGTACAAAGACCTCGATCATCTGATCGGCAACCGTGTAGGCCATTACACCCCTCCGCCAAACGTGCTGGGCCAATCTCTCAGGCGACGCTACGCGACCTCACGTTCCTGGTCTGCCGGACGTCTCAGGAATAGAGAAGAGGAGGTCGGGACGATGATCGACCAGTTGGATCGTGGCATGCGTGACTCCGTGGGCACTGTGCCCGACATCGGCGAGGGGAACCTGCCCGCGCTGCACCACCGGTTGGCCCGGTTGGCCCGGGGCCGAGGGATGCTGGACGTTGCCTACCGCACGGTGGACAGCCCGGTCGGCGCCCTGCTGCTCGCCGGCACGGAGTGTGGCCTGGTCCGGGTGGCCTACGCCAACGAGGGCCACGAGGCCGTGCTGGCGCGGTTGGCCAGCGAGATCAGCCCGCGCATCCTGCGGACTCCCGCGCGGCTGGACGCCGCCGCCCGGCAGCTCGACGAGTACTTCACCGGGCGCAGGGTCCGATTCGAGCTGCCAGTGGACTTGCGGCTCGCCCTCGGTTTCCGCCGCGAGGTGCTGACCCGCCTACCGGACATCGCCTACGGCGGCACGGCCAGCTACCAGCGGGTGGCCGCGGCCGCCGGGCGCCCCCGGGCAGCGCGCGCGGTGGGCACCGCGTGCGCCAGCAACCCACTGCCGATCGTGCTGCCCTGCCACCGGGTAGTCCACAGCGACGGCAACCCCGGGAACTACCTGGGCGGAGCCGGGACCAAGCGCGCCTTGCTGACCCTGGAGGCAACCCGATGACCAGCCGAACGAGCCCCGCGACCCTGTTCGACGCGCCGACGCCGGTGGCCAGCACCGCACCGATCGACCTGTCCGCGCCGCCGGGCGCCCGGGTTGCCTCGGCGGACTGGCCCCGGTTGGTCGACGAGCTGAACGAGTTCGGCTGCGCCGCCGTGGGTCAGCTGCTGACCGAGGACGAGTGCCGGTCCGTCTCCGCGCTCTACGACGACGTGGCGTTGTTCCGCTCCACCGTGGACATGGCCCGCTACCGGTTCGGCTCCGGGCAGTACCGCTACTTCGCCTACCCGCTGCCCGAACTGGTGGCACAGCTGCGCCAGGCTTTCTACCCACCGCTGTTGCCGGTGGCCAGGGACTGGGCGGACAAGCTGCGGGGCGCCGCGCCGTGGCCGGACACCCTGGAGGCGTGGCTGGACGCCTGCCACGCCGCCGGGCAGACCAGGCCGACACCCATTCTGCTGCGCTACCAGGAGGGCGACTGGAACGCGCTGCACCGGGACCTGTACGGGGAGCTGGTGTTCCCCCTGCAGGTGGTGATCTGCCTGGACGAACCCGGGGTGGACCACACCGGCGGGGAGTTCATGCTGGTCGAGCAGCGGCCCCGGGCCCAGTCCAAGGGCACCGTGCGCGCACTGCGCCGCGGTGAGGCACTGATCTTCACCACCCGTGATCGGCCGGTTCGCTCGACCCGGGGCTGGTCGGCCGCGCCGGTGCGCCACGGGGTGAGCACCCTGCTCTCCGGCACCCGGCACACCCTCGGGCTGGTCCTGCACGACGCGTCCTAGGAAGGTCGGGAAGGACGCACATCACGGTGAGCGTCAACGAGATGTCGATGGGCGGGTGCCAGACTGAGAAGAGGCATGCCCCGGCTATCTGACCGTCGGGCTACACCCAGCCGCACCACCGGGAAGGAACGTGTACCTGTGCAAGACCTGGACTTCCAGACAACGGTCTTCGAGAAGGAGTACATCACCCTGGGTGACCGCCGCGAGGCGATCGTCCGCGGTGGCCGGCACCTGCTCGATCGGCTGCCCGCCGCCTTCGAAGGGGTCAACCAGATCGGCGTGATCGGTTGGGGTCCGCAGGGCTCGGCACAGGCACAGAACCTCCGCGACTCCCTCGGCGGCGCGGTGCGGGTCACCGTCGGGCTGCGCGACGGATCGGGCTCGGTGGAGCGGGCCAGGGCGGCCGGGTTCTCCGAGGCGGCCGGCACGCTGGGTGAGATGTACCAGGTGATCGCCGACTCCGACCTGGTGATCCTGCTGATCGCCGACGCGGCGCAGGCGGAGCTGCACGAGTCGATCTTCGCGGCGTTGCGGCCGGGCACGACCCTGGGGCTCTCCCACGGGTTCCTGCTGGGTTTCCTGTCCGATCAGGGCAAGGCGTTCCCCTCGGAGGTGGACGTGATCGCGGTGTGCCCGAAGGGGATGGGCAAGTCGGTCCGCGCGCTGTACGAGCAGGGCCGCGAGGTCAACGGGGCCGGGATCAACGCCAGCTTCGCGGTGCACCAGGACGTGACCGGGCACGCCACCGACCGGGCGTTGGGCTGGTCGGTCGCGCTCGGTGCGCCGTTCACCTTCCAGACCACGCTGCGCTCGGAGTACCTGTCGGACCTCTCCGGTGAGCGCGCGGTGCTGCTGGGTGGGGTGCACGGGATCGTCGAGAGCCTCTACCGCCGCTTCCGCGACCAGGACATGACCCCGGACGACGCCTTCCGGCACTCCGTGGAGTCGATCACCGGGCCGATCTCCCGGATCATCTCCAAGGACGGCCTGGACGGGGTGTACCACCGGCTGGACAGCCAGGGTCGGGAGGTGTTTGCCGAGGCCTACTCGGCGGCCCACCCGGTCGGGCTGGAGCTGACCCAGGAGATCTACGACGAGGTGGCTTCGGGCAACGAGATCCGCAGCGTGGTCATGGCCGGCAAGCGCTTCGACCGCTTCCCGATGGGCAAGATCGACCAGGCGGACATGTGGCAGGTCGGGCAGAAGGTCCGCGCGGACCGGGTGGAGGCGGACATCCCGCTGGACCCGTTCACCGCCGGGGTGTTCTGCGGGGTGATGATGGGCCAGGTCGACGCCCTGATCGAACGTGGCCACCCCTACTCCGAGATCGCCAACGAGTCGGTGATCGAGGCGGTCGACTCGCTCAATCCGTACATGCACGCCCGGGGCGTGGCCTACATGGTGGACAACTGCTCCACCACCGCCCGCCTGGGCTCGCGGAAGTGGGCGCCCCGGTTCGACTACCTGCTCACCCAGCAGGCCTACCCGGCGATCGACAACGAGCAGCAGACCGTCGATCTCACCCCGTTCAACGGGTTCGAGAAGCACGTCATCCACCCGGTGCTGCGGATCTGCGCGGAGCTGCGGCCCTCGGTGGACATCTTCGTGGAGTGACACCCGGAGCGGGCCGGGGTTATCCGCCCCGGCCCGCACTCGGCTACCTCCGGGGTGCGGCGTTCCAGAACGCGCACTGGTGGTCCTCGGCGAAGTTGCCGATCGCCTTCGTGGCGTTCGGCGCCAGGGACAGCACCGGGCCGTTCGGTTGATACCTGGGCCATTCGGGCTGGCCCGGCCCGTTGGGATTGCCGGTGTTCACGAACCGGGCCCAGTACCCCACCATCTGGTCGGCCAGCTGACGCTGCGCCGGATTGAGCTCACGCCCGCTCATCCCGAACAGGTACGGCAGCTCGAAGCTGTGCGCGGCGCCGAGTGGGAACGGGGTGCCGACGAACCCGCCCGGCATCGGTGCGTTCGGGTCGGCGAACTCGTAGGCGTAGACCGGCGCGGTCCGCGACATCGAGTTGCCGATGTTCCCGGTGATGCAGGCGAATGCACTGTCGGTGACCGTGGCGGCGAAGGCGAGGGGCGCGGAGTTGCCGAACCGGCTGGGCGGGTACTGGCGCAACACCGCGTCCGAGGGGGCGGCCGGGAAAGTCTCACCGACCAAACCCGGATAGGTCGCCGGGCTGACCGTGCGCTTCGTCGCCTCGTATCCCTGGGCGAGGAAAAACCTGAACTCGTCGTGGGTGGAACCGAGCAGCACGGGCACCTTCGCGGCGGTGCCGTTCGCCATCGCGGTCAGTGGATCGGTGGGTAGCAGCGCCCCGCCGGTGACCGGGCCGGGCATGCCGAACCCGGCCAGCGAGTAGTACGACAGCGGCGCGACCAACCGGGCGACCGGAACCGCCCGCAGGCAGGCCGCCGCGGCCGGCGGGTCCGGGCAGCCCAGTGCGGCCGCGTAGTCCAGGCTGACCCGCTCGGCGGCCCTGGCGTTCTGTTGTGCCTGGCACGGGCCGCTCTGGATGATCGCCGCCTGGAACAGGCCCGCCGAGGCCGGCGAGGCCAGTTGATCACACACCGACATCGCGCCGGCCGACTCCCCGGCCAGCGTCACCCGGTTCGGGTCACCGCCGAACGCGCCGATGTTGTCGCGCACCCAGCGCATCGCGGCCTGCTGGTCCAGCAGTCCGAAGTTGCCGACCTGGCCGTCGTGCGCGAGCGCGGGGTGCGCCAGGAAGCCCAGCGCGCCGAGCCGGTAGTTGATCGTGACGACCACCAGATTGCCCTCGGTGACCAGGCGGGTGGGGTCATAGCGGTCGCCGCTGCCACCCACAAATCCGCCGCCGTGGATCCACAGCAGAACCGGGTGCGTGGTGCTGGTGTCGAGCGGGGTCGACACGTTGAGGTACAGGCAGTCCTCGCTGGTGGAGGGGTCGTCGGTGGCCGACGCCGGCGCTTGCGGGCAGCGCGGCCCCGGCCGGGTGGCATCCCGCACGCCCGACCAGCCCGGCGCCGCCGCCGGAGGTGCCCAGCGCAGCGGGCCGACCGGTGCCGCGGCGTACCGGATCCCGGCAAACGACCTGCGGTTCTGCTCCACCGTGCCCCGCAGCTGGCCGCCGGCTGTGCGGACCACCACGTCGGCCCCGATGACCGGCGCGCTCGAGGGGCCAGGCCCGCCACAGCCCACGACCACCGTGAGCACCACGACCACCGTGAGCACCGGCACGAGCGCCCCTCGGAGCGCCGGACGGCGGGCGGCGAGCAGCGCACCAGCCAGGCGGAACATATTTGCAGGCTACTGCATAATCACCGCGCAGTGCAGGTGCTGGAAAGATCAGGAAGCGCGGGACTCCAGCGCACCGAGGCGCTGTAGCTGATGCGGGGCCGAGCTGGCCGCGCCGGTGCCGTGCCACGGGTGATGGCAACGGCCCAACGCGCACGCGAACAGGCCAGCCTGCTCGGCAAGCTTCTCCGCCACGTTCTCCAGACCCCGCACGATCTCGTCCAGAGACTCGCGGGAACCGCCCTCCTGGTCCACCACCACCCGGTGGAAACGGAGCCGCTCGGCCTCATCGTGGAGCACCGTGACCACATGGCTGCGGAAGCTCGCCTCGGCCCAGATCAGGTTCTCGATTCGGTCAGTCACCCCTACAGGATTCAGAAGCGACATTGCCGGAGCGTCAATCCCAGGTTATGACCACACCACAGAACTGAGGGTTACCTGACACCGCCGCCGACCCGGGCTCCGCGGGGCGCGCCCCGCCAGGTGCGAACTACCAGGCTTCCCTCGGCTGGCCGCTGGATACGGAGCTGCTGTCCGCTTCCGACGAGCTGGTCAAATGCGTCGTCGCCTTGCGGGCAAGCCGCTCCAGACGGCCCAGGCCGGGTCGGTCGAACAACCGCGCCACATCTTCGGCCGCCTGGACAGCAGGGTCCTCGGCCGCTGAGGGGGCGGATTCGCCATCGGGGACGCCGTACATGAATCTGTCTTTACCCAGTCGGGCTTCCCCCCAAACAGAGCACCTCGGCGGGGTGACCGGTACCACACCGACCAGCACCGGGCGGCGAGGATTCACACTCTCGAGTGTCACCCGCGAACCTCCTCCCAGCTCCGTACCAGCCGACGTCGGGGTACCGCGCCGGTTACCGAACTGCACAGCAGCCGGGTTTCCCGCGCGGGAAACCTGCGCCGCGTGCAGTTCGGCAACCACGGGCCGACCCGGCGGTTCGGCAACCGCTGGCCGGTCTGACCCGACATGGCGGCTCGCTCAGCCAGACAGCGAATCGAGCAGCCGGCGCCGCTGCTGCTCCCCAAGCCCGCCAACCCGGCGCTTGTCGTCCACGCCGCAGGTGGTCATCAGCGCCGCCACCTTGGCGGGGCCGTAGCCCGGCACGGCGCGCAGGACCTGGACCACCTTGACGCGCTTGGCGGTGTCGTCCTCACGACCGAACACCTCGGCCACGCTGGTCTGTCCGGACTTCACCGAGGCGAGCAGCTCGCCACGGGCCTTCCTGGCCTCGGCCGCCTTGGCCAGTGCAGCCTGACGTTGTTCCGGGGTCAAAGTAGGCAGAGCCATCAACAACTCCTCCCTAAAGGCACGAACATCATTGGCCGCGCAATCACGCGGAGCGCCACATCATGCCTCAGTAGCCACAACGACCTCATGCCGAGCCCTGGAAAACGTCGATCTTCGGCCGATCCGACCAGCCGCACGGGCCCACGGCAGACCATGTCGTTCGCCCGATGCAACCCGATCAGGTCATTCCGAATACCCAACAGGTAAGTCGCGGGTCCTATTGTTGACTGAATGCGGGAGATGTTTCATGGCGAGCTGGAGCGGTTGGGCACGGACCTGGCGGCCATGTGCGGCATGGCGCGCGTGGCGATGGAGCATGCCACCAAGGCCATGGTGGACGTCGACCTGAGCCTGGCCGAGCAGGTGATCACCGACGATGCGGAGATCCAGCACATCGGCGAGCAGTGCGCCGAGCACGCCTGTGCGCTGTTGGCACTCCAGTCCCCGGTGGCCAGAGACCTACGCACCGTGGTCACCGCGATCCAGGCGGCCGAGAAAATCGGTCGGATGGGCGAGCTGGCCAGGCACATCGCCGAGATCGTGCGGCTGCGCCATCCCCAACCGGCCGCCCCAGCCGAACTGCTCGACCCGCTGGCCCAGATGGGCGGGCTCGCCGTCGCGGCCAGCCGGCGGGTCGAGGCCGCGATCGCCGCGCCCAGCGGAGTGCTCTCCGCCCACTCCGAGCGCGCCGACGACGAGACCGACCGGCTGCATGACGAGGTGCTCGAGCGGGCCAAACACGCCAACCCGCCGTATCCGGTGCAGGTCGGGGTGGATGTGGCGCTGCTGGCTCGCTTCTTCGAGCGGTTCGCCGACCAGGCCGTCGGGATCACCCGGCGGCTGGACTACGTGGTCACCGGAGAGCGGCCGGCGCGGTCCAGCTCCTGATCAGCAGCACCTCGTCGGCAAGACAGTCGGCGAGGCAGTCGTCACAGTGAGCGGTGCGATGGCCCCTCGCTGAGGTATTTGTGGGCGATATCAGGCGTCCGCGGGGACCCGGCGAAGGAGGCCGCCGTGCTGCACGAGTTCCATATTGACCTGGGTGACCAGGAGCGCCTCGCACTGGTGCTGGAAGCCTCCGCCGGCCAGTACGACCCAGTGGCCCTGCTCGAGGGGGAACGCGAGGCGCACCGCCGCTTGTACAGCAACCTGGACGCCGAACAGCGCGCCATCTACCAGCAGCTGCGCTCGGCGGGAGTGCTCGGATGATCGACCCCGACGCCGATCCCGGGCGCCGCGCATGGATCAACTGCGCCGCCTGCGACGAGCACCCGGGCTGGGTCTACCTGCTCGGCTATGAGGTCGGCAACCTGTTCTGCCAGTGCCCCGCGTGCGGCCTCCGGTTCTGGTGGGACAGCGGCTTCGGGGCCGGGGGTCGCCCGCAACGCCCGGCCCTGTGGTGGCCGCTCGCTAGTTGACCGCCGGCTAAGCCAGGCAGACGCTGGGCGACCCGGTCAACCGTTCGGCTGGGCGACCGAGGGTCTGTGGGATTCCTCGACCATCAGCCGGGCGGCTTCGTCCGGGTAGCTCGCCACGAGCGCCTCGATGTCCCGCTCGCGCCCCTGCTCGACGGCCAGGTTGACCTCGACGATGTAGTCCTCGTGCAGCTCACGCAGCCGCCGTTCGATGTCCGCGCGCATATGTCCTCCCAGGTTGTGCGTACCGCCCCGCGTCGCTCAACCTCCCTCGGATCGAATCGATTCGATGCAGGTAAGAAGCTTGACGGAGGCGCGGCCGCCGCGCAAGTCCCACCATTGGGTCATGGCTGGCCGCCGACCTCGCCGAGGTGGCCACACCGAGCGGCACCAGGCACCCGCCGGTTAATATCTGGCCAGCCCTAGTTACACAGTCAGCTGCGGCCAATCGCCCGTGTGTCGGCTGATGCGCCAGTCGCGCCGAGTCGCCTCCCCGCCCGGGAGCGACCCTTGTGCGCCGGCGCCGGTCCCGGCACCCCACGATGTGAGGCGCGCTGATGACCCGTCACCCCTGTGTGCCCGCCACGCCGCACGCGCGGCGGGCCGGCCCAGCGTCATGACCGCTCGAGCCACCCCTCCAGCGACCAGCCTTCCCGCCCGATGCCGACCCACCTCGGAGAAGCCGGGCGGGGAGTACCTCCATCTGGACGCGGTGCTGCTCGAGCACGCCGGCCTGGGCGAGCACGAGCCGAGGCGGAGCCAGCTGCGGGACCAGCTGATCACCGGATATCTGCCGATCGCCCGTCACCTCGCCGGGCGGTTCTCCCGCCGCGGCGTGCCGCTGGAGGACCTGGTCCAGGTAGCCACGCTGGGTCTGATCAACGCCGTGGACCGCTTCGACCCGGTCCGCGGCCAGGACTTCCTCGCCTACGCAGTCCCCACCATCCAGGGTGAGCTGCGCCGCTATTTCCGGGATCACAGCTGGTCGGTGCGGGTGCCTCGGCGGCTCAAGGACCTGCACGTCTCGATCAACCAGGCGAGCGCCCAGTTGACCCAGAACCTCGGCAGGGCGCCGAGACCCAGCGAACTGGCCAACGAGCTCGGCATCAGCCGCGACGAGGTACTCGAGGGCCTGGCCGCGTCCGCCGGCTACGCCAGCCAGTCGCTGGACGAGGTGCTCAGCGAGGGCGAGGACCAGACCACGCTCGCCGAGCTGCTCGGTGAGTCCGACGCCGGGCTCGAATGGGTGGATGCCCACCAGACACTGCGCCCGTTGCTCGAGCAACTGCCCGCCCGCGAGCGCACCATCCTGGTGCTTCGGTTCTTCGAGAACATGACGCAGAGCAAGATCGCCGAGCAGCTCGGCATCTCCCAGATGCACGTCTCCCGGTTGTTGGCCAA
>DATHIT010000391.1:0-4039 GCA_035489915.1 Pseudonocardia sp. | reverse complement strand
GCGCTTGGCCCTGGCCTCGAAGTAGCGCCCGGCCAGGATGAAGGTGGTCACCCCGGCGGCGACCTCCAGGTAGAGCGAGTCGGCGCCGTGGGCGTTGCCCAGCGCGAAGCTGAACGGGTGGGTCAGCCCGATGCGCCCGGCGTTGCCCAGGAACAGGGCGTACAGCGACCAGCCGAACGCGGCGAGGGTGCCGAGTGAGATCAACGTGTCCATGGTCGCCGCGCCGTGCCACAGGTTCTTCGCGGCGGCCCGGTGGAACGGCCAACCGCCCCACAGCACGACCGGCGCGGCGAGCACCAGCGAGACCCACTGCCAGTAGTCGAACTGCGCCGCCGGCACCATCGCCAGCACGATCACCGGCACACTCAGTGCGGCGCTGATCAGCAGCCGCTGCCGGGCCTCGTGCGCGGGGCCCTCGGGTTCGCCGTTGTCGGCGTGGGCGTCGCCGGCGGGTGGGGCGTCGGCGGGGGAGCGGGCAGGTTCGGCGGGCGGAGGAGGGAGGGTGGCGGTGTATCCGGCCGCTTCGACGGCGGCGACCAGCGCGCTCGGGTCGATCCGGTCGGCGGTCACGGTGGCCTTCTCGGTGGCGTAGTTGACCGTCGCGGTGACCCCGTCGATCCGGTTCAGCCGCTTCTCCACCCGGGCCGCGCAGGACGCGCAGGTCATCCCGCCGACCGACAGCTCGATGCGCTGAGCCGGCTCCGCGATCGCGGCGTCGGCCGCCGTCCTGCTGGGCGGGTTCACCATCGCTCCCCTCGCTTCGCTGACCGGTGGCCGGCACGGTACTCGGCCCGGCCGGCGCTGCCTCAGTCAGTTATACCCTACCCCCCTGGGGTACACGCCGGGTGGTGTCTGAGGCCTCAGGTAACGTTCATGGACAGTGACGCGCCATACACTCCGTGACGAAGATGGGCACGTCGCGCCGGCCCCCCGGTTCGCCGCACATCGCGCTGTCGGTACCGAACGCGTCCGCCTCGGCGGACTGGTGGTGCCGCACGTTCGGTTTCCGGCCCGGCGGCCCGCCCGATCAGGCTCCGCCGGCTCGGGTCACCGAGGTGATTCGGCATCCGGACTCTGGCCTGGTGCTCGGCTTCCAGCAGCACGCCGAGTCAGGTGGGCGTCGCCGGTTCGAATACGTTTCGCTGCGGGTGACCAGCGAGCAGGCGTTGGGCGAATGGGCCGCACATCTGGACCGGCTGACCATCCCGCACTCCTCGGTCTGGGGTAACGGCCCCGCCCGGTACTTGTCGTTCACCGCCCCGGATGGCGTCGGGCTCGAGCTCTGGTGCAACCGGCCAAGCTGATCGTGCCCCGTCGCGGGGGCCGGGCTCGTCGGCGGGCCGCGCCGAGCCGCCGCGCGTACGCTCGCCGAGGGAGATCGGAGAGCCTGTGAGTGACATCGGCGAGACTGCGGAGTCGGCCTCCGGTCGCGGGGTTCGCGCCGGCATTGTTGTTACCGGCAGTGAGCTACTGACCGGGCAGCTTCGGGATCTGAACGGCCCGTGGTTGGCCGGGCAGCTGGGTGCGCTGGGCATCGAGGTGGCCGAGATCGTGGTGGTGGGCGACCGGCCGGACGACCTGGCCGGTGCCCTGCGTTTCCTGGCCGACGCGCCGGTGGACCTGATCGCGACCAGCGGCGGCCTCGGCCCCACCGCCGACGACGTGACCGCCGAGGTGGTCGGCGGATTCGCCGGCGTCCCGATGGTGCTGGACACCGACATGGAAGCGCACATCGCGGAGATCCTGCGCCGGTTCGCCGCGCGCCGCGGGTTCGCCGGCCCGGCGATGGACGCCGCCAACCGCAAGCAGGCCACCGTGCCGAGCGGCGCGATCCTGCTCAACCCGGTCGGCACGGCACCCGGGCTCGTGGTCACCGTGCCGGACGGCCCGGTGGTGGTGGTACTGCCCGGGCCTCCCCGCGAGCTGCACGGCATGTGGGAGGACGCACTGGCCACCCCGCCGTTGACCGAGCTGCTGGCCCGCACGCCGCCGTTCGCCACCGTGCACCTGCGCATGTACGGGCTGCCCGAGTCGGAGATCGCCCAGACCCTGCGCGAGGTGGGCGACGAGGTTGACCTGCGCGATGTGGAGATCACCACCTGCCTGCGCCGGTCCGAGCTGGAGATCGACCTGCGCTACCGGCCAGGCATCCCCGGCTCGGAGGCGGCGAGCGACAAGCTGGTCGCCGAGATCGAGCGCCGGCACGGGTCGTACCTGGTCGCCACCGACGGCACGCCGACCGACGAGCAGGTGGCCCAACTGCTGGCCGGGCACCGGATCGGGCTGGCCGAGTCCTGCACCGGCGGGTTGCTGGCCGGTCGGCTGACCAACCGGCCGGGCGCCTCCGACTACGTGGCGGGTGGCGTGGTCTCCTACTCGAACGAGTCGAAGGTGGCCCTGCTCGGGGTGCCCGCCGAGCTCATCGAGCAGTACGGGGCGGTGTCCCCGCAGGTGGCGCGGGCCATGGCGGACGGCGCGCTGCGGGTGTTCGACGCCGACATCGCGGTGGCGATTACCGGGGTGGCCGGTCCTGGCGGAGGTACCGAGGAGAAGCCGGTCGGTTACGTCTGCTTCTGCGTGACCACCTCCGACGGGCAGGTGCGCGAAGCGTCCCCGGTACTGCCCGGCGGCCGCACCGACATCCGGGAACGCTCCACCGACCTGGCCATGCACCTGATCCGCCGAGTCCTCACCCCCTGACAGCCCTAGCCAACCCGGCCGACCAGGGCGGGTGTGGCTCGACGTACTCCCGACTTCGCATACCTGAGGCGCACTTCGCACAGTGCGTGCGCTATGCGAAGTGAGCCTTGGGTATGCGAAGTGCGGGGTGGGACGGCGGTTAGGGCGGCGGTCGGCTCGGGGCGGCGGTTAGCGGAGTAGGCGCTTGGCGATGATCTCGTTCATGATCTCGTTGGTGCCGCCGCCGATGCCCAGGATCCGCGCGTCCCGGTAGTGCCGCTCCACCTCGGACTCGCGCATGTAGCCCAGCCCGCCGTGCAGCTGCACCGCCTCGTTGACCACGAAGTCGCAGGCGTACACGGCCGTGTTCTTGGCCATCGCGACCTCGGTGATGACGTCCTCGCCGGCCAGGTACCGCACCGCCACCTCGCGCACGTAGCGGCGGGCCACGTCGGTCTGCCGGGCCATCTCGGCGATCTTGTGCCGGACCACCTGCCGCCCGGACAGCGGCCGCCCGAACGTCTCCCGCTGCCGCACCCAGTCCAGCGTGAGCGCCAGGCAGCGGGCGGCCACCGCGTAGGCCTGTGCGGCCAGCCCCAGCCGCTCGGTGGCGAACTGGGTCATGATCTGCAGGAACCCGCTGCCTTCCGCGCCGACCAGGTTCTCCGCCGGCACCCGCACGTCGACGTAGGACAACTCGGCGGTGTCGGACGAGCGCCAGCCCATCTTGTCCAGCTTACGGCTGACCGTGAACCCAGGCGTGCCGCGCTCCACCACCAGCAGCGACACCCCGCCGTAGCCGGGTTCGCCGGTGCGCACGGCGGTGGTGACGAAGTCCGCCCGCACGCCCGAGGTGATGTAGGTCTTCGCCCCGTTCACCACGTAGTGGTCACCGTCCCGCACGGCCCGGGTCCGCAGGTTGGCCACGTCGGAGCCGGCGTCCGGCTCGGTGATGGCCAGCGCGCCGATCTTCTCCCCGGCCAGGGTGGGCCGGACGAACCGGTCCAGCAGGTAGGCGTCACCGGTGGCGGCCATGTGCGGCACCGCGATGCCGTGGGTGAGCAGCGAGGCGAGCACCCCGGTCGGTGCGCCGGCCAGGATGAAGTTCTCGGTGACCAGCAGCGAGTCGATCAGGTCCCCGCCGCCGCCCAGCGACTCGTCGAACCCGACGCCGATCAGCCCGACCTTCGCGGCGCTGCGGTGCAGTTCGCGGGGCAGCTCACCGGCCGCCTCCCACTCGTCGGCGTACGGCACGATCTCCCGGCTGGCAAAGGTGTAGGCCAGCTCGGCCAGCGCGCGGCGCTCCGGGTCGTCCCACGGGCGGACCGAGGCGGTGTCCATTACCGGACAGTAGCTTGCC
>DATHIT010000390.1:0-3259 GCA_035489915.1 Pseudonocardia sp. | reverse complement strand
AGGTGCACCCAGGTGCCGCGGCGCTGCAGCTCCTGGGCGTAGGCCTTTTCGGCGGTGACCAACTTGTCCCGCTCAGCGGGGTCCAGGTCGCGCGGGATGGCGACGTCCATCCGGACGTGGAACAACATGTCAGCTCACTTTTCTGGTGAAGGCGCGCACGGCGGCCGGGTCCAGCTCGACGCCCAGCCCGGGGCCGTCCGGCAGGTGCAGCGAACCGTCGGCGTAGCGCAGCGGCGTGGTCAGCAGCTCCTCCCGCATGAGCAGCGGGCCGAACAGCTCGCTGCCCCAGGTCACCGCCGGCGAGGCGCAGGCCAGGTGCAGCGAGGCGACGGTACCGATCGGACCCTCGATCGCGGTGCCGCCGTGACACGGTATGCCCGCCGCCGCCGCGATCTCCGCGATGGCCTTCGTAGCCCGCAGCCCGCCGGACTTGGTGGTCTTCAACGAGTAGACGTCCGCCGCGCGCAGCGAGGCCAGCCGCAGCGCGTCGGTCGGCGTGCGCAGGCTCTCGTCGGCCATCACCGGGATGGGCAGCGCACGGTTGATCTCGGCCAGCGCCTCGAACTCCGCACCCGGTACCGGCTGCTCCACCAGCTCCACGCCGGCTTCGACCAGCCGGGGCAGGTAGGTCAGCGAGGTGAGCCGGTCCCACCGGGCGTTCAGGTCCACCCGCACCCCGGCCACCCCGCGCAGCTTGTCCGCCACCGTGCACACCCGGGCCACGTCGTCCGCCGGCTCCTGGGCGCCCATCTTGAGCTTGAAGCTGTGGTGCAGCCCGGCGTCCAGCTTGCCCAGCGCCTCCTCCACCACGACCGCCGCCGGCTCGGTGCCCAGCGCCCAGGTGACCGGGATGGACACCCGGGCCAGGCCGCCGAGCAGGGTGTGCACCGGCACGCCGAGGCAGCGCGCCCAGGCGTCGTGCAGCGCCACCTCGACGGCGGCCTTGGCGTAGAGGTTGGCCGCGACCACGTCGTTGATGTCCCGGCCGATGGCGAACAGGTCGTCGCACTGCCGGCCGAGCAGCAGCGGGGCGACGTACCGTTCGATGATCACCTGCATGGTCTCCACCGACTCGCCGCCCCACCACGGGCCGCCCGGCACAGTGCCCTCCCCGACCCCGGTCACCCCGCCGGCGGTGCGCACGGACACCAGCAACACCGGCTGGGCGTCCATGCCGACCCGGGCGAACCGGTGCGGGCGGCGCAGCGGGACGTCCAGGATCACCGTCTCGACGCGCTCGATCCGCAGGTCGGGGTCGGCACCCGGGCGACCGGAGCCGGGGGCGGTCACGACGCCGGCTCGAGCACGAAGTCGTACGTCGAGTGCAGCCGCCCGTCCTCGCCCGGCTGGGGGTCGAGCACCAGCTCCGGCTTGGTGGCCTCGGCGACGTCGCTGTCCAGCCAGTCCCCGCCGGCGAAGTACAGCTGGGTGGTGATCCGCCGGTAGCCCGGTGCCTGCACGAACAGGTGCAGATGCGCGGGGCGCCAGGCGTGCCAGCCGGCCGCCGCGATCAGGTTGCCGGTGGGGCCGTCGGTGGGGATCTGGTACGGCGCGGGCCGCACGGTGTTGATCTCGAACCAGCCCGCCTCGTCGGCGACCACCACCGCGCGCAGGTTGCCCTCCGGGATGTCCGGGGCGAACCCGGAGTAGTAGCCCTGGTCATCGGCATGCCAGACGTCCAGCTCGGCTCCGCCGACCCCGTTACCGTCCAGGTCGACCACCCGGCCGGCGAGCACCAGCGGCTCGCCCTTCTCATCTGGCCGGGCCGGCAGGGTGGCCGGCGAGTCCACCCGCCGCTGCTCGGGGAGGTAGTACGGGCCCTGGATGCTGCCCACCGAGCCGTTCTGCGTGCGGGCGGCCACGTCCTCGATGACGTGCTCGACGAACACATCCAGCAGCAGCGGCCACTCGCCGCCCTCGCCGACGTCCATCAGCCACTGCTTGGCGGCCTGGAACTCCGAGTAGGTGACGTTCTTCTCCCTGATCACCTCGTGCACCGCACGCAGCAGGGCGCGGGCCACGTCGTCCACCCGCTCGGCGGACACTTCGCCGGCGGTGTCGGTGGCGGAGTGGGTGGCCCGGAAGACCTGGCTGGCGGACGCCCCGGAGCCGGCGGCGGTTGGGGAATGCTCGGTAGTGGTCATAGCGGCTCTCCTCGTGGTGGTGTCAGCCCGGTCAGCTGGGGAAGATCGACGTGTACTCGGCGTCGCGCAGGTCGGGGGCCGTCCAGCCTCCCAGGTCGTACTCGGCCATGCACTGCTCGGCGAAGCCCTTCATGGCGGCGGCGGAGCCGGACTGCTCGGCGGCGAACAGCAACTCGGCACGTACGCCCTCGTGGTTGCCCGAGTAGTTGCGCTCGTAGAGCTCGTGCCGCCCGCCGAACTCGGAGCCCACCGAGTCCCAGATCAGCTTCATCAACTTGACCCGCTCCACCGAGTCGTAGCCGTTCGAGCCGCGCACGTACTGGTCCAGGTAGGGCCGCAGCTCCGGGGACGCGAAGTCCTTGGCGTGCGACGGCAGGTAGATCAGGCCGCTGCCCAGGTCCTGCAGGATGATCTCCCGCACCCTGGGGTAGCCGACGGTCATGAACCAGCGGTAGGCCAGCCCGTAGTCCAGGTGCGGCAGCACCGCGCCGTCGATCCACTGGTCCGGGTGGGCGGCCATCGCGTCGGACAGCGCCCAGAACATGTTGCGCCAGCCGATGACCTCGCCGACCCGGGTCTGGATGCCCCGGAAGTCCTTGGTGCCGGTGACCTCGACGCCCTTCATCAGCAGGCCCGCGATGAAGTCCAGCTTGACCGCCAGCCGGGTCACCCCGTGGAAGGTGAAGCGGTGCAGGAAGCCGGACCCGGGGAAGAAGGTGGACGCCTTGTCCGGGTCGCCGTAGATGAAGACGTTTTCCCAGGGGATCTTGACCTTGTCCAGGATGAAGATCGTGTCGTTCTCGTCGAACCGGGAGGAGAGCGGGTAGTCGAACGGCGTCGAGGACGCGGCGGCCACGGCGGAGTAGGAGTTGCGGCAGATCAGCTTCATCCCGGGGGCACCCATCGGCACCGTGCAGACCAGCGCGAACTCCCGCTTCTTGATCGGCAGCCCGTAGTGGGCGATGAAGTTGTAATGGGTGATCGCCGAGCCGGTGGCCACCACCTTGGCGCCGGACACGATCAGCCCGTCGTCCCGCTCCTCCTCGACGTGCATGAAGATGTCGCGCACCTCGTCCGGCGGGCGGTCCCGGTCCACCGGCGGGTTGATGATCGCG
>DATHIT010000389.1:0-25757 GCA_035489915.1 Pseudonocardia sp. | reverse complement strand
TCGCGGGGGCGCTGGTGTTCGCGGCCATCGGCGCGGGCCGGTACAGCGTCGACCACCTGCTCGCCGCCCGGCGACGCGCCAGCCAACCCGACGTTGCCTGAGGGCTCACCCGCGGCGGCGTCGCAGGGACGGATCTGTCAGTGCGGGGGGCAGGTACCCACGAATCGCCCCAACCCGCGTCGCTGCGCTGCCCACGCCGCTTCGACTATCTGGTGCGCCGGGAACGTCGAGCAGCCGAATGCCAGGATCTTGCCCTGACGCTGCAAGTCGTTCAGCGCCGACAGTGTCTCCTCCACGTCGGTGTCGGGGTCAGGGCGGTGTACCTGATAAAGGTCGATCCGATCCGTGCCGAGCCGCCGCAGGCTGTTCTCGACCTCACGCACGATCCAGCGTCGGGAGTTGCCGCGCATGTTCGGATCACCGCCTGGGTGGCCCAGCGGGGACTCAACAGGTATGCCCATCTGGCCCTGGAACTTGGTCGCCAGGACCACCTCATCGCGCCGGGCGCCGGCGAGGGCCTTACCGACAATGATCTCCGACTCGCATTTACCAGGAGACCAAGTTATTATTCTGCTGTCCGTTCATTGATGCCCCGGCCAATGATCGAGCTCAGCACATCGAGCCCTTCAGGGGCGACGTCGACCTCGCCGTCCCGCAGGCACTGCTCCCTCCGCAGGCGGCTGGACTCGCCGGGGATCCGTGCGCCGGCGGCCGTCAGCTCGGTGAGGAGTCGGTCGGTCGCGTCCAGGGCCTGTTCCCGGTCGCCAACAAGCCCCGGCTGGTACGCGAAGTAGAGCGCACTGAAGTCAGCGGGTTCGGTGAGCACCGCTCCTCGTTTGTCCTGCCCGGTGCGGCCGGTGACGCCGGCGGAGACCATCAGCTCGAGCATCAGGGCGAGTCCGTAGCCGCGGTGGCCGCCGAAGGGCAAGATCCTGCTCCGGCCGGAGTCGGGGTCGATCGCACGGTTCGGGTCCGTCGTCATCGACCCATCGGCGTCGACCGCCACGCCCTCGGGAAGTGCCCGGCCGGTCTCGCGCAGGCGCAGGATCTCGTTGAAGGCAATCGACGAGGTTGCCATGTCCAGGACGAGGGGAGTACCCGAGCGGCGGGGCAGCCCGATGGCCAACGGGTTGGTTCCTAGCGAAGGAACCGAGGAGCCCGGGGCCACCACGGTCAGCGGCGTGCTGTTGGCCGCCAGTCCCACCAGGCCCGCCGCGGCGATCTTCTCCACCAGATACCCCAGTGCCCCGCTGCCTCCGGCGTTGCCGACGCTGACGACGGCGATTCCTATCGTGGCGGCCTTTTCGATCGCCAGTTCTATCGCGCTCCAGTGGACGAACCAGGACAGGTGAAACCCTCCGTCGAGCCGAGCCGACACGGGCGACTCGTCCAGGACCCTCATCGCGCGCCGACGGTCCGCACCCTGCTCGTACGCGGCGGCGATATTGCGCAGTAGGCGAACACCGTGCGAGCTGTGGCCACGCAATTCGGCGTCGACACACATCTCGGCACCGATGGCGGCCTCGTTTTCTGGCGCACCTATCGCAACCAGTGCCTCGCGTACGCCCTGGTGCAACTTCGCCGTCGAAACCTTCATCAACAACCCCCTGTGGTCGATGGCCTGCTACATCTCGATCGGCGCGGCGTTGCCGCCCGCCGATGGGCGTGCCTTCGGCAGGAAGAACGCCAGCGGAATCGCGGCAAGGACGCACACGCCGACCACGAGGAACGCGTTGCTGTAACTCTCGGTCATCACCTTGTCTCTGAGCTCGTTGAACAACGGGATCAGTCCGGCCGGTCCCCCGCTCTGCATCTGGATGATGCGGGGATCGGCGTCCGCTCCGGAAGCCTGCACGAGCGCACTGCGGTTGGCGAACAGCTGGGCCTGTTGAACCGTGGTGAGTGCGGTGATCGCGGCGAGCCCGATCGCGGCGGAGACGCGCTGCACCAGGGTGCTCATCCCGCTGCCAGCGCTGGCAATTTCCGGGGGTAGCGAGGACATCCCTCCGGTCATGATCGGCATGAAGCACAGGGACAGCCCGGCCCCGGAGATCATCAGCCGCAGGAAGATCTCCGGCCTGCTCATGTCCGTGTTGATCTGAACCAGCATCAGGGTGCCGATACCGTTGATTGCCATGCCGATGATGACCAGGTTGCGTGCACCGATCTTGTCGTAGAGCCGGCCGGCGAGCGGGGTCAGTACCGCCATGACCAGTGCCTGGGGCATCAGTGTCAGACCGGTGTTCCATGGCGTGATGCCCTGGACGTTCTGCAGGAACAGCGGAACGAGATAGATGGAGGAGAACAACCCGGTGTAGACGATGGCCATGAGCACGAGCGAGATGACGAACGGTCGGTAGGTGAAGGTGCGTAGGGTCAGCAGTGGTTCCTTGACCTGCAGCTCGATCACCACGAACAGCGCGAGCAGATTGAAGCCGGCGGCGACGAGTAGCAGGATCGGGTAGCTGGTCCAGCCCCACTGTTGGCCCTCGGACACAGCGAGCAGCAGCGCGAAGCACGCGGTTCCGATACACAGGAAACCGGGCAGGTCGAACCGCCGGCCGGGGGTCGCGGGGAACTTGGGCAGCACGATCATGGCGGCGATCGCGCCGAGGATCCCGATCGGGACGTTGATGTAGAAGATCAGGCGCCAGTCCACGTACTCGACCAGGTAGCCGCCCAGCGTGGGGCCGACGCCGGGGGCGAACACGATGCCGAGGCCGTAGAGGCCCATGGCCGCGCCGAGCTTGGCCGGCGGCACCATGCGGTAGAGGATGGTCAGGCAGGTGACCGGGATGACCCCACCCGGAATGGCCTGCAGGATCCGGTAAAAGATCATGGTATGTAGGTCGGTCGCCGTGCCGCACAGCGCGGAGAACAGCGAGAACAGCACCAGCGCGAGGACGTAGGTACGGCGCAGTCCCAGCCGCTCACCCAGCCACGCGCTGGCGGGGACTACCACGCCAAGGCACAGCGTGTAGGCAGTGGCGATCCATTCGATGTTGTCGGGGGAGGCGCCGAACTGGCCCTGCATCACGGGGATCGCGACGTTGACGATGCTGGTGTCCAGGACGGACATGAACATCCCGACCACCACCACCGCCAGCGGCAACCCCCAGTTGGTCGGCGCCGGGGTCGGCGGTGGTGGAGCGGGTGAGGTCGCTCTGCTCGGCCCGGCCGGCGGTGGCGGAGTGGGTGAGGTCGCTCTGCTCGGCCCGGCTGGCGCTCTTGCCGCCGTACGAGGTGCCGAAAGTACGGCGGTCGACGCACCGACGGACTCTCGTCGCAATGCTGACTGGTCGTGTCCGTTCCTCGGCTCGGTCACGTGGTTCTCCCTCTGCTAAGTCAGAGCGTCAGATGTCCGCCGTCGTGCCCTGTCCTTGGGTGCGGGCCTCGCTCCTGGTCCGGGTTGTCATGTCAACTAGGTCATACGGTAACGATCGTTCCTTCCGTAAGGACGGAAACGTCTCTAACGTCACACTGGCCGGGGCTACCGTCACGGACCGGCCAGGTGTCATCGTTCTCAGCTAAGGACGTGGTCGTCCTTGACCGGCCGGTGGTCGAAAACTAATGTCAACGTTGGGCCGACTGGGAGATTTACGTCGGTTTCGCCAACTTTCGACGTGCGGTTTTTGTGCGTTCTTCAGTAAGGAGGGGCACGGGTGGAATCAACATCGAGACCGTTTGCGGAAAGCGGCGGCGCGGGGCGGGTACGAGAGCATTATCGGCGCGTGGTTCGTTGGGTTCCGATCGTGCTCGCCGCGTTGGCCGGAATTGTCGCGCTGCGTTGCGGTGTGGTGTGGACGTTGCAGGGGGCCAACCTTTGGGGCGGCAGCTTTATGTCCGGTTCATCGAGGTGGTTGGTGATCGGGCTGATCGTGCTCGTCGGTAGCGTCCTCTTGCTGGTGCGGACCGGGCTGCTGGTGCGGCGCCGCTTCAGCGGTTGACCCACCGTGATCTGTCGGGTCGAGCCTGTGCGCCGCGCCGCCTGCGACGGGTAGGACAGCCACGATGAGCACAATCTCGACGGCGCCGGGGCGAACCGAGCCGGGCGTGCGCGGGATCCCGCCCGGGTTCGCCGCGGTGCTCGGGGTGCTCGCGGTCGGTGCCGCGGTCGGGGTGGGGCAGCTGGTTGCCGCCCTGGTGTCGCCCGCGTCCTCGCCGGTGCTGGCGGTGGGCAACGCGGTCATCAACTACTCGCCCGAGCCGCTGACCGAGTTCGCGAAGACGCACTTCGGCACCAATGACAAGCCGATCCTGTTGTCCGGGATGGCGGTCGTGATCACCGCGGTGGCCGCGGCCGGCGGTCTCGCGTCGCGTCGGTTCCCCAGGCCCGGGGTCGTCACCGTGATCGTGCTCGGCTTGGCCGGGCTGCTCGCGGTGGTCGCCGCGACGGTGTTCTCGCCGCTGGACGTGATCGCGCCGCTGGTCTCGCTGGGCGTGGGCCTCGTGGTTTTCCGGCGGCTGCACGGGCTCGCGCTGCGGGTCTACCAGCCGCTGCCCGAGGCCGGCGGACCCGGGACCGAGCCGCCCGAGGCGGCCGGCGAGTCGTCCGGCGGCGTGGGGCGGATGTCGCGTCGCAACGTCCTGTTCGGCTCCTCGGCCGCGCTCGGTGTCGCGTCCCTGGGCTCCGGTATCGGCGGCCTGCTGCTGGCTGACAGCGGCAGTTCCTCGCGCAACGCCGTCACCGCCGCGCTGGCGAAGGCCACGCTCACCGAGCGGGCCCCGGCCATCCCGGCCGGTGCGTCGTTCGCCGGGTCCGGCACGCCGGCGTTCATCACCGCCAATCCGGACTTCTACCGAATCGACGTCGCCCTGCGGATCCCCAGTCAGACCGCGTCGGACTGGCGGCTGCGGATCCACGGCATGGTCGAGCGGGAGACCACCCTCACTTTCGCCGACCTGATGAGTCGCCCGCTGGTCGAACGCACCATCACGCTGACCTGCGTGTCGAACCCGGTCGGCGGCAACCTCATCTCGACGGCCAACTTCATCGGCGTGGAGCTTCGGCCCATCCTGCTGGAGGCGGGCATCCACCCCGGGGCGCAGCAGCTGTTCACCACCAGCATCGACGGGTGGAACACCAGCACACCCACCGACGTGGTGCTCGAACCCGACCGGGGAGCGCTGCTCGCCATCGGGATGAACGGGGAGGCCCTACCACCCGAACACGGCTTCCCGGTGCGGATGATCGTCCCCGGCCTCTACGGGTACGTGTCCGGCACCAAGTGGCTCTCCGACATGGAGGTCACGACCTTCAGCGCACGGCGCGGCTACTGGTACCAGCGGGGTTGGGCGGAGCAGGCGCCGATCAAGACGGAGTCCCGCATCGATCGCCCGCGCGCCGGCGCGTCGGTTCCCGCCGGCACATTCACCTGCGCGGGCATCGCCTGGTCGCAGCCCACCGGGATCGAGGCCGTCGAGGTCCGGGTGGACGGCGGCCCGTGGCAGGCCGCGCAGCTGTCCACCGAGGTCAACGGCCGGACCTGGCGGATGTGGCGAACCGACTTCGACCTCGCGCCGGGCCAGCACACCGTCCAGACCCGCGCCACCAACCACGACGGCGCGGTCCAGACGGAGGCGGTCGCCGACCCGATCCCCAACGGCGCGTCCGGCTGGCCGGTCACCACCTTCACCGCCGTCTGACCCACCCGCCCGGTACATCTGCCAGGTCCGGTCGGGGTAACTATCCCGCGCGGACGAGAGGCAGGAGCACCTCGTCCACCATCTCAGTGATGTCTTGCCTGGTCAGCACGTGAGTCTCGAGCAATGCGCGCTTGATGATCAGTGCGTGAAGCACCTCGAGCACGACAGGTGTCAGGCGTTCCGAAGATATTTCGCCGCGCGCGGCGGCGTCGTGCAGTAATTCGGTTAGTGCGTCGAAGAGTGGGTGGAGAACTTCTGCCTTGAACCGAGATAGTAGTTGGGGATAGCGATGTGCTTCCCCCAGCAGGCTACGAAATGCGTTGCCCTTGACGCCTTTCTGCTTCTTAGTCATGTGCTGCGTGAACCCGATCAGGTCCTCGCGGAGTATGCCGGTTCGCACGTATTCGGCCGGGTCGGCCCGTAGTTTCTCCAGCGTGTCTATCACCAGGGACGTTGTGTCGGGCCACCGTCGGTACAGCGGGCTCTTACCGGTGCCCGCGCGCTCGGCGACGCTCTCGAAGGTGAGCCGGCCGAATCCGACGTCAGCCAGTTCAGCCAGGACCGCATCAAGGATCGCCTGCTCGACCTCCGCCCCGCCCCGCCGCGTGCGAACGGTGCGTTCGACGGTCTGTGCGACGGCCCGCGTATCGGCATCGTGACGGGTCGACATCGCACCAGCATAGGTCAACCGCGTGGTTGCGCCCTGGGTTCTCCGGCGCGCCTGTGATGGACGCTTTTGCCTGGACGGAGAGCACGGGCCGGTCGGACGTTCGGGCTCGGTCTGTTGACAGCCGGATGCGACTGCCGTAAGAAGCTAGTTACCAAGTTAACTGAGTAATATTCGGTTTGGTCAGGTCCTACTACGCCCACCTCCACGATCTCGAGGGCGCGTTCGGGTAGCTGCGGCATCTACTGTGTCGCCGGCACGTCGTCCCCTAGCGAGTGGACCCGAGCCACCACGGCGGAGCAACGATGACCGCAACACAGGCCACGAGGCCCCTCGAGGACGTCTTCGTGATCGACTCGACGGTGCACGGCTACAACTTCCGCGCCGACAACTTCGTCCCGGGGCCGTTCAAGGAGCGGATTGCCGCACAGTTGACCGAGACGCTGTGGGGCGGGCACATCGGCAACGTGCCGTTCGGGGACCGGCGCTACGTCCTCAGCCGCGAGCGATTCGAGAACGGCCACGACCCGGACCTGCTCGGCGCGGCGCTGTTCGCCGAGTCCGACACCGACGTGTGCATCTACCACGGGGTGCCGCTGTACGGCATCTACCGGGACGGCGGCTCGGCGCTGTGGGTGGGCAAGGCCATGCGTGAACGTTGGCCCGATCGGGTCGCGCTCTACGGCCCGGTCAGCCCATGGCAGCCGGACGCGCTGGACATTGTCGAGCAGATGATCGCCGAGGAGAAAGCCATCGGGATCAAGATGTATCCGATGGATATCGTCAATGGCGAGGTCAACAGTTATCGTCTGGATGATCCTGAGATTGCGTTCCCGATCCTCGAGCGCATTCAGCAACTCGGCGGCAAGATCGTTGCTACCCACAAGGCCGTCCCACAGGGCCAGGTGCCCAGCGAGCCCTTCGCGCCATACGACGTAGCCGGAGCGGCATCGGCCTTCCCCGACCTGACCTTCGAGATTGTCCACGGCGGAATCGCGTACCTGGAAGAGACGGCCTGGCAGCTCCAGCGGTTCCCCAATGTGACAGTCAACCTAGAGACCACCGCTGCGTTCATGCTCTCGCGCCAACCCCGCCAGTTCGCGCATATGCTCGGAACTTTGCTGTTCTGGGGTGGTGCCGACAAGATCTTCTGGTCTTCCGGCGCCACCGCGCGACACCCACAGCCGTATCTGGAGATGTTCTGGGACTTCGAGATTCCGGAGGACCTGCAGGAACAGCACTCCTATCCGCCGCTGACCCGTGAGATCAAGGAGAACATCCTCGGTCGCAACCACGCGCGCGTCCTCGGTTGGGACGTGGCCGCGCTACAGGCGAAACTGGAGGGCGACGAGTTCGGTCTGCACAAGAAGCTCGCCGAGCCGTGGAGCGGGGTGTGACGCCGTCGGAGGGGGACATCCGCGCTGTCCTCAACCAGATCATCGACCCGTGCAGCCGAGTTGCCGGAGCCCCGGTCGGTTTGGTCGACATGGGTTTGATCCGTCGCCTGACCGTAACCCCGGGCGTCGGCACCGTGGACGTCCACGCGGTGATCGGGGTGACCGAGTACGGCTGCCTTCTCGCCCCATCGTTCGCCTCTGAGGCTCGTAAACTGCTTGCTGGTCTTCCTGGGATCGGCCTCATCGACATCGAACTGGACGCGGAGTTCGACTGGGCGCCTGAGGATATGAGCGCTGCCTATCGCCAACATCTGGCCGAGCGCCGGGCAGCGACAAGCCAGGTCATGCTGCCGTTGCGTGAGAGTCAAGTTACCAGGGAACCTTGACAATCGTGCGGCGTCCGGAAGGATGTTCTTTGAGGGCTTTGCCGAGTGCACGCCATAGTTGCGAGCTCGAGTGCTCGTCCCGCAGCTGAACTTGAAAGGTGGCCGCAATGCGACTGGCACGCTATGAGGACAAACAGGGGCGACACGTGGGCGTCGTTCTGGAATCAGGGAAAATTGTGTCGACGCCCTGGTCGGGGTTCGACGGGCTGTTCGCCGAGGCGGACCCGTACGCGGCGCTGTTGGACATCGACTTGAGCGCGGCCGAGGTAGCCTCACCGGACCGGATGCTCGCGCCAGTGGTGGATCGTGCGCAGATCATTTCCACCGGAGGCAACTACCGCGACCATCTTGACGAGGCGAAGGATGAGATTCAGGCTCGCGAGCCAGTATTTTTTCCTTTCTTGTGGGGGGCGATCATTGGTCCCGATGACGCGATCGTAATTCCGCGCCCGGACGCACTGACTGACTACGAGGTCGAGCTGTGTGTGGTGATTGGGAAAAAAGCCCGTCACCTCACTGCGGAGAACGCAATGGACTACGTGTTCGGTTATACGATCCTGAACGATGTCAGTGCGCGCGATGTCATGGAACGCGAGATCCACCAGGTGATGTTGTGCAAGTCTGTGGACACCTTTGTGCCAGTTGGGCCGCATGTGGTCACCAAGGACGAGATCGCCGATCCGCACGCGCTTCGAATTTCGACGTATCTCAATGGAGAAATACGACAGGATGCAATAACTGGAAAGATGCTCGCTCGTATACCTCAACTGCTCACCTCGTTGACGAGGGACATCACTCTGTACCCCGGTGACGTGGTCTCCACAGGCACACCGGGTGGTATCGGCTACTTCCGGGATCCGCAAGAGTTCATGGCTCCTGGTGACGTGATCACCGCGGAGGTCGAACGCGTCGGCCGTCTCACGAACCGTGTGGTCGCCGGCTGGTGATCGCCGGCGGAACCCGCGATTTTGCCGATGTCGCCGAGCTCGAGCGCATCGCAACCGAGGGATGGGCCAGCGGAGTTCGAGCGTTCGTCCAGGCCGGGGCCGGCTATGGACGTGGCATACGTGCTAACCGGGTGGCTCACGCGAAGTGGTCGTTACGTGCGCGGGTGCTCGTCGACGTCAGTTGTGTTGACACAGCAACGACCGCGCTCGTTCCGCTGGACCTACCCGTCATGATCGCGCCGTCCGCATTGCACACGCTGGTGTGGCCTGAAGGCCGCTTCTCGGCTCAGAGATGCGCCGTGGCGTCGCTGGAACTCTCATCCACGATGGCGCGCGTCGGCTCAACCGCCATCTCCGAGATCGACGTCTCGCGCATCGGCGCCGCAAGTTCTATCCAGGAGATCGTGTGATGCAGGGTCACACAACCGGGTTGCAAAGGGTGCCGAGCTGGTCGATCTGAACAACCACTTCATCTCCGGCCCGCAGAAAGTCTCCGCGTGGCGCTCCCACGCCAGCGGGTGTTCCTGTCGCGATGACGTCGCCCGGCTCCAAAGTCATCACCGCACTGGCTTCCGCGATCAAATCCCAGATTCCACACACCATGTCGGACGTGTTGGAGTCCTGTTTCACTACGCCGTTGACACTGAGCCTGATGGAGAGGCTTTGAGGATCGGCGATGAGCCAGTCGGGAACGATGCCGGGCCCGATCGGGCAAAACGTATCCGCTGCTTTGGCACTGACCCAGTCGAATCCGAACGGTGGAGCCACCGCATCAGGGCGCGCCAGCCGGTCGCGGGCGGAGATGTCGTTGACGATCGTGTACCCAGCAACATACGAGCGCGCTTGCTCGGCCCTGACGTTGTGCGCCCTGCGGCCGATGACGACGCCGAGCTCAGCTTCCCAGTCGATCGTGCTGGTGGAGCGTGCGGGAAGCCGGATTGCGTCACCCGGTCCTGTGACTGTTGTCGACGGCGGCTTGAAGAAGAAGTAGGGACGGACAGATCCGTCAGGACGTTCGATGCCCATCTCCGCCAGATGTCCGTAATAGTTGGCTCCGGCACAGATGACCTTCCGTGGATACTGCAGCGGTGTCGTCAGCAGAGCATCGGTCACCGCGCCCGATGCCGGGGGTGCCCAGGCCTGGAGCTTGGTGGAGACGTCGTCCCAAGCGTCGATGACTTCGAGCAAGGACAACGAGGAAAGGAAATCGGGCGCGGTCTTGATTACCCCGCCGTCGAGCACACCGAGCCGCGGTGTCTCGGAGTCGCCGAGTCGGTAGCTGACCAGCATCCATCCTGGCTCGAGCACGACTTTTCCTTTCGACGTCAACTCGTGGGTAGAGGCAGCGGCCGCCCGTACACCAGAGGCGTGAGCTTGGCTACCGCTCAATCTTCCGGTCGGGTGCTGATCAGGCTGGTCAACTCTCGGTCCGCGGCGAGGCGGCGCTGCTGAATATCCGCTATCTCTGACGAAAGATCTGGGTTGTCTTCGTCTGAAATGTCGAACACATCGAAGTTGGTCACGTGGGGATGCACGATAAAGTCTGCCGCTCGGTGAGCCGGTTCATGCATGTACCGGTGGAAGGCCTCGATGTCGGCGAGCGCGAATGCCGCTGAGTGCGTGTACCCGTCGGCCGCGGGTCCGGCATATTGTCCGATAACGGCGAACGATACGCTATCCATCTGGCCCACTCGCTGGAGCGCTTCCATGCAGGCCGCGACGTCCTCTTGAGCAGTACCGTCCTTAAAGCAAAAGCGGAGTACATGGACAATCATCAGAGCCTCCAATGATGGAGCAGATGTTACACAGAACAACTGGCGAGGCCTAGCGCGGGTGACCTCGAGGGTTTTCGCCTACGCGATCACCCCCGGACCTCCGCCTTGGGCCCATATTACATAGTTAACCTGGTAACTTCTACTTGCGGACGAGGCCGTTGTCAACGAGATGATCACCCGGCCTCTCGGTTGCCTGGGGGCGTAGAGGCCTCCCGTCGGCGGTCAACGTCTCCGCGGGCTCGGCGACTGCTTGCCCGTGTGCACTGGTAGGGGGCGGGAGCGGCTCCCGAGACCTCGGCATGGCGGCGACAGCCAGTAGGCGTCGCGGGGCCGACCGGCACCGACCACCTCTCGCTGGGACCCAGTCCGTGGGCACCTGCGTCGGCGCGATGATATCGCGGTAGGGGCGGTCCTGTCGCGGCTCTAGCGCCGTGGAAACGAGGTGGAAACCTCGTTTCCACGACACTAGCGACCCGAAACGATTTTGGCGAGTAGCGGCGCGACGGAGGGGTCCGACATCCGCGCGTTCCGCAGAGCGGGGATGCTTAGAATTCGTGCCGGAACCGCGTGATTGAAGCTTGTGACAGCGGCAGCGAGGTCCGTGCTGTCGCGCTTTTCAAGGGCCTCGGCGATTGCAATCCGGTATCCAGAGGTGTCTTTCGCCCATTGCTGCCAGAATTTGGTTGGTTTCCGCTTGTAGCTAGTTATCTCAAGTTGGACGACGAGTGTGACGAGAAATCCGTAGAGCGCATCAAGTACCGGTTGATGTGCAGCTTTGGCGAGGGCGACGAGAAAGCCGGGCGCGGCGGCGGTGACGTCTTCGATGCTTGCACAGTCCGCGGTCGCCGCTGCTCGTTCCCGCACTCGGGCGATATCTTCGTCTGTTGCTCGGCTGAGCGCCAGCTCCGCGGCATAGAGGTTCAGCGCGCATAGAAGGCTCAGGAGGTCGTCAAGCCCGACATTCTCGAGCTGACTGAGCATGCCCATTGCGCTCGCGACGATGTGATCTGAGTTTGCCGCCACGTACGCTCCGCTGCCCTGGCGGGCCTCGATGAGGCCCATGGAATTTAGTGCGCGGAGCGCTTCGCGGACTGTCGGCGAACTGACTCCAAAGTCGAGGCCGAGTTCGCGCTCGGTGGGAAGCTTGGCGCCCAGGGGGAGTGCGCCGGTGAGGATCTGAGTCCGGAGCTGCTCGATGATCTGGTCAGCGGCGGTGTTGCGGATCACCGGCAGCCTGTCCGACGAGGCCGGTGTATCACGTGGCGTCGTGCGGGGTTCCGGCATGGCGAGTCCTCATGATTGTGATCACTGACCTACGTCCTGTTCGCTCGGACACTACTAGGTCGCCAGGGCGGCGCACTGCTGGATCAAGCGCGACGGATAGATAAACCAAGTTACAAGAGAACCTTGACAATCCTGGGCACTGGGCAAGATGCTCGTCTCTGGCGGGACCCTGGCGAGGGTGCGCTCCGGTCTGGGCACAGGTGCTCGGTCTGGACATGACTTGAAGGGCGGCCGCGATGCGACTGGTACGCCATGAGGACCAGGGTGTGTCGCTACTCCGAGGAGAGGGCGTGAACGACGTCGTCGTGGTCGGTTCCGGGGTAGCTGGACTGTGCGCGGCGGTGGAGGCGGCCGAGGCGGGAGCACAGGTCCTCGTTCTGGAGCGTGATACTGCTGTCGGAGGCGCATCGGCCATGAGCGGCGCGGCCTGCAACATGGTGGGAACCCGGTTGCAGCACGCGCACGGGGTCGACGATGACGTCCAGCTGGCGCTCGCCGACTGGGTCCGGGTAGGCGGCCCGACCGCGGACGTCGAATGGGCGCGCCGCTACCTCGAGCGAAGCCGAGTTGATATCTACGAATGGTGCGAGGACCTGGGCATCAGTTGGATGGAACTCTCCCAGCCAGAGGGCAACAGCGTGCCTCGAGTGCATACGCCCGCCGGCTGGGGGCGAGGAATCGTCGAGGCCCTCACTAGCCGCGCTAAGTCGCTGGGGGTCGAGATTGAAGTCGGCCTCGACGTCCACCAGGTCGTCGTGCGCGACGGCGCCGCCGCCGGTGTACGCGCCACCTCCGCCGAAGGTGAGGAGCTGCAACTTGGCGCCCGCGCGGTCGTGGTGTGTACGGGCGGATTTGCAGCCAATCACGACCTAATGCGCGACGTCGCTCCGAACCTTCGCAGACTTCCAAGGCTGCTCAGTGGTGGCGCTCCCGGCGCGCTCGGTCACGGGCATCGTCTTCTTCGTCGTGCGGGGGCACAGTTCACTTGTCTCGACCACATTTGGGCTTATCCGAATGGCACACCTGATCCAGACGATGAAACCGGAACACGCGGTGTCGGTGTGCGTGGGGTCACCGGAGACATCTGGCTCAACAGGGCCGGTCGGCGCTTCGTCGACGAAGGAAATCGCAATGGCGGGTCCGGAGCGAGGGCGCTGCTCGCTCAACCCAAACAGACAGCGTGGAGCATCTTCAATTCGGCGGAGCTGCCCAACGTTGTATTGCTCGGCAACGAGCGCTGGGGAACGCCTGGTAAGGTCGATCCAGCCCTGTTGGCTGAGTTCTGGTGCAGGTCCGAGTTTGTATGGCGCGCCGATGGTCCGACGGATCTGGCTCGCAAGATCGGACTGCCCGTCCCCGCGGTGGAAGCAAGTGTGGCCACGTTCAACGCCGCTGTGCTCGCCGGAAAGGACCGTGACCCCGAACATCAGCGCTCGTTGACCGGCGTCTCGCCGCTTGCCGGCCCGGATCTGATCGCAATCCAGTTCTTCCCGATCGCGGTCAAGACTTTCGGTGGAGTCAAAACGGATCTCGAGTGTCGGGTCATCGATCAGAACGGAGCCATCATTCGTGGATTGTTCGCCGCGGGCGAGGTGGCCGGCATGGCAGGGGGTTGTATCAACGGACGCGCCGCACTCGAGGGCACCATGTTCGGCCCCTGCCTCTACTCCGGGCGGGTAGCAGGGGCAGCCGCGATGGCTGAACTCACACGACTATGAAAAACGATCGCAGAATTATCAGCTCCGCGTTTCCGGATGGCGGCGCGGTGAAACGGAGGTAGTGCAATATGTCTGAACCGGTTCTTCCCGAGCACCTCCTGCCGGACGACCAGAGCTTTGCTGACCTGAACGGAATAACTGTACGCAAAGGAACAGCGGGTGCCTTCTTCGCCAATCTCAGGGCGCTGAACGAAATGTCGATCAGCGCTCCAGGTCGCGAGGCGATCGTTGAGCAGCTGAAGCAGGCTATCCCAACCATGCGAGAGCTCGGCCTCTTTGAGATGTTCACATTTCGCTCACCTGAGCTCGCCGAGGCCATCGGGGTGTCGCCGTAGGGGCAGGAGTTGACGCGAGTCAACGGTCCGTGAGCTGACCCGGCGACCGTTTGTTTGGCGTCTCGAGGTGGGCACCGTCATCGCCCTGTTTCCAGGGTCCAAGGTAACCTGGTAACAAGGAACTAAGGGCAGTCTTCCTTCAGTACGCTGCTCCGGCTGAGTAGGCTCGGGCAACAGAACACCAAGTTGATCGTGAGGACTCGCAATGCCAGGACCCGGCCCGACGGCACGCGATGTACCGGCCCCGTCTACGCGACGGGTGACCCGGGAAACCGCGGCCGACCAGATCATCGAGCAGCTCCGTACTCAGATCCTCACCGGCGCGCTGCCGGTTGGTGCCAAGCTTCCGACTGAGCGTGAGCTCGGCCTCGATTTCGGGGTTACCTCACCGACAGTCCGCGAGGCATTGCGTGCGCTCAACTCGATGGGGCTGATTGAAGCTCGGCAGGGCAGTGGAGCGTACGTTGCCCCGAACCTGGGTCGCATCATGGCGAGCGCAATGGGAATGCTCGTGCAACTTGAGGATGTGGAGCTCGAGGACCTACTCGGCCTGCAGAGCGTGCTCAACTTCTACGCGGCAGACCTGGCGCTGACCCGAGCCACGGACGAGGATGTCGCCCGAGTGCGGGAACGCGCCGAGGCGACGGCGCGTTGCGCGACCATCGAAGACGTCACGGCGGCCGTACCTGCCTTTATCGTGGCTTTCGCCGGTGCGGCCCACCAACCATTGCTTGACGCACTCTGCGGATTTCTGGTCACGCTGCTCGTGCGGCTCGAAGTAACCAGCTACAAGCGGACATCCGCGCAGTTCTGGCGGAGCTGGGCGAAGGAGACCTCTAAGCACCGTATTGCGATCGCTGATGCTTTGGAGCGCCGTGATCGCGCGGAGCTCCGGGCAGCTCTCACAACCTTTCACAATGCTGTTCCTGCGCAGCTCAAAGCCATCCCTGCGCTGCGGAATGCCCGGATGTCAGACCCCGCCCTTGCGCCGCTATTGGCGAAGATCGTCTCAGGTCGCTAGGAGCCATCGGTGGCTTCTTCGCCGCTGTTGACTAGCGAATCGAGGTGAGTAGTCATGAACCCCGCCCAGGTTGACGTTGTAGTCGTCGGTGCCGGTCCGGTCGGGCTGAGTACCGCGCTGCAGCTCGGTCGCGCCGGGATCCGGACCTTGATCGTCGAGCGTCACGCCGGACTCGCGCACCACCCGAAGGCCATCGGCGTCCACGCACGCACAATGGAGCTGTTTCGTCAGTTCGGCATCGCGGACGCGGTGCGCGAGGTCGGGCTACCCCCCGAGCGCACGCTCGGCTTCGCCTGGTTGACCAGGATGAATGGCATCGAGCTCGGCGCCATCTCGCTGGCCGAGGACCCCGCGAAGCTCGCCGAGGTCGCGGCGCACAGCCCCGAGCCACCGGTGTTCGCTCCGCAGGACCGTGTCGAGCCGGTGCTCCGGACAGCGGCGGTGGACACACCGGGAGTTGAGCTGCGGATGCAGACGACGGTCACCGACATCGTCCAGGGCCCCGATGATGTCGAGGTGAGCGTTGTTGCGGGCGATGGCCGGGCCGAGGCCGTCCGTGCCCGCTACGTCGTGGCGGCCGACGGGGCGCGTAGCCGGATCCGGGAGAGTCACGGTTTTGGGGAGGTCGCCGCCGATCCATACGGCGAGTCGGTGAATGTGTACTTCCGCGCCGACCTGGACGAGGTCGTCGCGGGTCGCCCGTACCTGCTGTGGTGGATCGTCAACCGCGACGTCCAAGGTGCCTTCTGGCCCACCACCGACGACGGCAGGTGGATCTTCAACTTCCCGGGCGACACGAGCAAGCCGGAGGGGTACTTCGATGAGACCCTGTGCACCCGGCTGGTCAGCGAAGCAACCGGAATCGCGGACCTGGAGATCGAGCTGCTGAGCGTATTGCGCTGGCGCCACGAGCACGCCGTCGCGGACCGCTGGCGAGTCGGCCGGATTCTGCTGGCGGGCGACGCCGCGCACCGGTTCCCGCCGCACGGTGGCTTCGGCATGAACAACGGGATCCAGGACTCCGCGAACCTGGCCTGGAAGCTCGCCGCGGTGGTCCGAGGGGAGGCCGATGAGGAACTGCTCGACACCTACGAGGCGGAGCGCAAGCCGGTGGCGGAGTACAACGCCGAGCAGGTCGCGCTCAACACCAAGCGGTTGGAGGAGACCGGCTGGCTGATGAGCGACCGGAGCGTCCTCGAGACTATCGAGCTGCCCGAAGGGGAGTCCGCGCGGCGCACGATTGCCGAGGCGATCCCGAAACAGCGCGAGCAGTTCTGGTCCCAGGGGCAGCAGTTCGGGCAGATCTACCACGACGGCGCCGTCGTGGCGGACGGCAGCGAAGCGGTCGAGTCCTCGGTGGAGGTCTACCGGCCCACCACGCACCCGGGCGCTCGGCTTCCGCACATTTGGCTGACCGATGCTCGCGGCGAGGCTCGTCTCTCCACGGTCGACCTGCTGGGCGGTGGATTCGTGCTGCTCACAACGGGTGACTCGGCCGGCGGTTGGCGGGCTGCAGCCGAGAAGGTCGCCGTTGAGCTGGGCGTCCCAATAGCGGTTCACGACCTCGGCGCCGGCTCGAGCCATCGACCTGTGGATCCCGCCGACCTCGCCATGCTGGAGATCGAACCGGGTGGTGCACTGCTGGTACGTCCGGACTCCCACGTGGGGTTCCGCGCCACAACCCTGCCGGGCGATCCGACCGCTGAGCTGCGAGCCGCGCTGGCCGCGATCCTCCGCCGCTCACGCAGTCTCGGACAACGAATTCGGCGCTGAATGCCATATGTGCTCGGCGAGTGAGTCGCGCAGACGAAGGGCGACGAGCAGTTCCGGCGGGGCTTGTGGGGCTCGATTTCTGCCGACGCTGCTCATTCCGGAATCAGGGCATCGGCGGTGGTCCGGGCGTCCTGGGCGGGTGCCTCGATGATGCCGGTGGCCGCGGCGATGGTGACACCCTCGTGCAGTAGCAGCATGGTTCTGCCCAGGCGGGCCGGGTCGGCGGCGGCGGTACACGAGGCGAGTTCGGTGAGGTAGCTGAGCAACCAGTGCTTCTGGCCGACGATGATCGCGTGGCCCTGGTGCTCTCGGGACGGCAGCTCGGCCAGGGCGTTGATGAAGCCGCAGCCGCGTGGGTCCTCCCGCTCGATCCAGCGGGCCAGCGCGTCGAGTGTGGCCAGCAGCCGATCCCGGGGCGACCCGCCGTGGGATTCGACCCACTCGGTCAACCATTGCCGCCATCGCTGGTCGCGTTCCCAGAGATACGCGGCGACAAGCCGGTCCTTGGAGCCGAAGCAGGCGTAGAGCGTCTTCTTGGTGACGCCGGCGGCCGACGCGATCGCATCCACTCCGACCGCGTGGATGCCTTCCCGGTAGAACAGCTCCGCCGCGGCGTCGAGCACCCGGCGGCCCGCTGGGGTCAACGTCGGTGGCAAGTCCATGCTCATGGCCGCCTGCATCGGCAAACTATACCGACCGGTGAGTTGACATCGCTCGAGATGACATGTTGCGGTGTAGCTATACCGGTCGGTTTAGTCGGAGGTGGCGGCGTGCGGGGTGTACTGCTCACCGGGTTCGGTGGGCCGGAGATGTTGGAGTACCGCGAGGACCTGCCTGACCCGTTCCCTGGCCCGGGCGAGGTGCTGGTGCGGGTGGGTGCGACGGCGTTGAACAACACGGACATCTGGACCAGGGAGGGCTCGTACGGCTCGGCCGAGGATCCCGGGTCAAGCGCCGGGTGGCGCCGGGAACCGCTGTCGTTCCCCCGGATCCAGGGGGCTGATGTGGCGGGCTACATCGACCTGGTCGGCGAGGGGGTGCCCACGTCGCGGGTAGGTGAACGGGTCCTCGTCGACCCGATGCTTTACCGCGGTGGCGAGCGCGAGCTGGTGCACACCGACTACCTCGGCAGTGAGCGGGACGGCGGTTTCGCCGAGCTGGTGACGATCCCGGCGGGCAACGCCCACGCCGTGGACAGCGTGCTCAGCGACGCCGAGCTGGCGACGTTTCCCACCGCATACTCGACAGCGATGCGGATGCTGAACCGGGCGGCGCTGCGGCCAGGGGAGACGATCCTGGTCACCGGCGCCTCCGGCGGTGTCGGCTCGGCGCTGGTGCAGCTGGCGAGCGCGCGCGGTGCCGATGTCGTTGCCGTCGCGGGCAGGACAAAGCACGAACAGGTGCGCGCGCTCGGGGCCCGGGCGGTGGTGGACCGGGCGACGAGTCAGCTGGGCGAGGACGTGCGGGGGCTGGTTCCCGGCGACGGCGTCGATGTGGTGGCCGACGTGGTCGCCGGCGGGAGCTTCGCCGAGCTGCTCAACGTGCTTGGGCCACTCGGCCGGTACGTCGTGGCCGGTGCGATCGCCGGGCCGCTGGTGCAGGCCGATCTGCGGACTGTCTACCTCAACCAGCTGCAGCTGATCGGATCCTCGTTCGGCACCCACCAGGACTTCACCCAGGTGCTAGCGCACCTCGCCACCGGCCAGCTCCGGCCGCTGCTCGCCGCGACCTACCCCCTGCACGAACTGCGGCTGGCCCAGCAGCACTTCGTGTCGAAGGACTTCGTCGGAAAGCTCGTCGTCACACCTCGGTAGAGGATGCTCGGCAGCTCTGCGCCTTGCGGTTCCCCCGTCAGGAGTAGACACCCTGAGCTTTGGAAGGCGGTAGTTCCAGTCGGCATCACTCGGGCCGCCCAATCCGCCGACATCGTGTCCTCTATGGACTAATCAATGAGTATCGACGAGCGGCCTGAACCCGGGCCCGCGCCGGCTCAGGTGCCCGTGGATTCGGCGAGCGCCGCCGTTCTAAAGGCTCCGCTGGTGGCACAGGCCGCGCAGATGGGCTGGTGCTCATGCTGAGGGTCGCGGTCCATCTCGAGCGCGACGTAGGACCGGTGGCACACGCCGCACCGAACGCGGTCGTCCCAGGTGCTGTCGACCTCGTCGCGTGGATCGTGCGGCCGGGGCAGTGCGAACCAGCCGTCCCTGGCCACTGCCAGTGCGGCCGCGTACACCAGCACCGCGAGGACGAAGGTGATGACCAGCGCCCAGGTGGTCGCGACGGCGCTGCCGGTGGCGATGAGGTAGATGCCGACGCCGGAGGACACTATCCAGGCGGCGAGCCCTCCCGGGTTGACGTTGGGCACGCGGCCGGGCCGGAACTCGAAGACGTCGCGCGAGGGGGCCCGCCTGCTGGCGAAGGCCATGTGCACGAGCGCGATGCCGACCCAGGCGACCAGCACGGCCCCCTGGTAGGAGAGCCAGGTGTTGATGAACGAGAAGACGTTCAACACCATGATGCTGAACGAGACGACTCCCACGAAGAAAACCCACACGACGCGTGGCAACGTGAGGCGGAAGACGCGGGAGAAGAAGCTCTGGAAGTTCGTCGAGGCGACGTAGAAGTTCGCTGTGTTGATCTTCGTCTGGGTTGCCACGATGAACAACAGCCCGAAGATCCCCATCATATTGACGATGCCGGTGACGAGGCTGGACTCGGTGATGCCGCCGGCGAGGGGGATCGTGTGGGCCAGGTAGATGCCGGCGGCCCCGTTCACGAAGATGGTGAAGAAGTAGAAGGTGAAGCCGAAGGTGTGGAACCCGTTGACCTTGGTGTCTTCGGGTCGGCCCATCCGGGCGAAGTCGAACGTGTAGAACATGTTGGAGAACACGCCCATGTAGAGCGCGAAGACGAAAAGCCAGCCCGGACCGGCCATCGGGGTGGGCACCGAGGGCGCGGACGTCAGCCAGCCGCTGTGGTACCCGAACTTGACCGTCGCCCAGACCAGCGTCGCAACGAGGCCGACCGCGAAGACCGGCAGCAGGTACGCGTTGACCTTCTCCAGCCACACCCGGACGCCGCCGATCACCAGCGGGATGGCGCAGGTGGTGACGACGAGGTACCAGAGCTGGATGGGGCCGCCGAACTGGGCCTGCGCCGCGACCGCCAGCACCGAGCCTTCGAACACGGCGAACCACGTTCCGGTCACGGCGAAGACGAACGTGGCGATAGAAGCGCCGTAGTAGCCGAACATGGAGCGGGAGAACAGGCCGGGCGTGAGTCCCGTTCTGGCCGCGGTCCTGGACATGGCGAAGCAGATCGCGCCGTGGACCAGCGTCGCCGCGGCGAGGCCGACCAGTGCCTGGACCGTGCCGACCACCATCGATGCTCCGGCGGCCACCACAACCCAGAACATCGCCGCCATCACGGCGGACCAGGCCAGCGCCATCTTCGGGGCGCTCAGCCGCCAGGTCCGGGGTACCACGTGCAGTGAGTAGTCGTCCCGCACCGCCTCGGCGACGACGGCGGGATCATCGGTGCGGGTGACCTCCAGAGCCGGTAGCGGGCCGCCGCGAGAGGACAGAAGGGCCGCATCCGGGTGGGCGTCGGGAGTTTCCACGGGGTCCTCCAACTGGATCGTTTGGCCGCGCGGCATCCTTGCTGGGCAGGCGGCACCGCCGCGCCGGCGCGGGAAGGCGCAGGCGGGTGTAGCGAGGGGTCGGGGACCCGTAGCCGTTGCTCCGGCCACGGGTCGCCGCGACGATGTTGTCCGGCCGGGCGCACCGGCCCGGCGGGTTCTCTGCCAGCTGCTGGGCGGCTGACCTGTCGACCGGACGGTCAGGCGTTGGCCGGGGCCGCCCGGTTGTGGTCGATGCTGCCCGGGTTGGGCGGCAGCGGGGCAGGGTCGTCGGCGCATTCCTTGTGGAGCCGGCCGTCCTTCATGATGTAGTCGAGCTTGTCGTGGTCCTGCAGCACGGTGATGTCGGCGAGCGGGTCGCCGTCGACGAGGATCAGGTCGGCCAGGTACCCGGGAGCGACCTTGCCGAGCTCGTCGGGCCGCAGCATGATCTCGCCGCCGACCGCGGTTGCGGACAGGATCGCCTCCATCGGGGTGAACCCGAGCCGCTGCACGAAGTGCTCCAGGTCGCGGGCGTAGGTGCCGTGCGGGGTCCAGGCGAAGCCGTAGTCACCGCCGGGCAACACGCGGATCCCGCGCCGGTGCATCTCCCGCAGCCCCTCGGTAGCGATCTCCAGCTCCCGCTTGTAGCCGACGGCCTCGGCGGCCTCCTGCGGGAAGCCGAACGACTCGGCCTCGTAGAGCGTGGCGATCAGCCAGTTGATGCCGGGTGCCACGAACACCCAGTCCTTGTTCGCCTCGAGCATGTCCATGCCCTCGGCGTCGGTGAAGCTGGCGTGGTAGATCACGTCGACGTGGTGGCGCACGCACATCTTCACGCTCTCGGCGCTGCGGGCGTGTGCGCAGACCCGCTTGCCGCGCCGGTGCGCCTCGGCGACCGCGGCGGCGACCTCCTCGTCGGAGAAGTAGGTGTCTTCCGCGCGCTGGCTGCCGGTGATCTCCTCGCCGGTCATCGACAGCTTGATCTGGTCGACGCCCAGCGCGACGAGCTCACGGACGGCCTTGCGCATGCCCTCGGGGCCGTCCGCGAACTTGGTGATCGACTTGATCAGGGCGCCGCCGGTGACGGCGATCTCCGGGCCGTTGGCCAGGTAGCGCGGGCCGGGGATGCGGCCAGCGTTGATCGCGTCTCGGCAGACCACGTCGAGGCGGTCCTTGGCGGACGCGGCACCCAGGCACATGGTGTAGCCGGAGTCGAGGTAGGTGCGCGCCGACTCGATGCAGAACAGCAGGTGCTCCTCCACCGGCATGGTGCCGAGGCCGTCCAGGTCGGCGCTGTTGTTCCAGGAGAAGTGGGTGTGCGCATCGCACAGCCCGGACATCAGAGTGCGCCCGCGCCCCTCGATCATCCGGGCGCCCACGGCCCGGGCGGGGTTGACGGTCCCGACCGCGGTGATCCGGTCGTTGTCGACCAGCACGTCACCGGGGTAGGGGTCCGCACCGGTCGAGTCGAGAATTCTGACGTTGCGGAACAGGGTCTTGGCGGAGGGGACAGGCACGGTGGCCTCCTCGTTGAGGGCTCTTCGGCGGTTTGTGCTGTGGTTGGGGGGCTCGGTGGTGAGGACTCGGTGGTTGAGGACTCGGTGCTGGGAGGAGGCGGGGTCAGAGGAACTTGCGCAGGTGGTCGGTAACCCGGCCGGGCGCCTCCAGCGCGGTCCAGTGCCCGACCCTGGGCAGGATCTCCACAATGGCTTCGCCGTGGGCGTCGGCGAGCTCCTGGCTGGCCTCCGGCGGCCCGACCTTGTCGTCGTCGCCGGTGATCAGCAGCAGTGGCAGGCTCGGGGCGATGGAGCCGGGATCGGTGGCGGCGGCGAGAGCCTCGCAGTTGCGCGCGTAGCCTTCCGCGTCCTGGCGCATGACCAGCTCGCGGACGAACGCGGCGACCTCGGGCCGCTGCCGGCGAGTGGTCTCAGACAGCGCGTTGGCGACCACACCGGGGGCGACCGCGGCGGTGCCCTTGTCCCGCAGTACGGCGGCGCGGTCGCGCTGTGCCTGGCGGCCCACCTCGGCGGGCTCCCGGACGGCACCGAGCAGTGCCAGCGCGGACACCTTCCCAGGGTGCCGGGCGGCGAGCGCGCGCACGACCAGGGTGCCCATCGAGTGGCCGACCACGGCGGCGGAGTCGACGTCGAGTGCATCCAGCAGCGCGGCCAGGTCGTCGGCGTGCGACTCGATGCTGATCCCGTCGGCGACCGGGGAACGGCCCGCGCCGGCGGAGTCGACCCGGATTACCCGGAACCGTTCGGCGAGGGCGTCGGTCTGCACCTGATAGAAGTTCGAGGTGCCGCCGAGGCCGTGTACGAGCAGGACCGCGGGGCCCTCCCCGTCGACCTCGACCGCCAGTTCCTTGCCGTTGACCTGCATCGTTCTCCCTTGCTCTGGTGGGTGCTGAGCGCCCGCGACCGGGTGGCCGGTCAGGCGATGCGGTTTCGCTGCGTCCCGAGTCCGGTGATCGACACCTCGATCACGTCGCCGCTTCCCACGAACCGCGGCGGGTCGAAACCGATGCCGACGCCGGCCGGCGTGCCGGTGGCGATCAGGTCGCCGGGCAGCAGCGTGATGCCCGCCGAGATGGTGGCGATCAGCTCCTGGATGTCGAAGATCAGGTCCTTGACCGGGGCAGACTGACGGAGCTCGCCGTTGACGCGGCTCTCCACCATCAGGGCGGTCACATCGGCGATCTCGTCGGCGGACACCGCGTAGGGGCCCATCGGGGAGTGCGTGTCCAGCGACTTGCCGAGCAGCCACTGCTTGTGGGTGCGCTGCAGGTCCCGGGCGGTGAAGTCGTCGATGATCGTGTAGCCCCACACGTGCTCGAAGGCCTGCTCGCGGGTGATGCCCCGGCCACCGCGACCGATGATCACGCCCAGCTCGGCCTCGTAGTCCAGCTCAGCGGTCACCCCATGGTGCGGGTCGATATCGCCGTAGGGCCCGGTCACCGCGGTCGTCGCCTTGGAGAAGAGCACCGGGTACTCGGGCATGGCCTCGGAACGGTCCGGCTGGTCGTAGCCGCTGCGGCCGAACTCCAGCACGTGGTCGCGGTAGTTCTTGCCGACACAGAAGATGTTGCGACGGGGGACCGGAATCGGGGCCAACAGCTCGACCGAGTCGACCGCCCGGGTGGTCAGCCCGGGCACCTGGTCCCGGAGTAGCGGGCCCAGCTCGGCCCAACGCTCGATCACCTCGAGCATGCCGGCGCCGGCCGGAAGCAGCTCGCTGGCATCGCGCAGGACGCCGGCTTCCGGGTCGACCGCCCCTATTCTGTGGCTCGTTCCGGCGGCGAAGGTCACCAGCTTCATGTGCGAACCAATCTGAACCAATTGAGACCAATTCTGGTCTCGCCGACCCTACGCTTGTACCGGTTCGGTGTCGACGGGCTGGCGAAACTTTGGTGAGGAAATGGTCAATTGGTTCGAATTGGTTCGACTCTTGGGTTATAGTGCTAGGCATGATGGCGGTGGAACAGACGCTGCGTGCCCTGCTCGCCCAGGGAGCGCGGGACGGCACGTTCGGGCCTGGCTCGAAGCTGCCCACCGAGCGTGACCTCGTCGAGCGGCTCGCCGTGCCGCGCGGTGCCATCCGCCGTGCCCTGGAGGTCCTCGAGCGCGACGGGGTCGTGGTTCGGCACGTCGGCCGGGGCACATTCCTGACCGACTCGGCGCTGGGCCACGTCGAGGGTGCACCGCCCGACACCAGCCCGGCCGAGATCATGCAGGTCCGTCAACTGCTCGAACCGCAGGTCGCCGCGCTCGCCGCGCGGGTGGCTACCCAGGCGGACCTGGACCGCATCACCGAGTGCCTCAACTGGGGCGGCGCCAGCCAGGACTTCGAGGGGTTCGAGCGCTGGGACGCCAAGCTGCACCGGGGCATCGCCCTGGCCGCGCACAACGGCCTGCTGATGAACATGTTCGATGTGATGAACACGGCCCGCGCGCTACCTGTGTGGGGCACCCTCAAGCGGCGCACCTCGACCCCGGATCGGCGCCGCTGCTACCACCGGGAGCACACCGCGATCGTCGAGGCGCTCGTGGACCGTGACCCCAATGGCGCGCAGGAGAACATGCGCCTGCACCTGCAGAACGTCGCCGACGGCCTACTCGGGCGGCACTAACGAGAGTCGCCGGGCGACCGGCCCAGGCCACCCCCACCGGCAGAGCTCCGAGGTGCCGGCTGCCGCGAGTGGTGCGCATCGACTAGCCACCAGTTCCGACAAGGCTGGCATCCGTGGTGGAGCTGCTATAGGTGCTGGTTCCGCTAGGGCTTGGAGTGCTCGAGCTGGGACTCGAACCGAACAGCAGGGCCTGAAGCTGTGTCAACAAGGCCTGCAGCTGTTCCAACAAGGATTGAAGGGTCCCCGGGGTCGAGGCGCTCGGGGTACCCGAACCGCCAGTGGTCGCACTCGTGCCTGAGGCGGTGGTAGTGCTGCTGGTGGGAGTGGCGGTGGCGGGAGCGGTGGCGGTGGCGCTGGTGGGCGTGGCGGTGGCGGGAGCGGTGGCGCACGGATCGGTACTGGAGGTGCTCGAGCTGGTGCCGGTCGTGCTCGCGCTGGGACTGGACCCGAACAGCAAGGCTTGCAGCTGCTCGAGCAAGGACTGCAGGGTTTCCGCGATCGAGTCACTCGAGCTGCCCGAACCGGTACCAGCGGTACTGGCGCCCGAGCTGGAGCCATGCCACCCGGAACTACCCGAACCTTGCCCAGATGTACTGGAACTGGAACCGCCTGAACCGGAGCCTTGGCCGCCGCGCAGCCAGGACCAAGGCCAGTCGAGGCTCAGATCCCCGGCTCCGCCTGAACCGTCGGAACCGCCGTCCCAGGACCCGGATTGGACGCTCACATTGGCCACATTCGTCACATTTCTCGCAACCGTGATCGGAGCCGGATTCTCCACCGGAGCGAGCACGGTGGTGGCGCCCCAGAGCAACACCAGGCTCGCCGGCACCCCCAGCGTCCAGCATGCTCGGCGCACGCCGGACGGGCGACCGAAGTTGTCGCGGCGAGAGACGTCACCGCGTCGCATGGTGGACACCGCTGAGACACGCGCTCCGCGCACATATGACCGTGACATTGGGGTAACCCCCTCTGCAGTGGGGGGGCGACGTTATACCCGCCGGCACGAGTGACTCAACCACCTGCGGCTTTTTGCCATGAGCGTCTGCACGCGTGCACCTGT
>DATHIT010000388.1:0-9423 GCA_035489915.1 Pseudonocardia sp. | reverse complement strand
GGACGTGGATCTCGGTCGACATGCCGAGGTGCTTCCGGAGATCAGTAGCCTGGCCGCCGCTCACCCGCTCGAGGAGCGGCTCAGGGAGCTGCACATGCTCGCCCTCTACCGCTGCGCGCGGCAGGCGGACGCGCTGCAGGTATATCGGGACGTGCGTGGTCTGCTGCACCGTGAGCTGGGCATTGAACCTGGCCCCGAGCTCCGTGCGCTGCACCAGCGCATTCTGCGAGCCGATCCGGACCTGGACCGCCACGACCAGCGGATCGAGGGTGCGGACGCCGCGTGTCCGATCGCCCCGGTGTTCAACCTGCCGGTGCTGGCGGATCAGACGGTCGGGCAAGGCCTGCTGGCCCGCCGGCTGCACGCGGCGCGCCAGCGTGGATTCGTCGGCCGCGAGGCGGAGCGCGCACTGTTCGCCTCGGCGCTGCACGGGGCCACACCAACATTCGCCACGCTGTACCTGCACGGCCCGGGCGGGATAGGCAAATCCACCCTGCTGCGCCGGCTCGCGGATGACGCCGAGTCCTCCGGCCGGCCCGTGGTGCGGGTAGACGGGTCCGCCGTGTCGTCCTCGCCCTCCGCGTTCGCCCGCGCCGCCAGCGCCGCGCTGGCCAGCCCTCGCGCCGTACTGCTGGTCGATGCGTTCGAGCACTGCGCCGAGTTGGAACCGTGGCTGCGCGAGGACTTCCTCCCCCGGCTGTGCGACGGCGCAATTGTGGTGGTGGCCGGTCGGGAAGCGCCCAGCTCGGCCTGGCGCGCCGATCCGTCCTGGTCCGGGGCACTGGCCGTGCGTGCCCTGCACGGACTCTCGACCAGCGAGGCAGCCGCGCTGCTGACCGCCCGTGGCGTCCCGCCGCACATCCACGACTCGGTGGTGGCCTATGCCGGCGGACACCCGTTGGCGCTGTCCCTGGCCGCGGACAGCGCGCGGCACGGCGACCCGGCGGCGCGCTCCTGGCAGCCGACGCACGACCTGATCGAGACGCTGCTCGGCGAGCTGATCGGCCCGGTCCCCTCTCCCATCCATCAGCTCGCGTTGCACGTGTGCGCCCACGCGCACAGCACCACCGAGGAGTTGCTTCGAGGGGTGATGCCCGCCGGCGATCCCGCTGAGCTGTTTGCCTGGCTGCGGGGCCAGTCCTACATCGAGTCCGGCCCGGCGGGCCTGCGCCCGCACGAGATCGTGCGCGACCTGCTCGACGCCGACCTGCTCTGGCGCGACCCGACCGGCTACGACGCGATCCACCGCGGGATCTGCCGCCACGTCCTGGACGATCTGGTCGTTCGCCACCTCGACGGATCGGCCGCACTCGGCAAGATCCGGGCGATCCGGCACCTGGCCGGGGAGGGGCGGACCTCGGCGGCCTTCGTTCCGCGTGACCCGGTCCACGCCACCGAGTCCGCTGGCGGGCTGGAGTACTGGCTCAACGCCCGACCGTCCGGACCCTCCGCCAGCCCGCGCGAGGGCAGCGCCTATCCAGTCGGATTCATGAGCTGGATCCGGCGGACCGAATCAGGTCACGACGCAGGTGATGTTGCGTCGGTGGTCCCACTCAGCTGGGAGTCCAGCCCGCGGCACGGCAGGCGTCCGGGGCAGCAGGCGCTGCCCGAGTCCACCGAGTCGAATCGAGACCGACCGGCGATCGAGGGGAGGGCTTCCCCGTCGGGCCCGATCCACGACCTGTCCCACTGGGGCGCCTGACCCGGCTCCCTGGGTCAGGCCGTCAGGCCAGCCCGCCGCCGGATCAGCCCGCCGCCAGGTATTTGCCGAACCAGTCCAGCGTCTCCGACCAGGCCGTTCGTGCGGCGTCCGGCTGGTACCGCTGCCCGGTGTCGTTGAAGAAAGCGTGGTCGGCGCCGTCGAAGACGCGCACCTGGTAGGGCAGCCCGGCGGCGCGCAGGGCGGCCTCCGCCCTCGGGATGGTGGCATCCACCCGGGCGTCCAACGCGCCGTAGACGGCCAGCACGGCGGCCTTCGCGCGGGTGAAGTTCGGGTTCTCCGGGGCCGGTCCGTAGAACGGCACGGCGGCTGCCAGCCGGGTATCCCCGGCGTTCAGCAGCTGCCAGATCATGCCGCCGCCGAAACAGAACCCGACGCCGCCCAGCTTGGTGCCGGGTACCCGCTTGCCCAGCTCGTCCATGCCGGCGCGCAGGTCAGCCAGCAGGTCGGTGGCCGGGGCGTTGGCCAGCGCGGTGGGTACCTGCGCCGGGTCAGTCAGCGCGGCGGTACCTCCCTGGGCGGAGAGCAGGTCCACACACAGCGCCCCGTATCCGGCACCGGCGAACCGCCCGACCAGGTCGTAGAAGTGCGCGGTGAGGCCCCGGTTCTCGTGCACCACGAGCAGCGCGCCCTTGGCCTGGCCGGCCGCCGGCGCCGCCCAGGCACCACGCAGCTCACCGGCCGGACCGGCGAACCGGATCTCGCTGCCCCGGCTCACCCCCGGCCCTCGCCCTGGCGGTTCGCCGCCGGGCAGGGCGGCGCTCGGGGCGGCGGCGTTCGGGGTGGGCGGGGCGGCGCTGGGCGCGGTGCCGCTGGGTGCGGTGCCGGCGCAGGCGGCCAGCAGCAGGCCGGCCGAGCTCGCCCCCAGACCGAGCAGCCCCAGCCGACGCAACGCCTCCCGGCGGGTCAGCAAGCCGTCGACGAAATCCTCGGCGACCTCGCCGACCAGGTAGTCCCGCAGCGCCATGGCCGGAGCGTATCGGCGCCGCGCACCGGCGACCAGCGCCCCGAGAGGCTCGCCATACTGGTCGGGTGGAGTCCACCCGAGTGGATCGCTGGCTGTGGGCGGTCCGGATCACCAAGACCCGCCCGGACGCGGCGGCCGCCTGCCGGGGCGGCCACGTCAAGGTCAACGACCAGCCGGCCAAGCCGGCCACCATGGTCTCCCCTGGTGATCAGGTCCGCGCGCGGGTCAACCACACCACCCGGATCCTGGAAGTGGTCCGGGTGATCCAGAAGCGGGTGGGTGCCGCCGAAGCCGCCGCCTGCTTCATCGACCACACCCCACCGCCTCCGCCCCAGCCAATGCTGCCGGTGGCCCGACGCGACCGCGGCGCCGGCCGCCCCACCAAGCGGGAGCGCCGGGTGTTGGACGCCTGGCGAGCCGGCGAAGGCATCTAGCCCCGCCGAAGCCGAGCCGCGAGCTGCCCACCGAGGCGAGCGGAGCAGCCGTCGCCCACCCCACTTCGCATACCCAGCGCCCACTTCGCACAGTGCGTGCACTATGCGAACTGCACCCTGGCTATGCGAAGTCGCTCGGGACGCGAGCCATGGACGCGGCGGTCAGGCGGGGGTTACCGAGCGGAATACGGCGGCTTGGCCGTGCCGGCGACCGTCGGCGTCGAGCAGGTTCCACACCGTGGCGTCCTCGATCCAGAACTGCGCGCCGGACTTGGCGATCCGCAGACCCCGGTAGTCGTTGCTGAACCCGTTGCGGGTCACCTCGTCCAACAGCCGGGCCCGTTCCGCGCGGTCCGGGGAGGCCGCCGACAGCCGGGACGGCAACCCGACGAACTCCGACCAGCTGTAGCCGAAGTACCGCTGCGCGGCCTGGTTGGCGTAGAAGAAGGTCGGGTCGGCCTCGGTCCGGTGCGCCAGCAGGCCGAACGCCGCGTCCCGGTAGAGCCAGCGCCCCACATCCCGCGTCGGCACGTCGCTGCCCAGCGAGGTTCCTACCACTCGCAGGTGGCTGTCGGTGAGCAGCGCGGCAAACGTGGGGTCTTCCTGGTCGACCAGGTCCCACTCTGTCCGCACGTCTGGAGGGTAACCCGCCGCCCGGCCGCCGCTGACCACCGCGTGGAAGCTCTCCAGCTGCGCTTCGAACGCCTCCACGTGGGACAGCGAGCGCCGGGCCTCCGGGTACTCCCCGGCGGCGGTGGTCACGGTCAGCTCGGTGGGCGCGTGCAGCACGTAAGGCGACGGGAACACCAGGGTGTAGCTGCCCTCAGCGGGGTAACACAGTGGTCATTTGGCTTACATACTGTCGCCGCACGGGGGCGCGTTGAGCGGCACGGCCCGCCCGTGGAGCATCCGGCAACGAGGAGTCCGCGTGTCCAAGAAGAGAACATCGCTCTGGTGGCTACTGGGCCCGCCGGTGGCGTTCCTGGGCGTACTGCCGATCGCCAATCGCGTCGAACCCATCGTGCTCGGGCTGCCGTTCCTGATGTTCTGGCTGTTCGTCGCGGTGTTGCTGACGCCGCTGTTCGTCTGGCTGGCCGCCAAGGGCGACCCGGTGTGGATGGCCGCCCGGGAGGCCGAGCGGGCGGAGCGGACTGGGCGGGCCCAGGCCGACACGCGGGGCGGCGGATGACCGGCGGCGCCGTGGTCTCCATAACCATTCTGGCCGCGTTCATGGTGGCGGCCTGTGTGCTGGGCATCCGCGCCGGCCAAGGCCAGGACAAGGCGGACCTCGCGCAGTGGTCGATCGGCGGGCGCAGCCTCGGCATCGTGATGACCCTGGTGCTGATGGCCGGGGAGACCTACACGTCGTTCAGCTACCTCGGCGCGGCCGGGTGGTCCTACACCTACGGCCTGTCCGGTCTGTACGTGGTCGCCTACCTCAGCATCGGCATGGCCGCCAGCTATCTGGTCGGTCCGCTGCTGTGGAACTACGCGCACCGGCACGGCCTGCACAACATCTCCGACCTGGTGGCCCACCGGTTCGCCGCGCCCTGGCTCGGCGCGCTGCTCGCGGTGGTTGCAACGATCTTCCTGCTGCCCTACATCCAGCTACAGATCACCGGGATGGGCGCGGTGGTGACCAGCGTCAGCTACGGCGCCATCGGGCTCGGGCTGGCCTACCTTGTCGCGTTCCTCATCTCGGAGATCTTCATCCTGTCCAGCGGATTGCGCGGCAGCGCCTGGGTGTCCGTGCTCAAGGACATCACCGTGGTGCTCACCCTGGCGTTGGTGTTCGTCTACGTGCCGCTCAAGTTCTTCGGCGGATACGGACCGATGCTGCACCGGATCACCACCGAGCGCCCGGCCTGGCTCACCCTGCCCGGCCCGGCCGGTGACACCTACGGCATGGCCTGGTTCATCTCGACGGCGCTGCTCAACGGGGCGGTGTACAGCGTGCTGCCCACCACGGTGGCCGGCTTCCTGGGCGCCCGCTCCGCGCACACGCTGCGGCGCAACGCGCTGATCCTGCCGTTCTACCAGGTGCTGCTGTTCGTCCCGGTGCTGCTCGGGGTGGCCGCCACGTTCGTCGTCCCCGGTTTGAAGAACTCCAACCTGGCGATGTTCGAGATGATCCGCGCCGAGCTGCCGCCCTGGCTGCTCGGCGTGGTGGGCGCGGCCGGGGCGCTCTCCTCGATCGTCCCGATGGCGGTGTTCATGCTGGTGATCGGCACCATGTGGAGCCGCTCCATACTCGGGCGGCACGCCGGCGCGGCCGGCCGGCAGCGCCATCTCGCCCAGCTCGTCACACTGGCCGTCGGGGTGGTCGCGCTGGCCATGACCTTCCTGTTCCCCAACGTGCTGGTGCGGCTCTCGGTACTGTCTTACGAGGGGCTGGCGCAGCTGCTGCCCCTGGTGGTGATCTCCCTGCTGTGGCGGCGCATGTCGCTGGCCGGCGGGACGGCGGGCATGCTGGTCGGCATCCTCATCGTGGTGGTGCTGGTGGCCACCGGGCACGACCCGTGGTTCGGCATCAACGCCGGCGCGGTCGGCCTGGTGGCTAACCTCGCGGTGACCTGGGTGGCCTCGCTGATCTGGCCGGCCGACCCGCCAGCGGAACGCCTAGCCGTGCCGGAGACCGTCGGCGCACCAGTCCACGCCTGAACACCTATCCAGGAGAGTTGATGACCGAGACCACCCAGGCCAGCCGGCTGGCCGACCTGTCCGCCGGCGAGCTGCTCGAGGGCTATCGGGCGAAGCGGTTCTCCCCCGTCGAGGTCCTTGATTCGGTCCTCGACCGGGTTGCCGCCGACGAGCCGAGAGTCCGGGCCACCTGGGCGATCGACTCGGACGGCGCCCGCGAGGCGGCCAGGGCCTCGGAGCGGCGCTGGCGCCAAGGCACCCCGGCGGGCGGGTTGGACGGGGTACCGGTGACGATCAAGGAGAACATCGCCACCCGGGGGACCCCGATGCCGCTGGGCACGGCCGCCACGGTGTTGCGTCCCGCCGAAGCCGACGCCCCCGCCGCCGCCCGACTGCGGGAGGCCGGGGCGGTGATCTTCACCAAGACCACCATGCCGGACTACGGCATGCTCGGCTCCAGCCAATCCAGCTTCCACCAGATCACCCGCAACCCGTGGGACCCGACCCGCACGCCGGGTGGCTCCAGCTCCGGCGCGGCCGCCGCCGCGGCCGCCGGGTACGGCCCGCTGCACCTGGGTACCGACATCGGTGGTTCGGTCCGCCAGCCGGCCGGATGGAACGGCATCGTGGGCCTCAAGCCGACCTTCGGCCGGGTACCGGTGGATCCGCCCTACCCGGGCCGGGTGATCGGGCCGATGACCCGCACGGTCGCCGATACCGCGCTGCTGATGTCGATCATCGCCGTGCCGGATACCAGGGACCACCTTGCGCTGCCCGCGCTGCCCACCGAATGGCCGGACCAGCCGGGCGAGGTACGCGGGCTGCGGCTCGGCCTGCTCACCGACATCGGCACCGGCCTGCCGGTGGATGCCGAGATCAGCGCGGCGGTAGAAGCGGCGGCGCGGCTGTTGGAGTCCGCCGGGGCCACCGTCGAGCCGGTCGCCCCCTTCCTGACCAGGGAGATGCTGGACGGGATGGACCGGTTCTGGCGCACCCGGGCGTGGGCGGACATCGGCGCGCTGCCCGACGAACGCCGCGAGCGGGTGCTGCCGTTCATTCTGGAGTGGGCCGCCGGCGGCAAGGACCTGTCCGGCGCGCAGGTCTTCCACGGGTTCAGCCAGATGGACGCGATGGCGGTGGCCGCCACCCGGGCGCTTGGTGAGCTGGACTACCTGCTGCTGCCGACCGCGCCGATCCCGGCGTATCCGGTGCAGCTGCCCGCGCCGTTGAACGACCCGGCCGACCCGTTCGGGCACATCGTCACCAGCCTGCCGTTCAACATGTCCGGCCAGCCGGCGGTGGCGATCAACTGCGGCTACACCGGCGGCGGGCTGCCCATCGGGTTGCAGATCGTCGGGCACCGGTTCGATGATCCGGGCGTGCTGCGACTGGCCTTCGCCTACGAGCAGATGCGCCCGCCGCAGCGCCCCTGGCCGGCGGTCTGACCGGAGCACACGGTCAGCTCCCGATCCGCCCGCCGCACTCCCGGACCAGGTTGGCCATGATCTCCCGGTCGACCGGCCGCACATGCTCGGCGTAGTAGGCGTAGAGGCTCTCCCTGGCCAGCCGGGAGGCGCGTGGGCCCTCGGCTGCCGGTCCGGCCCTCGGTCGGTCAACCCCACCACCAGCCCAGATCGAGAGCGCCGGCCCAGTCCGAGCACAGGGAGCACACAGGTGTGCCACAGACTGGCCCGCCGCGTCCGGGCCCGATCAGAAACGTTTTGTCGGTGCCGATCGCTAATATCACGTGGTGAATTTGCCGCGCACTGCCCCGGCCACGGCGCCGGGTGCGCGCCCTCGCCCGCGCAACGGCCGCGCCTCTGAGTCCGGGAACGCGGTGAGCAAGGCACTGCGCATCCTCGAGGAGGCGGCGCGGACAGGCGGGCCGAGGCAGCTGGCTGACATCGCCGCCGATGCCGGTGTGCTCAAGCCCAGCACCCACCGGATCCTGGCCACCTTGGCCGAGCTCGGGTACGTGACCACCCTGGGTGGCGGCAGCTACGCCGCCGGTCCCCGGATGCGGGCCCTGGCCGCGGAGGTGGTCAGCGAGTCAACCGGAGACGTGGCGGCCGAGCTCGCCGCGCTGCGCACCTCGGTCGGGCAGACCGTGCACCTCGCGCTGCGCTCCGGCGACCACGCGGTCTACACGCACAAGGTCGAGGCCGACCTGCCGTACTCGATGGCCTCCCGGGTGGGCATGCGCCTGGCCATGCACTGCACCTCGATCGGCAAGGCCATCCTGGCCCACCTGCCGGAGAAGGAGATCGACGAGATCATCACCGCCCGTGGGCTGGAGCGGCGCACCCCGAACACGCACGCCGACCCGGCCCGGCTGCGGGCTGACCTGGCCGGGATCCGCGACCTCGGCTACGCGTTGGACGATGAGGAGAACGAGACGACGATCCGCTGCCTGGGCGCCCCGGTGCTGGACGCGGAGGGCTATCCGGTCGGCGCGGTGAGCGTCTCGACGGTGATCTTCCTGCTGCCCCGGGATGAGCTGCTCGGGCACGCCCCGGCGCTGATGGCCACCGCGCGGCGGATCAGCGCCCTGCTCCACTGAACCGAAGGTCGAGGACACGGCGAACCCGTCCATCGTGACGGACATCGACCTGCACCTCCCCGACGGACAGTTTGTGGCTGGCGGCATCGGCGTCACGGCCTTCCCTGTCGGCGGTGGCGGCGCTGCAAACGCGCCGGCCGGTCGGACGTCACGCCGCGCGTCGTGGCACGCGGAACGTCGCTGCTGCCCGACCTCAGCACGCCGCTGGTGACGGCTGGACAGGCGGTGCTGCACAGCACCCGGGCCATGGAAGCGGACGAAGCGGACCCGTCCCCTTCCGCCATCCACCACGCTCTGGCCTTGCCCGGAAATCCAGCCCACTCGTCGTTGGCTTCATAGTCAATTTAACACCATGGCTGTCAACCCGAGCATGATCAAACAACCCTGGAGTTAAATCGGCGGCACTAAGCCACTGCCGCACCTGCGGGACCGCGCAATCCCGCAACGCTCGTTTCCTGAACTCGATCATTAGGGTGGCAACCATGTCTGCACCTGTGATCGTCGCCGAGGTGGTCCGCAGCGGGTTCGTGGAGGGCTACCACCACGGCTCGGTGGTGGTGACCGGGCCGGACGGCACCGCCGAGTGGTCCGCCGGGGTGGTGGACCGGCCGATGTTCCCGCGCTCCTCGCACAAACCGCTGCAGGCGTTGGGCATGCTGCGCGCCGGCCTGCAGCTGGACGGTGAGCTGCTCGCGCTGGCCGCCGCGTCGCACTCCGGCGAGCCGTTCCACCTGGACGGGGTACGCAAGATCCTGGCCGGCGCCGCGCTGGATGTCGCCGCGCTGCGCACCCCACCTGACTACCCGCTGGACGACCTGGCCCGCGACGAGTGGACCCGCGCCGGCCACGCCCCCGAGCCGATCACAATGAACTGCTCGGGCAAACACGCCGCGATGCTGGCCACCAGCGCGGGCAACGGCTGGCCGACCGACAGCTACCGCGACCCCGAGCACCCGGTGCAACGCTCCATCCTCGCCGCGATCGAGGACAGCTCCGCCGAGAAGATCGCCTCGGTGGCGGTGGACGGCTGCGGCGCGCCCCAGCCGGCGATCACGCTGACCGGGCTGGCCAGGGCATTCGGCCGGTTCGGTGCCGCCGCGCC
>DATHIT010000387.1:0-16032 GCA_035489915.1 Pseudonocardia sp. | reverse complement strand
CTGCGCGCGGTGAACGATGTCTCCTTCCGCCTCGAGCGGGGACGCGTGCTCGCCGTCATCGGTGAGTCCGGGAGCGGAAAGAGCGCCATGCTCCGGTCCATCCTCGGTATCCAGCCGAAGAGCGCGACCGTGCAAGGCGAGATCTTGCTCAACGGTCGCGATCTGCTCCGGCTTTCGCCGAGCGAGCGCATGGCCGCACGTGGCCGCGATGTCTCCATGGTCTTCCAAGATCCGCTCACCGCGCTCGACCCGGTGTACACGGTCGAACGGCAACTCGTGGAAACGGTGCGCACTCATCGGAAGGAAAGCAAGGCCAACGCGCGGAAGCGCGCCTTGGAGCTCATGGAACTCGTTCGGATCCCGTCTCCGGCGGAGCGACTCCGGGCCTACCCGTACGAGCTCAGCGGCGGCATGCGGCAGCGGGTAGTGATCGCCATGGCGCTCGCCGGAGCGCCCAAGGTTCTGCTCGCGGACGAGCCCACCACTGCGCTGGACGTGACCGTCCAGGCACGAATCCTGGAGCTGTTCCGGGAACTGCAGCGCGACCAGGACATGGACATGGTGATCGTGACCCACGATCTGTCCGTCGCCGCCAGCATCGCCGACGATCTGGCCGTCATGTACGCCGGCCGGATCATCGAAACAGGGCCGATCGGCGAGATCCTGCGCGCGCCGGCGCACCCGTACACCCAGGGCCTGCTCGAGGCCAACGTCCACGGGGGACAACGGACCCGACCGCGCGCCATTCCAGGCGCGCCACCAAGCCTGTCCAGGCTGCCTCCCGGTTGCTCGTTCGCCCCGCGCTGCCACGTCGCCACGGTGTCCTGCTGGCAGCAGCAGCCGCAATCGGTGACCATCGGCCCCGGCCGGTGGACCCGGTGCGTGCACGGCAAATCCGGCGTGCCGCTCTCGTCGGGCGGTGGGACGGCCGCGCCGGAGCCACCACATGCCGCGTGACGGGACTCGTCAGCCGAGCCTGTCGCGTCGAGCGTGGTCGGCGGTGGTCTGGAGGCTCATTGTCCTAATCACGCTGGCGGGCCTGACCTCCGCGTGTATGAGCGTTGCCGGTGGCGCCCCCAGCAGTGGTAAGAACGGCGCGGGAGGCACCCTGCGGATCGCTATGTCGGCGGGCAACATCCCATTCCCGGCGACGCCTCCCGACCAGGGTTACGAAGGCTACCGGTTTGTCGGCAACAACATCTATGACGGACTGACGAAATACAACCTCGACCAGAACGCGGCCATTCCCACGCCTCAGCCGGCGCTGGCCACCTCGTGGACCGTCTCCCCCGACCAACTCACCTGGACGTTCAACCTCCGCCGGGGCGTGACATTCCACGACGGCACGCCATTCAACGCCGACGCGGTGATATTTCAGCTCAACCGGGAGGACGATCCGCACTTCAAGTACTACGACACACTGGCCGCCGCTCGATTGGCGACGTATCTCATATTCTTCAAGAGCTGGAAAAAAATCGACGACCATACGGTCTCGATCACGACGACACAGCCCTACGCCTGGCTGCTGTACGACCTCGCGCACGTTTATTTCCCGAGCCCGACTGTGGTGCAGACCTACGGCAATGCGAACTACAACCAGCACGCCGCCGGGACGGGCCCGTTCGTCATGACGAAGTACATCGATGGCCAGGTCATGGAACTGACCGCGAACGACCATTACTGGGGCGGGCGTCCGAAGCTGGACAAGATCGTGCTGTACCCACAACCTGTGGCCGCCTCGCGGGTCGCCATGTTGCAGTCCAACGGCGTCGACTGGGCCGAGGTGCCCTCCCCAGACGCGATCAACCAGCTCAAAAGCCAGGGGTACCAGCTCTTCATGGGCGAGTACCCGCACGGGATCATGCCCCGGTTCAACCTCTTCCGAGCGCCGTTCAAGGGCAACGTCAAGTTGCGCCAAGCCCTCAACTTCGCCCTTAACCGGCAAGGCATCACAGCACTGGTCAACAACGTGGGCTACCCGGCCAAGCAGTACGTGTACCCCGGACACCCGAACTACGATCCCGCCTTTCCTGGGTACACCTACGATCCGGCGAAAGCCAAGCAACTGCTGGCCGAAGCGGGTTATCAACCGGGGCAGCTGCATCTCAAATTCGCCTATCCAACCGGCGGCTCGGGAAATATGTTCCCGGATCCGATGATGCAGCAACTGCAGGCCGACTTCAAAGCCATCGGGGTCGACGTCGAACTGATGCCGATGGAGTGGAGCACGATCCTGAGCATCGGCTTGACCGGACTGGACAAACCTGAGTGGTCCAACATCGACATTCTGTGGTCGTCGCCGGCAGCCGGACAGGAGCCCGACGGATACATGCTCAACCTCCTGTGCCAGCGGCCGGGTGGTCAACCGAACGCGACGGGGATGTGTAACCCCGATGTCGACAAGAACTACTTCGCGGCATCCCGGGAGTTCGACCCGGTAAAGTCGAATGCCTATCTGCAGAAAATGATGGATGCCGCACTTACCGATGCGGACTTCTTGTTCTGGATGCATGACCTGAACCTGCGTGTCATGTCGCCCGACGTGCACGGCTACGTACAGCCGAAATCGTGGTGGGTCGACTTCAGCAAGATCTGGGTGGGGGAACAATGCTGCGCATCGCAATCCAGCGGCTGATCATGGCGATACCAATTCTGTTCGGGGTTACTGTTATCGTTTTCCTGCTGGTCAACGTGCTGCCGGGCGACCCGGCCGCCGCCATCCTGGGCGACAACGCCACCCCTGCCGCTCGGGTGCAGATCGCCCACCAGCTGGGCCTCGACCAACCGTTGCCGATGCGCTATCTGCACTGGCTGGGTCAAATCTTGTCCGGCAATCTCGGTTACTCGCCGTACCGCCAGCGGCCGGTCGCCGACCTGCTCACCCAGGCCGTCGGCAACACCTTGGCGCTGGCCACCGCGTCCGCGCTGGTCGGTCTGCTCGGCGGCGTGGTGCTCGGCTTCATCGCCGGCCGCAGACGGGGAACCCTGGCCGACCGGGTCATCTCGATCCTCGGTCTGTCCGGGCTGAGCGTCCCGTCCTTCTTCCTTGCCGTCGTGTTGCTGATGATCTTCTCGGCCAACCTCCGGTGGTTTCCCGCGGCCGGCACCGGGCTGGACGTCAGCTTCGTCGCGTTCTTCCCGCACGTGGTCCTGCCGCTGATCGCCGGAAGCCTGACCACGCTGGCGATCACCACCCGGGTCACCCGGGCCAGCATCGTGGAGACCGAGGGCTCGGACTTCGTGCTGACGTTGCAAGCCAAGGGATTAGCACGCAGACAGATTTCGCGGCACGTGTTGAAGAACGCCATCTCCCCGGTACTGACCACCTCCGGTCTTCAGGTCGGTTACCTGCTCGGCGGCTCGATCCTGATCGAAACGATCTTCAGCTGGCCGGGGGTCGGAATGTTGGTGTACAACGCGATCACCACCCGGGACCTCATCGTGGTCCAGGGCGCGACGCTCGTGGTCGCCCTCACCTTCGTGGTCGTGAACCTGATTGTCGATCTGCTCCAGGCGACCATTGATCCCCGGCTGCGGCGGGCTGTCCAATGAGGAGCGAGTAGCTGTGACTGTGGAAAGCCCACCGCGGACGGTCGAAGCGCTCCGCGATGCCTGGTATGCGCAGGACACCGAGGTCGAGGCTCGCCCGTTCTGGGCGGAGACCTGGCGCCGCTTCCGGGGAAACTGGGTCGGCGTCGTCTCACTTGCCGTTCTCACCCTGCTGGTGGGCTCGGCCGTGTTGGCTCCGCTGCTCACCTCGCAGGATCCGTTGCTGGGCCAGCCCCTCGACCGGCTCAAAGGCCTGTTCTCCCCCGGCCACCCACTGGGGACCGACGAGATGGGCCGGGACATGCTCGCCAGGCTGCTGTACGGCGGCCGGATGTCGCTGGTCGCCGGCTTCCTCCCGACTCTGGTGGCGACGGTGGTCGGCACCCTCATCGGCACCTGGGCCGGCTTTGTCCAGGGTGCGGTGGGCACCGTGCTGATGCGGCTGATGGACATGCTGTACGCGTTCCCGGCCATCCTCCTGGCCATCGCGGTGAGCGCGGCGCTGGGACCTGGGCTGACGAATGCGATTGTCGCGGTGACCATCGTGTTCATCCCGCCGGTGGCTCGGGTGGCGGAGCAGGCGACCCGGTCGGTGGTGGTCCAGGAGTACATGGAGGCCGCCCGCCTCAGCGGGGCGGGACGGTTCAAGCTGCTCCGCACCCAACTGCTGCCGAACGTGATGAACGACATCGTGGTCTACGCCTCCGGGCTGGTCGGCGTGGCGATGGTCATCGCGGCCAGCCTGAGCTTCCTGGGTCTGGCTTCGCAGCCACCGACCCCGGAGTGGGGCTACATGCTGGAGGGCCTGCGCGGTTCGATTTATCTCGCGCCGGTGCTGGTCGTTCTACCGGGAATTTTCATCTTCGTCACCTCGGTCGCCTTCAACACTTTCAGCGACGCGTTGCGCGAGGCGATGAACACCCGACTCAATTGAGCACATCGTGCGGCGAAAGGGAGCGGACATGACGAGTGCCGCCGCGGAAACCGAAGTCCAGCCCCTACTCGAAGTGGACAACGTCAGCAAAACATTCGACATCAAGCTCGGACTGAAGCGGGCGACTGTCTATGCGGTCGGCGGGGTGTCCATTTCGGTCCAGCCCAGCTCCACGCTCGGCATCGTGGGCGAGTCCGGCTGTGGCAAGTCGACGCTCGCCCGATTGATACTCGGCCTCTACCCCGCCGACCGCGGGGAGATTCGGTTCGCCGGCCAGCCCTTGCCCCGGCGGGGAAAGCGACCCCGCGCCGTGGTCGAGCAGATGCAGATGGTCTTCCAGGATCCGTATTCCGCGCTCAACCCGCGCGCCTCGATCGGCCAGTCCATCGCCTTCCCGCTGCAGGTGCAGGGCATGGACCGGGCGGAGATCCGGGACCGCGTGGCGCGGGTGCTCCACGACGTGGGCCTGCACGGCAATTACGCCACCCACTACCCGCACCAACTCAGCGGCGGACAGCGCCAGCGGGTCAACATCGCCAGGGCGCTCGCCATGGCGCCCAGGCTCGTCGTCCTGGACGAGGCGGTGTCCGCGCTGGACAAATCGATCCAGGCGCAAATCCTCAACCTGCTGGAGGACCTGCAGCGGGCCTACCAGCTGACCTACATCTTCATCAGCCACGACCTCAACGTGGTCGAGTACATGAGCAACCGCGTGGCGGTGATGTACCTGGGACAGGTGGTGGAAACCTGCGCCGCCGATGAGCTGTACCAGCGGCCGCTGCACCCGTACAGCCAGGGATTACTCGCCTCCATCCCGACGCTCGACGGAGCTTCCACCGAACCCACGCGGGTCACCGGCGAGATGCCGAGCCCGCTGAACCCGCCCAGCGGATGCCGATTCCGCACCCGCTGCCCGTTCGCCACCGACACCTGCGCCACCCACGTGCCCGTCCTTGCCGAGGCCGAACCCGGCCACCTGGTGGCCTGCCACCTCTATCCGAGCAGCCAACCCACTACAACACCCACCACAACACAAGGAGAATGACGTGGCATCCGATGCCAATGCGGCCGTGAAGATGCTCCTCGAAACCGCGAACCTCACCGTATCCGACGAAGAATTCGCGAAATTCACCGAAAGCTACCCAATCCTGCGGTCACAGGCCGATGGCCTTTACCTGCCACACCTCGACGCTGAGGAACCAGCGGTGTCATTCGATCCCACCGCCGAATGACCCGTCAGCCCCGCATACCCGACCCGACAGGAGTAGAAATGCCGCAGGATCTGCCGTTGACCGTCAAGGACGCCGCCGCCGCATTGCGCGCCGGCTCGGTGAGCTCGGTGCAACTCACCGAAGGCTTTCTGAAGCGGATCTCCGCGCTGAACGAGTACCTGGGCGCGTTCGTCGCGGTGACCGGTGAGTCGGCGCTGACGGCGGCCGAGGCGGCGGACTCGGACTTCGCCGCCGGAATGGATCGAGGCCCACTGCAGGGGATTCCGCTGGCGGTCAAGGACATCATCGCGACCGAAGACGCCCCGACGACGGCGAACTCGCGGGTACTGGATCCCGAATGGGGCAAAGGAGTGGACGCCCCGGTGGTGGCCCGGTTGCGCGCCGCCGGTTCGGTCGTCCTGGGCAAGGCCACCACCAGCGAGTTCGCCATCGGGCTGCCCGACTCGGAGAAGGGATTCCCGATCCCCCGCAACCCGTGGAACGTTGACCACACGCCGGCGGGGTCCAGCTCCGGCACGGGGATCGCGGTGGCCGCGGCGCTCGCGCTGGGCGGCCTGGGCACAGACACCGGCGGTTCAGTGCGTGGGCCGGCGGCGCACAACGGGCACACCGGCCTGAAGGTGACCTTCGGGCGGGTACCGAAGAATGGCGTGGCGCCCCTGGGATACACCTTGGACAGCGTGGGTCCGATGGCGCGCAGCGCCTACGACTGCGCGGTCATGCTCGAAGTCATGGCCGGATACGACTCCGGGGACCCCTATGCCGCGCGGGTACCGGTTCCGAAGTATTCCGACTTGCTGACCGGTGACGTGGAAGGCCTGCGCATCGGCGTCCCGATGCCGTACTTCTATGACTCCCCCGAGGTGACCGACGAGGTACGGACCGCCGTATTCGCCGCGATCGACACCCTCAAAGGCGCCGGTGCGGACGCTCATGCCGTCGTAGTGCCCTACGCCGAGCAGGCGAAGAACGCCAACCACATCACCTTGGTGTCCGAGGCCTACGCGTATCACCGGAACAACATGGTGAACCGGTGGAACGACTATGGCCGCTACACCCGCCGTTCGCTGGTGCGTGGCGCCTTCCTCACCGCCGCCGACTACACCCAGGCGCAGCGGTTTCGGGCGTTCTTCCGGCGCGCGCTCGCCGAGCTCTTCACGTCCTACGACGTGTTGATCACGCCGACCTGGCCCAGCCCCGCCCCCCGCAGCGACGAGATGACCCCGGAGAAGCAGCTGCGCAACGTCAGCTTCACCGGGCCGTGGAACCTCGCGGGGTTGCCGGCCGTCGCGGTGCCGTGCGGATTCAGCTCGTCCACATTGCCGCTGTCCATGCAGATCATCGGTAAGCCGTTCGCCGAGGGCTCCGTGCTCAAGGTGGCGGATGCATACCAGCGTCTCACCGACTGGCACCTGAAGGTCCCACCGGTGCCGATCTCGGTAGCGGCCTAGGGGCGAGCGCGGCAACCAGGCGCTCAGGCGTCAACGAGGTCGGCCGGTGTCGGGTGATCGGCGAGCAGGTTCTCCGGTGCTGACAAGCGCCAGGCTTCCAGCACCAATTCGCTGAGCTCGTCCAGCTCGATCCTGCCCAGCTGGACGACCACCCAGCCGAACCCGCCCGCGGTGAACTGCACCTCGAACACGTCCGGCCGTTCCGCGACGAGGGCGAGCTGCTCGGAGATCGTCTGCTTCAGGCCCACGGTGCTGGTGCGCGGCCAGAGGTAACCGAACTTCTTACCGTGCACGCTGAGCGCCGTGTAGTTGGCCGACGTCCTGTGCTCGGCGCCCGGCAACGCGTTCACCAGCCGCAGGAACCGGGATATCTCAACGCCCATGCGGCCAGACAACCACAGGTAGCGGGCCCCCGACGGCGGCGGCCCGCTACCTGCCCTACTGACCGATGGTGTTGAGCTCGGCTACCGCGTCGTCCGGCAGCTTCAGGTCCGCCGCGGCGACGTTCTCCCGCAGGTGAGCCACCGATGAGGTTCCCGGGATGAGGACCGTGGTCGCGGAACGCTGCAGCAGCCAGGCCAGGGCGACCTGCTGGGGTGTGGCGTCCAGCCGGGCCGCGACGTGGGTCAGGATGTCGGACTGCAGCGGGTTGAACCCACCGAGCGGGAAGTACGAGGCGTAGGCGATGTTCTCCCTCGCGCACCGGTCGACGAGCTCGTCGTCCTGCCGCTTGGCGAGGTTGTAGAGGTTCTGCACGGTGACCACCGGCGCGATGGTCTGCGCCTCACTCAGCTGCGCGGAGGAGACACCGCTGAGCCCGAGGTGGCGGATCAGCCCCTCCTGCCGCAGCTCGGCCAGCGCGCCGAACTTCTCCGCCAGGGACTCAGTCGAGGGGCCATCTACCTCACCGAAGCGCAGGTTGACCACGTCGAGCGCATCCAGGCCCAGGTGCCGCAGGTTTTCCCGGACCTGCGCCTTGAGGTCCTCCGGCTCCCGCGCCCTGATCCAGGAGCCGTCGGCGCCGCGGCGGGCACCGACCTTGGTGACGATGTGCAGGCCCTCGGGGTACGGGTACAGCGCTTCCTTGATGATCTCGTTGACCACCACCGGGCCGTAGAAGTCGCTGGTGTCGATGTGGGTGACACCCAGGCCGATCGCCTCGCGGAGCACCGCCAACGCCTGATCGCGGTCCTTGGGCGGCCCGAACACACCGGGCCCGGCCAGCTGCATGGCGCCATAACCCATGCGGCTGATGGTCAGATCGTCGGCGAGGGTGAGATGGCCGCCGAGAGAAGTGCTGGGCATGGTGGACCTTCCGTACCGAATGGTGAGCATTCGCCTGAGCCGATCAGCTCAGGAAATGCTGGGCTACGCATTCAGTCTCGGGCTCGACCGCCCCCGGTGGGAGTGCCCCGGTCTTCCTGGGACCAGCAGGACCACTCACGCTTCCGCCCTCGGCATTTGTCTGTCAGGTCCACCGTCGCAGCAGCTGTCGTTCGACCAGGCCCAGCAGGCTGTCGGTGAGCTTGCCGATCAAGGCCAGCAGCACGATGGCGAGCAGCAGGATGTCGGTACGGCCGGTGTTCTGGCTGTCGATCAGGAGGAAACCCAACCCGATCGAGGACGCGATCAGCTCCGCCGCGACGAGGAACAGCCAGCCCTGCGCCAGCCCCAGACGCAGTCCCGCCAGGGTGGCCGGGGCGATGGCCGGCAGCTGTACCTGCAGGAACAGCCGCAGGCCTGAGCGCCCGTAAGCCCGGCCGACCTCGACGAGGTGCCGGTCGACGTGGGCCAAGGCGGCCGAGACGGTGGTGTACACGGGGAAGAACGCGCCGATCGCCACGAGCACGATCTTCGGTGTCTCCCCGATGCCCAACCAGAGCAGCAACAGCGGCACCCACGCCAACGACGGCACCGCGCGGACGGCCTGGATCGACGGGGCGAGCAGGGCACGGGCCGGGCTGGAGAGCCCGACAAGGCCACCGAGTACCAGTCCGGCGCCGGCTCCCGCGGCAAAGCCGAGCACCACCCGTTGGCTGCTGATCACTACGTGACGCCACAGCTCGCCCCGCGCGACGAGCTCTGCCAGCGCCCCGAGCACCGCACCCGGCGTGGGCAGCTGCGAGGCGGTGAACTCCCCCGACGTGGCCAGCCACTGCCAGAGCAGCACGCCCAGCAGAGGAACGACCAGTCCGAGTGCGGCGGTGATCACGAGCCGACGGAGGCGGCCATGACCCGCCGGAGCCGCCGAGGTCTCACCGAGCGCGGGGGCGTCGGAAGCGGACTCGGTGAGGGTCACGATCCCTTCGCCTCGGTGGCGAAACGAGGTTCGAAGAGGGTCTCGAGCGCCGAGGTGGCCTCCTGCTCGGAGCGCACCAGGCCGCCGGACACGAGCAGCGGGACGAGCCTGGCGAGCACGGTGTGCTGTGCCGGGCCGGGCACCGGGTCGATGTCGAGCTTTGTGCGGGTCCGCAATTGCCGGCGGGCCACATCGGGGCTGAGCTTGGCCGCCGTCGCCAGGGTCTGAACGGCCCCGTCCGGGTTCTGCGCGATCCAGGCCCTCGCCCGCTCGTAGGCCCGCACCACGGATTGGGCGACCTGCGGCTTTGCCGCCAGGAAGTCCTCGTTGGCGTTGAGGAAGCCATAGGAGTTGAAGTCGAGGTTGCGGTAGATCAGCCGGGAGCCGGCCTCCAGCTCCGTCTGGGCCATGAACGGGTCGAGCCCGGCCCACGCCGCCACGTCGCCACGCTCCAGTGCCGTCTTGCCGTCGGAGTGCTGCAGGTTGACGATCTCCACGTCGGTCTTGCTCAGGCCCGCGGCGGCGAGCGCCTGGAGGAGGAAGAAGTACGGATCGGTGCCCTGCGTCGCGGCGACCTTCTGCCCGCGCAGCTGCGCGACCCCGGTGATCGGCGAGTTCTTCGTGACCACAATGGCAGACCATTCAGGCTGGCTGAAGACGTCGACCGTCCGGATCGGCGATCCGTTGGCCCTGGCCAGCAGCGCCGGGGTACCGGCGGTGGAGCCGATGTCGATCACCTTGGCCCGCAGGTTCTCGTTCGCCTTGTTGCTGCCCTGGGACAGCACCCATTCGACGGAGCCGCGCCCCAACTCCTGCTCCAGCCAGCCCTGTTCCTTGATGACCAGGCTCTCCGGGTTGTAGTAGGCGTAGTCGAGGCGCACCTGCACGCCGGGCGCGGTGCCGGTGGGACCGACCGATCCGTCGGCGTTCTCGCCCTGCGCGCAGCCAGCCAGCAGCCCGAGCGCGGCGATGAACACCCCGATCCGGGTGAGCACCGATGAAGCACGAGCCATGGCCGATCTCCTCGCAGCTGGGTCAGGCGGGAACAGGGAGGTCAGGACGGGACCGTCACACGGAGCGGGCCGTCACGCGAGGCACGCCGAGCCGGTCGAGCAGGTCCACCCGCAACTGCGCCAGCCGCGGATCGGCGCGGTCCCTCGGCCGGGCGCCGGGGACCTCAACGACGTGCTGGATGCCGGCCCCGGCGGAGGGGTCCGATCCGGTCGCCAGCACCAGGACCCGATCGGCGAGCTGCAGCGCCTCGTCCACGTCGTGGGTGACGAGTAAGACCGTGGCCCCCGACGACCGCTGCAGATCGTCGACCAGGTCCTGCATCCGCAGGCGCGTCAAGGCGTCCAGTGCGGCGAGCGGCTCATCGAGCAGCAGCACGCCCGGCCGGCGGACCAGTGCTCGGGCCAGCGCGGCACGCTGCGCCATTCCGCCGGACACCTCCCTCGGGCGGTGCCGGGCGAAAGCGGCGAGCCCGACCACGTCGAGCCACCGCGCGACCTCGGCATTCCGCTCGGCGCGCGCCGCGGAGTCCGGCAGCCCGAACGCCACGTTGTCCGCCAGAGATCGCCACGGCAGCAACCGCGGCTCCTGGAACACCACAGCGGCTCGCGGCTCGATACCGGTAACCGGGCGCTCGCCGACCAGCAGCTCCCCCGCCGTGGGCCGATCCAGTCCGGCGACCAGGCGCAGCAACGTCGACTTCCCGCTCCCCGATGCGCCCAGCAGCGCGACGACCTCACCCGCGCCGACCTCCAGGTCGATCCTGGACAGCACGGTGTGTGATGCGCCTCCGGTTCCGAACACCCGGGACACGGCACGCAGACCGACCGACACGGCGGGCACACGCGTACCTAGGTCACTCACAGGGGGCTCTCTCGTGGAGAAGGGCGGCGATCGGACGAGATTCAGTCCGGACAAGCCGCGCTGGCGACGTAACCGAAGTCCACCCACGGCCTCGCCACGAGATTGTCGCGCTGCGCCACGTGGTCACGCTATGTGTCGAACATCCGATTAGCAAGGGAGCGCACAGCGCGTGGGGCTACCCCACATCGGGCTCCTCGTGGCCGCCCGGTGTGGACTCGGCCGCTCACATTTCCACTATCTCCCGCTCCTGGCCGGCGGCCGGGCGTCCGCCCTTCAGGAAGAACGTCAGTATCAGCGCGATCACCATGCCGACAGTCGTGACCAGAAAGATGTTGCTGTAGGTCTGGGCCATGATCTCGGTCTGCAGTTGTTGCCACATTGGCAGGATCCCGCCCTGCCCCTGTTGCTGCATGTCCGACACCGCCGGTAGCACGTTGGGGCCGGTGGAGGTCAGCAGCGAGGAGCGATCGGAATAGAGCTGAGCCTGTTGCGCCGTGGCGAGGGCGCCCAGCGCGGCGACCCCGAGCGCGTTGCTGACCCGCTGGGCGATCTGGCTGATCGCGCTACCAGAGGTGACGATGCTCGGCGGGAGCGCGGAAAGGCCGACCGTCATGATGGGCATGAAGGCCAGGGCCAGTCCGGCAGACCGGATCACCGTCCAAATGATCATCTCCGGGCGGCTGGTGTCCGCGCTGATGTCGATCATCATGTAGCTGCCGACGAGGCTGATCAGCACACCGATCATCGCCGGCCAGCGGGCCCCGAACCGGTCGTACAGGCGGCCGGCGAGCGGCATGATCAATACCATCACGGCGGCTTGAGGCAAGATGACCAGGCCGGTGTTCATCGGGGTGATGCCCTGCCCGTTCTGCAGGAACTGCGGCACGTAGTACAGCACCGCGAACATCCCGGTGGACAGGACGGCGATCAGCAACAGCGAGTTGGTAAATGGCCAATAGCGCAACGCCCGGATGTCCAACAGCGGCTCCGCGACGGAAAGCTCGATGACCGCGAACAGGGCGAACATATTGACGCTGAGCGCCAGCAGAATCAGTACGCGATAGCCGGTCCACCCCCATTGCTGCCCTTCAGACACCGCGAGCAGCAGCGAAAACGCCGCGGTGGCGATGCATACGAAGCCAGGTAGATCGAACTTGCGGCCCTTCGCGCCGGCGAACTTGGGCAACACGAAAATCGCCGCGATCGCACCGATGATGCCGACCGGCACGTTGATGTAGAAGATCAATCGCCAGTCGACGTACTCGACCAGATAACCACCCAGAGCGGGCCCGATCCCGGGGGCGAACACGATGCCCAGGCCATACATCCCCATCGCCACGCCGATCCTCTGCGGAGGCACCAGCTTGTACAGGATGGTCAGGCAGGTGACCGGGATGACGCCGCCCGGCACTGCCTGCAGGATCCGGAAGATGATCATCATATTCAGGCTGGTCGCCGTGCCGCACAGCGCGGAGAAAAGCGAGAACCCGAGCAGCGACATCAGGTACATCCGGCGCAGGCCGAGCCGTTCGCCCAACCAGGCGCTGGTAGGCACCACCACGCCGAGGCACAGGGTGTAGGCGGTGGCAACCCAGGAGATCTGATCGGGCGACGCGCCGAACTGGCCCTGCATGGTCGGGATCGCCACGTTGACAATGCTGGTGTCGAGTACGGACATGAACATGCCGACAACCACGACGGCGAGCGGCAGCCCCCACTTGTCGGTGTAGGTGGACGCCTCGACCGGTGGCCCGGCGGCCGACCCACTGCTCGACTCTCGTCCAGCCGGCTTCGCGGTGACCGCGGTGGCGGCGCCCTCCGACCGTCGCGAGGCCGGCACGTCCAACAGATCGTCCCCACTGGCCTCCGGTTTCACCGCTCAGCCAGGGAAATTGCCAGCACACAACGCATATCTCCACAGAACCATTAGCAGGCCTAACTAGCAATGCGAAGCTGATATCTTGCTGATACGCCGACTTACCCGGGAATAAAATCCCGCCGTCGATTGTCACCCGACACGAGACCCGTTGCACCGATCTGTGTCGCGGCAATCGGGAATGGGTCATGGGTTCACCAACAGTTGGTTGCCCTCCGTTCAGGCTTCCCCTTCTGTCCCACTGTCACCACACGCTTAGGCGCGGCGCCAACGCCGAGGCCATAACGCCGTTTCGAGCTCGCCGCCGGCCGTCGGCGTTAGCGCGCCCATGCCCGCCGACGACGTGCCGCCGCGCATCGGCAGGCACGGAGATGGCGAGCCCCCCATGTGGGTGGTCCCCGGACACTCTCCGCACGCCTCCCCCACCTCTCTAGCCCAAATGGGGGAAGTCCTCGAGCCGATCGCCAGATGCCGAAACGGCCGGGCCACGTTGGACGATCCAGTACATGTGACATCGTTGTCACGGCAATGTGGTTCGTGCGGGGATTACGGTTAACGAGGGTAGAGCGAGACGCTCGGGCCATGGGCGATATGCTGAATTCCGGATATGCGATCAGACATGCTCACCGCAACATTTGAAGGGCACCAGATTGCATCGCCGTAAGCCAGTCCGTCGCGTTGGTCCACCGCGCTGTGTGCCCACTCCGTGGTCCTGAGAATCTCTCAATAAAAATAGCCGATTAAGTTGCCGCGCGCCCCCGGAGCGGTCCTAGCTTGGACCGCGAGCGCGCCTATCGGTCAGTCCTGGAGGAGTCACATAATGGCTGAATTCGTCGCCGCCGGCCGACTGGCTGACGAGCTCGCGGACGGTGTCAACCGAGCTGTGGGGACCGCGGTACACGAGGCCCTCGGCGAGGTGCCGGGCCGCGACTACGCCGGTCCGATCTGGACGCACGAGGCCGGCTGGGTCGTGCCGGACGGATGGGAGACGCCGCGCGGTTTCATCGAGCCCGCTGGCTGGCACGAGCCCGTCCGGTGGAACCACCACGACTACCGCGACTGGTGCGACCGGCACTACTCGGGCGACCACGACTGGCGCGGCTGGGGCGAGGGGCGCGACCGGCACGACCACGACCACAACCGGCACGACCATGACCACGACCGGCACGAGCACGACCGGCACGACCATGACCGGCACGACCATGACCGGCACGATCACGACCGGCACGATCACGACCGGCACGAGGCGCACGATCACTTCCGTGAGGGCTGGCGCGACGAGCACCGGGCGGAGGACAACTTCCGCGACGCGCGGCACGAGGAGCACGAGGCCCGCGAGGACTTCCGCGACGCGGTGCACGAGGAGCACGAGGCCCGGCGGGACTACCGCGAGGCCCGCGAGGAGCAGCGCCAGGCAGATCAGGACCTGCACGCGGCGCGGCACGAGGTACGTGAGGCTCGTCAGGAGTTCCACGACGCCGACACGAACGCGGAGCGGCACGAGGCCCGCGAGCACCTCCGCGATGCCCAGCACGACGTCCACGACGCCCACCACGAGCAGCACGAGGCTCAGGAGCACTTCCACCAGGCGCGCGAGGAGCACGAAGAAGCCCAACGCGACTTCCGCGACGCGCGCCACGAGCACCACGAGGCCCGGGACGACTACCGGGAGGGCTGGCGCGACGAGCACCGGGCCCACGACGAGTTCCGCGAAGGTAGGGACGATCTCCGCGACGGCCGCCACGACGACGACCACCGCGACGGCGGATATGACCACGACCACCGCGACGGCGGATACGACCGCGACCACGGCCACGACTACCGCGACGCCGGCTACGACCGCGGCTACAACAATGACCGCGGCTACAACAATGACCACGGCCACGACAATGACCGTGGGTACGACCAGGACCGCGGGTACGACCATGACGGCGTCCGCGAGGTGGCCTACGACACCAGGTCCGCGCAGCACGACAGCTACCGCGACGCCCGCCACGAGGGTTCCCGTGGCGCGGACCACGGCCGTGGCACTGTCCAGCGGGGCCACGGCGGGGACCAGCACTCCCAGCCCGGCAATGACGTCCGGCTGACCAGCGTCACCAGCCCGGCTCAGCCGGCGGGGTTCTCCTCCCCGTCCCCGTCCACGTCGCCGGCCAGCACCAGTTCCGCCGACCAGGGCGCGGCCACCGGTCCGAGCGTGCAAACCGCCGCCACGGCGAGCGCCGCCGCGTCGGTACAGCCGGTCAACGCCACGCCGTTCAACCCGCACTCCTCCGCCCACGCGGACAGCCAGTCACTCACCCACAGCGTGCAGCACGCCGCCACACAGGACAGCTCGCAGCACACCGCCGACGCCACCACGCAGCACCGCTCGAGCGACAGCTCCACCGACTCCGGCGACCGCTCGAGCTCCGGGTCTCAGCAGCAGTCGCACCAGGGCTCGGGCGACAGCGTCTTCGGGCGGCTATTCGGCGACGACTTCAAGGACACCTCGCACGGCGACCAGCAGGACAGCTCCGACAGCGGCTCCAACAGCGGGCTCAACAGCGGCTCCGGCAGCGGAGTCAACGGCGGCCAGCAGGACGGTAAGGCGGACCCCTCCCACGGCACGGTCACCGGCCAGAACCCGACCGGCCAGAACCCGACCGGCCACAGCCCCACCGGCCAGACCGGGAGCGGTCCGAACTCCCCCGGTACCACCAGCCAGGATGGCGGTGTTGGCCAGGCGCCGACGCACACCGAGCCGGGCACCGGCGTCCAGCCGGGCACCGGCACCCAACCCGGCACCGGCACCGGCACCGGCACCGAGCAGGGCA
>DATHIT010000386.1:0-5122 GCA_035489915.1 Pseudonocardia sp. | reverse complement strand
ACTCGTAAGCGGGTCGGCGTCGGGCTGCTGGAGGCCTTCTCCACGCCCTGTGAGCACTGCCGTGGCCGCGGCGTGATGGTGTCCAACGACCCGGTCGAGCCGAAGACCGACCACGTCGTGCAGCACAGCGCCGGCGGCGGTCGGCGCAGCCGGGGTCGGGGCACCGAGAACCGCGCCGGTGACAGCCGGGGCGGCGACCAGGCGGATCACGGCGGCAACAACGGCAACGGTGGCGGCAATGCCGGTGGGAACGCGGGTGGCAACGCCGGTGGGAACGCCGGTGGCAACGCCGGCGGTGGCCGGCGAAACCGGAGCGGCGCGCAGAGCGGTGGTGGCCAGAGCGGTGGTGGGCACGCCGGTGGCGGCGTCTCGGCGAGCGAGGTGCCGAACGGGCACGGACGCCGGGTTGCTGAGCCGGGCGCGCCGAACGGCCGGCCGGTGCCGAGCGCGCCGGCCCGCCAGCCGGAGACCGGTCGCGAGTCGGCCGAACCCGTCTTGCACGAGCCCGCCGCGGCGTCCGGTGTCGAGTCGGTCACCGCGGAGTCGACCCCGGCGGAGCCGGCTGAGATAGTGGTTGATGTCACCGAGCACGCCCCGGTGGAGGATCCGCTGGCCGTGCCGACCGAGCCGTCGCTGATTCCGGACGACGCGTCCTCGGCACTCGACCCCATCCGGCCTTCCACCCCCGGCGTACGTGCTGACCAGGAGATTTCCTCCGAGGACTGGGAGCCGGTGAGCATCGGCGCGCCAGCCCAGCAGTCATCCAGGCCGCCGCGCCGGCGACGTCGGGCGGCCTCCCGGCCGGCCGGCCCACCCGCTGCCGGCGGGGGTGGCAACGACCCGGTTTGACCCTCCAAGTCGGCGGCCCGTACTCTGGAATCGACAGCCGCGTCAGCGGGTGCTGACGCTGGCGGTAGACCGCCCGGGGTCAACCCGGAGTACGTGTCACCGTGAGCCCCACGAATGTCTAGGAGTCGTGCGTCAACGATGTACGCGATCGTCAAAACCGGCGGGAAGCAGTACAAGGTCGCGGTCGGTGACGTGCTCACCGTCGAGAAGCTGAAAGCCGAAGACGGCGCGGAGGTTAACCTCCCGGCCGTTCTGGTGGTGGACGGCTCTGAGCTGACCACGGATGCTGCCGCCCTGGCCGCCTACTCGATCACCGGCAAGGTGGTCGGGCAGACCAAGGGCCCGAAGATCCGGATCCACAAGTTCAAGAACAAGACCGGGTACCACAAGCGACAGGGTCACCGTCAGAAGTTGACCCAGGTCGAGGTCACCGGAATCTCGAAGTAGCTCGGAGCGCCACAGAAAGGCAAGAGATGGCACACAAGAAGGGCGCCTCCAGCTCCCGCAACGGGCGCGATTCCAACGCGCAGCGGCTGGGTGTGAAGCGCTTCGGCGGTCAGAACGTGAGCGCGGGCGAGATCCTGATCCGCCAGCGCGGCACCAAGTTCCACCCGGGCGAGGGTGTCGGCCGCGGTGGCGACGACACGCTGTTCGCGTTGGTGGCCGGCGCCGTGGCGTTCGGCAGCAAGCGCGGGCGCAAGACCGTGAACATCGTGCCGGCCGCGGAATAGGCCCGCACCACACAGCGTCTGCACCAGGGGCGGGTCCGGGTACCACCACCGGCCCGCCCCTTGTGCTGTGTTCAGAACCAAGACCTAACAACGGCCCGTGAGGAGGTGCCAGTCGGATGTCCCGTTTTATCGACCGCACCTCGCTGCGGGTGATCGCCGGCTACGGCGGCAATGGGTGCGCCTCGGTGCACCGGGAGAAGTTCAAGCCGCTGGGTGGACCGGACGGCGGCAACGGCGGGCGCGGCGGCGACATCGTGCTGGTTGTCGACCCCGGGGTGCACACCCTGCTCGACTTCCACTACCGCCGGCAGGCCAAGGCCGGCAACGGCAAGCAGGGCCAGGGCAGCATGCGCAACGGGGCCCTTGGCGGTGACCTGGTGCTGGCCGTACCGGACGGCACGGTGGTGCTCGACGAGCACGGCGAGCAGCTGGCCGATCTGGTCGGCGCCGGCACCCGGTTCGTGGTGGCCGCCGGTGGCCGGGGTGGCCTCGGCAACGCCGCGCTGGCCTCCACCGCCCGCAAAGCGCCCGGGTTCGCGCTGAACGGCGAGCCGGGCGAGGAGCGCGAGGTGGTGCTCGAACTGCGCTCGCTGGCCGACGTCGGGCTGATCGGCTTCCCGTCGGCGGGCAAGTCCTCGCTGGTCGCCGCGCTGTCCTCGGCCCGCCCCAAGATCGCCGACTATCCATTCACCACCCTGGTGCCCCAGCTCGGCGTGGTCAGCGCCGGAGGGTCCACCTTCACCGTGGCCGACGTGCCCGGGCTGATCCCGGGTGCGGCCGAGGGCCGAGGGCTCGGGCTGGAATTCCTCCGGCACATCGAGCGGTGCGCGGTCCTGGTGCACGTGGTCGACTGCGCAACCGCCGAACCGGGCCGTGACCCGGTGTCCGACCTGGCCGCGCTGGAGGCCGAACTGGCCCGCTACACCCCCGGTCTTGGCGGCGAGCTGGCCGGCCGGCCGCGGATCATCGCGCTCAACAAGATCGACGTGCCGGAGGCCGCTGAGCTGGCCGAGTTCGTCACCGAGGAGGTGGCCAAGCACGGCTGGCCGGTGGTGTCCATCTCCACCGCGAGCCACGCCGGGCTGCGTGAGCTGACCTTCCTGATGGCCGGCGAGGTGGCCCGCTACCGCGCCGCGCTGCCACCGCCGGAGCCCACCCGGCTGGTGCTGCGGCCGGCCGCGGTCGGGGGCACCGGGTTCACCGTAGAGGCGGACCCTGAGGTGGACGGCGGGTTCCTGGTGCACGGCGAGAAGCCCGAGCGGTGGGTCCGGCAGACCCAGTTCAACAACGACGAGGCGGTCGGTTACCTGGCCGACCGGCTGGCCAAGCTGGGTGTGGAGGACGCGCTGGCCAAGGCCGGCGCGGTCGCCGGGGCCGCGGTGACCATCGGCGAGATGACCTTCGACTGGGAACCGTCCACCCCGTCCGGGGCCATGGTGGCGCTGAGCAACCGAGGTTCGGACCCCCGGCTGGCCCGATCCGCCCGGATCTCCGCCGCGCACCGCAAGTCGGCCAAGCTGGCCCGCCGGGACGGCACCGAGGAGCAGGACGAGGACTCGGCCAACGGGGTGAGCACCGGCCATCGGGATCCGTTCGCGGACCCGCAATGGTGAGCACCCGGGCGCAGGTCGCGGCCGCCGCCCGGCTGGTGGTCAAGGTCGGCTCGTCGGCGCTGACCAGCCTGGACGGCGGGTTGGACCACGCCCGGTTGGATGCGCTGGTGGACGCGCTGGCCACCCGCTACGCCACCGGTAGCCAGGTGATCCTGGTGTCCTCCGGGGCGATCGCCGCCGGGCTGGCCCCGCTCGGGCTGTCGCGGCGGCCGCGCGACCTGGCCAGCCAGCAGGCGGCCGCCAGCGTCGGCCAGCTGCAGCTCGCGCACGCCTACTCCGCGTCGTTCGCCCGGCACGACGTCATCGTCGGCCAGGTGCTGCTCACCGCCGACGACGTGATCCGCCGGGCGCACTACCGCAACGCCCAGCGCACCCTGGTCCGGCTGCTCTCGCTGCGCACCCTGCCGGTGGTGAACGAGAACGACACGGTGGCCACCGACGAGATCCGGGTCGGCGACAACGACCGGCTGGCCGCGCTGGTCGCGCACCTGGTCGGCGCCGAGGCGTTGGTGCTGCTCTCCGACGTGGACGGCCTCTACGACGGCGATCCGAGGAAGCCCGGCGCGACGCTGCTGCCCGACGTCGACGATCTGGCCGACCTGGATGCGGTGGACGTCAACAAGCCGGGCGCGTCCGGGCTGGGCCGGGGCGGCATGGCCACCAAGATCGAGGCGGCCACCATGGCGGCCAGCGCCGGCATCCCGGTGCTGCTGGCCGCCGCCGACGACGCCGCGCTCGCCCTGGACACCGCGGCCGACGGCCCCAAGCTGGGTACCGCGTTCCGGGCCGGCGGCCAGCGGCTGTCCGCCCGGCGATTCTGGCTGCGGCACGCCGCCGACGTGCGCGGCCAGCTGGACCTGGACGCCGGCGCGGTGGCCGCCGTGCTGAAGCGGCGGCGTTCGCTGCTGGCCGCCGGGGTGCACGGGGTGCGCGGTGACTTCGTGGCCGGCGACGTGGTGGACCTGGTCGGCCCGGACGGCGCCGTGGTGGCCCGCGGCGTGGTGGCGTTCGACGCCACCGAGCTGCCCAACCTCATCGGCCGGCGCACCCGCGACCTCCCGCCGGAGTTCCGCCGCGAGCTCGTCCACGCCGACGACCTCGTCCCCCTGCGCTAAAGCCGCTGGTCAGGAGTCGTGAGTGGCGATGGTCGCTATAGCGACCATCGCCACTCACGACTCCGATCCGCTAGCGGGCCATGAGGACGCCGATGCCGTCAACCGACAGCACCTGCTCGATGCCCAGCACGGTGCCGCCGGCCACCCCGGCGTACTCGCCGAGCACGCTGTTGGCCAGCACCAGGTTGCGGGTGGCCAGCGGGAGCGCGCGCTGGTAGACCACCGCGCGGATGCCGGCCAACAGCTCGTCGCTGGCCGCCGCGACCGACCCGCCGATGGTCACCCTGGCCGGGTTGTAGAAGTGCACCAGGGTGGCCACCACCTCGCCGATCAGCCCGGCCGCCTCCCTGATCAGGGCCACCGCCGTCGGATCACCCTGGGACACCAGGGCGCGCACGTCGTTGATGGTGGCCACCTCGGCGCCGGGTAACGATTCGCTCAACCGCCGGGCGACCGCCGAGGCCGAGGCCACCGCCTCGATGCAGCCGATGTTGCCGCACACGCAGCGCACGTCCGGGGCGCCGCGCACCCGGATGTGCCCGATATCCCCGGCGGCGCCGTCCGCGCCGTGGTGCAGCACCCCGGCCGAGGTGATCAGCCCGCCGCCGATCCCGGTGCCCACCTTGACGAACAGCAGCGGAGCCTGGTCGGCCGGCAGCGCCCGCGCCTCCCCGAGCGCCCGCAGGTTGACGTCGTTCTCCAGCAGCACCGGGCAGCCGAACGAGCGGCGCAGCCGGGTGGTCACCGGGTAGCCGTGCCAGCCGGGCATGATCGGCGGCCGGACCGGGACGCCGCGCCGCCCATCCACCGGCCC
>DATHIT010000385.1:0-27431 GCA_035489915.1 Pseudonocardia sp. | reverse complement strand
GCGGTGGCGATGACCGGCGGCCAGGACGCCGAGGGTGGCCTGGAGGTGCCCGCGCTGACCCGCAAGCTGGCCGCCGAGGGCGTCGTCAAGATCATCGTGTGCGCCGACGAGCCGGAGCGGTACAAGTCCATGGAGGCGCTGGCCACCGGTGCGCAGCTGTGGCACCGGGATCGGCTGGACGAGGCCCAGCGGGCGCTCGCGGCGGTCCCCGGGGTCACCGTGCTGATCTACGACCAGCGCTGTGCGGCCGAGTCACGGAGGCTGCGCAAGCGTGGGGTAATCCCGGTCCGACCGGTGCGCGTGGTGATCAACGAGGCGGTCTGCGAGGGCTGCGGGGACTGCGGGGCGAAGAGCAACTGCCTGTCCGTGCAGCCGGTGGAGACCGAGTTCGGCCGCAAGACCCGGATCGACCAGACCTCGTGCAACACCGACTACACCTGCCTGAACGGGGACTGCCCGTCCTTCGTCACGGTCGAGCTGCCGGCCGGCGCCTCGGCCGGTCGGCGGGGCGCCGGGCAACGGCCGGAGCCACCGGCCGTGCCGGACGTGCCGTGGCGTCGGCCGGCCGGCACCGCCAACGTGTTCCTGGCCGGCATCGGCGGCACCGGCATCGTGACGGTCAACCAGGTGCTGGGTAGCGCCGCCGTGCGGGACGGCCTGGCCGTGCACGGGGTGGACCAGACCGGGATGTCCCAGAAGGCCGGGCCGGTGACCTCGCACCTGCGGGTCGCGGCCGACGCCGCCCAGCTGGCCCCGGCGAACCGGGTCGGCCAGGCGCAGGCGGACTGCTACCTGGCGTTCGACTCGCTGGTCGGCGCGGACACCAAGAACCTCGAATACGCCAGCGCGGAGTCCACCGTCGCGGTGGTGGCCAGCGGCACGGTGCCGACCGGCTCCATGGTGCGTGACTCGTCGGTGAGCGCACCGGCGGCGGACACACTGCTCTCCCGCATCGCCGGCGCGGTCCGCGAGCTGGTCACCCTGGACGCCTCGAGGGCCGCGCAGGTGCTCTTCGGCGACACCATGCCGACCAACTTCCTGCTGGTCGGCGCCGCCTACCAGGCCGGCGCGCTGCCGTTCTCGGCGGCCGCCATCGAGTGGGCGATCGAGCTGAACGGGGTCGCCGTGGCGGCCAACACCGCCGCATTCCGCTGGGGGCGGGTGGCGGTGGCCGACCCGGCGGCGTTCGCCGAGGCCACCGGGTCCGCCTCGGCCGGTTCCCAGCCCGGGTCGGCTGGACCGGCGCTGCCGGCCGGGCTCGACCTGGGCGAGCTGGCCGGGGAGACCCGGCGGCTGGCCGAGATCCGCGCGGCGCAGCTGGTCGACTTCCAGAACCTGGGCACCGCGCGGCGCTACCTGAACGCGGTGCGCGCGGCCTGGCGGGCGGAGCGCTCGGTCACCGACTCGACGGCCTACAGCGAGGCGGTGGCCAAGGGGCTGCACAAGCTCACCGCGTACAAGGACGAGTACGAGGTGGCCCGGCTGCTCACCGACCCGGAGTTCGAGCGGCGGCTGGCCGCCGAGGTGCCGGGCGGGAAGAAGCTGCGCTACCGGCTGCACCCGCCGCTGCTGCGCGCCGCCGGTCGGGACCACAAGATCGCGTTCGGCCCCTGGTTGCGTCCGGTGCTGCGCGGGTTGGCCCAGGGCAAGCGGCTGCGCGGCACCCCGCTGGACCCGTTCGGCCGCACCGGGGTCCGCCGGATGGAGCGCGAGCTGCGGGACTCCTACACGGCGATGACCGCCAGGCTGACCGCCTCGCTGACCGAGGCGAATTACCACACCGCGGTGGCCGCCGCCGAGGCCGCCGAGCTGGTGCGCGGCTACGAGGGCGTCAAGGAAGCCAACGTGGTCCGCTACCGGGAGCGACTGGCCGAGCTGGGGGTGGGCTAGCTGCCGCGCCCGGTCAGCTCAGCCAGTCGGGCGGTGACACAGGCGCTCAGCGGATGGTCCGCCGGAACAGCGGGACGAGGACGGCGGCCACCGCGAGGTGCAGCACGGTGAGTGCGGCCCTGGTGGCCGAGGTGGCGCCCTCCAGGAAGATCGGCACGATGGATAGCAGTGTCACCGCGATGGCCAGTGCGGTCCAGATGGCCGGCGCGTGACGGGTGAAGCGCTCGAGCAGCGCCAGGGTGCCCCACCCGAGTAGTCCGAACAGCGCGGTGAAGATGAGCGCGGCGGGCAATGTGACGATCCCGGTGCCCGTCGAGTCGGTCAGCACGAAGTCCGCTCCGAGCGCGCTGGACACGCCCCAGAGCAGGCCGTTCAGCGCCGTGGCGCCGACGACGGCGGTGGCTCGGCGGAGGCGGCGCTGTGCGGCGGCCGAGCGGGTGGCGGTGGTCAGGCTCGCAGTCATGGTTGCCCTCCAGGAGTGGTGTCATGGCGGGCGAAGAAACTGTGTCCGCCAGATACTGTGTATGCTAGACACAGTTCTTTGGCGATGACAAGACGGATATCAGCGGCACCGGGATCGGACGGGATTGATGGTTCGGGCGAATGCCAATGGGTTCGAAGCGGACCAGAGCGCGGCCGATCTGCTGTGGGGCCTGCGTGAGCCGCCCACCCGAGGCCCCCGCCCGGGGCTGACCCTCGCGGGCATCGCCAGCGCGGCGGTGCACATCGCCGATGCCGAGGGGCTCGGAGCACTGTCCATGCAGCGGGTGGCGGCCGCGCTGAGGGTCACCAAGATGGCGCTCTACCGCTACGTGGGCGGCAAGGCGGAACTGACCTCGGTGATGATCGAGGCGGCGGTCGGCGAGCCGCCCCAACTCGCCCGGCTGCCAGGTGGCTGGCGGGCTCGCCTGGAGGAGTTCGCCAGCAGGCTCGGCGAGGCGTGGCGCGAGCATCCGTGGCTGCCCTGGGCCACCGTTGGCGACCGGGTCATGGGCCCACGTGAACTGGGCTGGGTGGAGAGCGCGGTCAGTGCGCTGCACGGCACCCCGCTGGACGGGACGGAGCGGCTGGACGCGGTCTTCGTGCTGTTCGGCCACATCCGAAACACCCAGTCGCTGTCCACCGCGGGCACCCAACCCTGGACGGCGGACAAGCGGCTCACCCCGACCATGCGGCGGCTGCTAGCTGAGCACGCCGCTGAGTACCCGGCGCTCAGCGAGGCCTTCCATATCGCGGCCGCCGACTCCGCCGGTGCGGCGGAGGGCTTCACCGGGGGGTCGGCGGACAACGGCCGGGAGTTCGGGCTCCGCCGACTGTTGGACGGGCTGGAGTTGCTCATCGACCAGCGCGGCGGTCCGCTGCCGGAGTGAACTGAGCTCACTCACCCAGTCGGTTGAACCTGGGGCAGACGAAGGGCCGAGGTCAACATGGCGAGCTCTTCGTCTGTGACCTGGATTACATGCTCGCTCATGTGGCTACTGCAAGTCTCTGAGACGCGTGGTGTACCGCAATTCACCCGTGCGCAACATGACGGCCTGTTGAACGCCTGATCCTGGCAGGTCACCCCGGTGCCTGATAGTCGCACCGTGGCGCGCTGACCTGTGTGAGGGCAGGATCGATAGAACGACCGAGGGGGACAGCCCTACCTGCAAATGGGGGGCTACTCCGCGGGATTCGGGGGAGTCCACCCTCGATCGTGGCCGCCATCGGCGCCAGGCTGCTCGTGTACCAGGAATGCCGCCGAGGCGCCGCCGACGGGCCATATCAAGAGCGGCGCCAGGGAGGAACTGACATGTCCGGCCGTTCATTGCGGCAAGTCGTCCGCTCCGCCCTGCGGACGGCGGCCGGCCGTGGCCAGAACGTCCCCGGGCCTCACCGGGCCGGCCCGGCACCGGGGATCGACCTCGCCGAGGCCTGCGCCGACCTGGCCCAGGTGGCCGTTCGCACGTTCCCCGATGGTTCCTGGCAGGAGCACGCCTGCTTCGTGCTCGTTTCCAGCTCCGGCGGGGTGCGGACCGTCCCGTTCACCCATCCCGTGGTGACCCAGTTGTTGCTTCGGCTGCGCGCGCTGCCCGGGTTCGACGACAAGGCGTTGCTCGAGGTGATCGGCTCCCAGCGGGCCGAGCTCGTCACCCTCTGGAGAATCCCGAAGCCGGCGTTGGCACCTCGGGCGGCGGACCCGAGACCAGCAGAGCGGATCCCGCCCACCTCGTCGGCCGCCGAGTTCAGGATGCCGGAACAACGGCCCGCGCCCGAGCACGACTCCCAGGTACAGCCCCGGCGCCCGACCGAGTAGCGCCCAACTCAGCGGGTGGTCCGCCGGAAGGCCGGGACCAGCACCGCGGCCACCGCGAGGTGCAGCACGGTCAGCGCGACCCTGGTGCCCGAGGTGGCCTGCTCCAGGAAGATCGGCACAATGGACAGCAGCGTCACCGCGACGGCCAGCGCGGTCCAGATCGCCTGTGCATGCCGGGTGAAGCGCTCCAGCAGCGCCAGCGTGCCCCAGCCGAGCAACCCGAACACCGCGGTGAAGATAACCGCGACGGGCAGTGTGATGACACCCGAGCCACCGGAATCGGCGAGCCGGAAGTCGACGCCCACAGCGGCGGCGGCGCCCCAGAGCACCGCGTTGACCGCCGAGGCGGCGACGACGGCGGTGCCGCGACCGATGCGGCGCTGAGTGGTGGCGGACTGAGCAGCGGTGGTGGTCATGGTGTCCTCCTCGGTGGGTGTCTGCCCCTGCGTCGAACGGCAGAGGGCCACATCGACACCCACCGAGAAGAATCTTGAGTAATGCCGAGCCGTCAGTGCCGGCTGGTGACCGAGCGGAGGAAGAACATCACATTGGCCGGGCGCTCGCCGAGCCGGCGCATGAAGTACGGGAACCAGGCCGAGCCGTAGGGCAGGTAGACCCGGACCCGGTGGCCCGCCGCGGCGAGATCGCGCTGGGCGTCCGGGCGCACGCCGTAGAGCATCTGGAACTCGAACCGGTCGGGCAGCCGCCCGGTCTGGGCCGCCAGGGCGCTGGCGTGCTCGATCAGCGCCGGGTCGTGGGTGGCCACCATCGGGTAGCCCTGGCCGCCCATCAGCACCCGTAGGCACCGCCGGTAGGACTCGTCCACCTCGGCGCGCTCCCGGAAGGCCACCGACGCCGGCTCGTCGTAGGCGCCCTTGCACAGCCGTACCCGGGATCCCGGCCCGGCCAGCGCCGCGCAGTCCGCCTCGGTGCGGCGCAGGTAGGCCTGCAGCACCGCGCCGGTGCCCGGCCAGTCCCCGCGCAGCGCGCGGACGGTGTCCAGGGTGGTGTCCGTGGTGGTGTGGTCCTCCATGTCCACGGTCACCGTGGTGCCCACCGCCTCGGCCCTGGCGCAGATCCGCGCGGCGTTGTCGGTGGCCAGCGCCGCCCCCTCGCCCGGGAGCGCCTGGCCCAGGGCGGACAGCTTGATCGACACCTCCACCCGGTCGGCCAGCCCCCCGGCGCCGAGCCGGTCGAGCAGCGCCAGGTAGACCTCCGTCGCCGCGTCGGCCTGCGCCCGGTCCTCGGTGTTCTCCCCGAGGTAGTCCACCGATACCAGGCGGTCGGCGGCCAGCTCGCGGGCCACGGTCAGGGCGCGGTCCAGGTCGGTGCCGGCGACGAACCGGTTCACCACCGGCCGGGCCAGCGCGGAGTGCTCGGCGGCCGAGCGGAGCATCGGCGACCGGGCGGCGGAGAGCAGTGCGGAGCGCAGCATGTCACTCACCCCTGGTGCGGGTAGACCGACGAGGTCGGCGGGTTCAGGTTCTCCTTGATCGACCGCGGGCTGGTCCAGCGCAGCAGGTTGAAGATCGAGCCCGCCTTGTCGTTGGTGCCGGACGCCCGGCCCCCGCCGAACGGCTGCTGGCCGACCACCGCGCCGCTGGGCCGGTCGTTGATGTAGAAGTTGCCGGCGGTGAACCGCAGCGCCTCGCTGGCCTTGGTGATCGCCGCCCGGTCGGTGCCGAGCACCGCGCCGGTCAGCCCGTACGCCGCGCCCCGGTCCACCACGTCCAGCATGCGGTCGAAGTCCCGGTCCTCATACACGTGCACGGCGAGCAGCGGGCCGAAGTACTCGGTGCGGAACACGTCGTGCTCCGGGTCGCTGCCCACCACCAGGGTCGGCTCGACGAAGTAGCCCTCCGAGTCGTCCACCCCGCCGCCGGCCAGTACCTCGAGGCTCGGGTCGTTCGAGGCCCGCTCCAGCACGCCGTCGAGCCGGTCGAATGCCCGCCGGTCGATCACCGCGCCGGTGAAGTTGGACAGGTCGGCCACGTCGCCGACGCGCAGCGAGCGCACCTCGTCGACCAGGTCGTCGCGCACCCGGTCCCACGCCGAGCGGGGCAGGAACGCCCGGGAGGCCGCCGAGCACTTCTGCCCGGAGTACTCGTAGGCGCCCCGCACCAGCGCGGTGCGCAGCACGTCCGGCTCGGCCGACGGGTGGGCCAGCACGAAGTCCTTGCCACCGGTCTCGCCGACCAGCCTGGGGTAGCCGCGGTACTGCCCGATGTTCGCGCCGACCTGGCCCCACAGGTACTGGAAGGTGGCCGTGGAGCCGGTGAAGTGGATACCGGCCAGGTGCTCGTCGGCCAGCAGCACCTCGGACAGCGCGCGGCCGTCCCCGGTCATCATGTTGATCACGCCGGGGGGCATGCCGGCCGCCTCCAACAGGCGCATGGTGTACCACGCGGACAGCGTCTGGGTGGGCGACGGCTTCCAGATCACCGTGTTGCCCATCAGCGCCGGCGCGGTGGGCAGGTTCCCGGCGATCGCGGTGAAGTTGAACGGGGTGATCGCGTAGACGAAACCCTCCAGCGGGCGGTGGTCCATCCGGTTCCACACGCCGGGGGAGGACTCCGGCTGCTCGGCCAGGATCCGCCGGGCGAAGTGCACGTTGTAGCGCCAGAAGTCGGCCAGCTCGCAGGCGGAGTCCACCTCGGCCTGGATCACCGTCTTGGACTGGCCGAGCATGGTGGCCGCGTTCAGGGTGTCCCGCCACGGCCCGGAGAGCAGGTCGGCGGCGCGCAGCAGCACCGATGCCCTGGCCTCGAACGGCAGCTCCCGCCACGCGGCGGCCGCGCGCAGGGAGGCCTCCACGGCGCCCTTCGCGTCGTCGGCGGTGGCGGTGCCGAAGCTGCCCAGCACGTGCGCGTGCCGGTGCGGGGCGACCACGTCCACCGCCGCGCCGCCGCCGAGGCGCTGCTCGCCGTCGATGGTCTGGGTGAGCTCGTGGCGTTGCCCGGCCAGCTCGGCCAGCCGAGCGGTCAGGCTGGCTCGTTCCGGCGAGCCCGGGGCGTAGTCGCGCACCGGTTCGTTCCGGGGTGATGGGGTCGTCGCGATGGCGTCCACTGTTGGTGCACCTCCCGCGGGGTGTCCGCGTGTCGGGGATGGTGAAACGGTAGTGCCGGACGCGGGTCCCTGTAGTTGGCGAACTGGCTATAGTCGACGTCACATCATTGGCCAATCGGACAAACCGAGGTTCGAGTGACCGCAGGCACCGGGGCCCGAGGCATCCCGCTCGACCAGCTGCTCGAGGGCATCGAGGGCGCGCTGGTCGAACTGCCTCAGGTCCCGGCCGGCGGGCGGCGCCCGGTGCTCGGCGTGGCGATCCTGGACCCGGACGACGAGTTCGGCGACCACCACGGCGAGTTGGTGCTGGTGATCGGGGTGCGCGGACGCGAGTCGCTGCCGTTCCTGCGGGCGGCGGCGCGCAACGGGGCGGTCGCCGTGGCGGTGAAGCCGGGGCCCTCCGGCGCGGTGGCCGAGCTGGCCGAGGCCGCGACCGAGGCAGGGGTGGCGTTACTCGCGGTGCGCCATGGGGTCCGCTGGGACCAGCTGGGCGCCTTGCTCCGGGAGCGGCTGGAGGCGGCCGAGCTGCACGCCGAGGTACACCACGAGCTGCCCCCGGGGTTGGTCGGCGCGCGCGTCTCCGACTCGCCGGGTGAGGAGCTGTTCGCGCTGGCCGAGGCGACCGCGCTGGTCACCGGCGGCATCGTGGACATCGAGGACACCGGCAACCGGGTGCTGGCCTACTCCCGCTCCGACGACGCGGTGGACGAGCTGCGCCGGCTGTCCATCCTGGGCTGGCAGGGCCCGGAGACGTACATGCGGATGCTGCGCGAGTGGGGCGTGCTGGACCGGTTGCGCGATGGGGAGCACGTGGTGCGCGTGGACGCCCGGCCCGAGCTGGGTATCCGGGCTCGGTTGGCGGTCGGGATCCGGGCCGGCTCGCGCTACCTGGGCACCATCTGGGTGCAGCAGCGGTTCTCTCCGGCGGTTGTGCCGTTCGCCGAGCGGGCCGAGGAGGCGCTGGTCGGCGCGGCCCGGCTGGCGGCCGCCGAGATCCTGCGCCGCCGGACCGGGGCCGGGCCGGCGTCCGGCGGGGCGCAGCTGGTCGAGCTGCTCACCGGCCGGGCCAACACCGACCTGGTGGCCGGCCGGCTCGGGCTCGATCCGGCGGCCGGCGCGCTGGTGGTCGGCTTCGCCGGGCCGGTCGAGTCGGACGCTCCGGCCCGCGCCCTGCACCGGGACCAGGTGCGCGCCGTGGTGTCCGTGTACGCCACCGCCTACCACCGGTCCGCGCTGGTCGGGGCGCTCGAGGACCGGGTCTACGCGGTGTTGTCCGGGGTGCCAGAGAGCCGGATCGAGCCGGCCCTGCCGGTCTGGGTGCGGGACGTGGTGGATGTGGCGCGGGAGCGCACCGGGCTGTCGTGGCGGGCCGGGATCGGCTCGCCGGTATCGGGGTTGGCCGCGCTGCCGGGCGCCCGAGCCGAGGCCGACCGGGTGCTGGACGCGCTGGCCAGGGCTCCGGGAGGCGCGGCGGTGGCGGCGGTGGCCACGATCTCCGAGCTGCGCGCGGAGATGCTGCTGGGCGAGGTGGTGGACGTGCTGGCCGGCCGGCCGGAGCTGCGGCACCCCGGGGTGGCGGCGCTGCTCGAGCACGACCGGCGGCGCGGCGGCGAACTGGTTGCCTCGCTGCTGGCCTACCTGGACGCGCTGGGCGACGTCCGGTCGGCGGCGGCCAGCCTGCACGTGCACCCGAACACCCTGCGCCACCGGCTGCGGCGAGCCACGGCGGTGTCCGGGATGGCGCTGGACGACCCGAGGGAGCGGCTGTCCTGCCACCTGCAGTTGGTGCTGGTCAGCCGCGAAACTAGGTCGCCGGGGCGGCGTCGTTGACCTTGGCGTTCGCTGTTCCAGCCGCGACACGCTAGTCCAGCACCCGGACAGTTCCTCGCCCTCGGCGCCCGTTTATCCACATCCGCCCCCGAACGCCCGAGTTGTCCACAGCCTCGTCCACCCGGCCGTCCCGACCGGCGATCCCGGTGCACCCTCGAGCCATGAGCTTCGACGCCAACCCGCCCACCGGCCCGGCGGTCACCCAGCGCTTGCGCTCCGCCGCCGACCTGGTCGCCGCCATTCCCTATCTGCTCGGGTTCCACCCGGCGGACTCGCTGGTGCTGATCAGCACCAGGAGTGCCGGCCAGCTCGGCGTGGATTTCACCCTCCGGGTAGATCTCCCGCCACCCTCGGTGGTGGCCGACCTGGCCGCTGAGCTGGCCGAGGTGGTGTGTGCCCAGCGGTGCGAGGAGCTGCTGCTGGTCGTGGTCGGCGCGGATCCACGGGTGGGGCGCGCCCCGGATCGGCCGCCGCCCCGGGCGGAGCTGGTCGCCGCGGTGGTTGAGGCCTGCGCGGCGGCCGGAGCGCTGGCTTGGGCGACGATCTGGGTGGCTGAGCTGGCCGCTGATGCACCGTGGCGGTGCTACGGCGCCTGCGGCTGCGCGGGCGAGCTACCCGATCCGGCCAGCTCCCCGGTGGCCGCCGCCGCGGTGGTCGCCGGCCAGGTGACCTACGCCGATCGGGCCGAGCTGGAGCGGGTGGTCGCGCCGGGCAATCCGGCGGCGCTGCGGCGCAGGGAAGCCCTGCTGAACCGGCGGATGGAGGAGCTGTGCCGGTCCGGGAAAGGGTTCGCGGCTGGGCCGGAGGAGCTCGCCAGCCTGGAACGCTGGATCGACGTGGCGGCGGTGGACCGACCCCAGCTGAGGGATGAGGACGTGGTGCGGCTCTGTCTGGCGCTGAGTGACCCGATGGTCCGGGACGCCGCGTTCGGCTTCGCCTTCGAGGCCAGGGCCGCCGCGGCGGAGCGGTTGTGGGGCACCCTGGTCACCGAGTCGCCAGACCCGGAGTCGGCCGAGGCCGCCGTGCTCCTCGCGCACAGCGCGCTGATGCGGGGCGACGGCGCGCTCGCCGGAGTCGCCTTGCGGCGGGCGCAGGAGGCCTGGCCGGGGCACCCGCTCAGCGCCATGGTCCAGTCCGCGCTGCAGTCCGGCTGCGGGCCGGACGAGCTGCGCGACTGGTTCATCGAGGGCAGCCAACGGGCCACCGAGGAGCTGGCCGGGCGGGCCGAGTCGTGAGTCCGGTCAGCCTGAGCTCAGTCGGCGGCCGCGATCAGGTACCGCTGGGTGAACTCCCAGGCGTCGGTGACGATCCGGTTCAGATCGGTGCGGGTGGGCCGCCAGCCCAGCTCCTGGTAAGCCCGCTCGCTGGAGGCGATCAGTACCGCGGGGTCGCCTGGGCGCCTCTCGGTGGACTGGGCGGGCAACGGGTGGCCGGTCACCGCGCGGCATGTGTCGATCACCTCGCGCACCGAGAACCCGGTACCGCTGCCCAGGTTGTAGATCCGGTGCTGCTTGGGCACGGCGTGCTCCAGGGCCAGCAGGTGCGCCTCGGCCAGGTCGTCCACGTGGATGTAGTCGCGGATGCAGGTGCCGTCCGGGGTCGGCCAGTCCTCGCCGTAGATCTGCACCGCCGCCCGCCGCCCCGTCGCCACCTGCAGCACGATCGGGATCAGGTGCGTCTCAACGGCGTGCCGCTCGCCGAACCGGCCGTGCGCGCCGGCCACGTTGAAGTAGCGCAGGCTCACCCCGGCCAGCCCGTGCGCGCTGGCGTAGGAGCTGATCGCGTGGTCGATGGCCAGCTTGGTGGCGCCGTAGGTGTTGGTCGGCCGGGTGGGGGTGTCCTCGGTGACCGGCACCTGCTCCGGCTCCCCGTACGCGGCCGCGGTGGAGGAGAACACCAGCCGGGGGGTTCCGTGTGCGCGCATCGCCTCCAGCAGCTGCAACGTGGTCACCACGTTGCCCCGCCAGTACCGCTCCGGGTGCTCCATGGATTCCCCGACCAGCGACTTCGCCGCCAGGTGGAGCACGCCGTCCACGCCTTCGGCGAGGATCGGGGCGGCCGCGTCGGCCACGTCACCCTCGACGAACCGGCACCCCTCCGGGACAGCGTCCCGATGCCCGGTGGACAGGTCATCCAGCACCACCACGTCGTGCCCGGCCGCAGCCAGGTGCGCCGCACACACGCTGCCCAGGTAGCCGGCCCCGCCGGTCACCAGCACTCGCACGCGATTCCTCCCGCCGTTCGTTTCCGCTCGGAGCACACGGTCTCATGCCCGGTCGCGGGCGCACGAGAGGGCAAGCCCGCTCCCCGCGCGGTCAGGCGGGGCACTGGCAGGGTCGACGGCGCGGTCGACGGCGGCTCAGCGAGCGCGAACCAGTACCGCGTGCGCCAGCAGCGGCTGAACCTGCGACTGCTCGCCTTCGGAGTGCACCGGAACAGCGTCGCCGAACCTCGGAATCGAGCTCACCTCGACGTCTTGACCAGGCACGATCCCGGCGGACTTGAGCTCGGTCATCAGGTCGGAGTCGGCCTGAACGTGCTCGGCGATCCGGCGAACCACTACCGCTCCACCGCCTCGCCGGGCGAACTCGTCCAGTCGCTGCAGGCCCAGCTCCAGGGTGGGGATCGCGGCGGCGGTGCCTTCCCCGTCCTTGGCCGACTCGCTGAGCTGCTCCAGTCCGGGGATCGGGTTGCCGTACGGGGAGACCGTCGGGTCACCGAGGAGCCGCACCAGCTTGCGCTCTACGGCGTCGCTCATCACGTGCTCCCAGCGACACGCCTCCGCGTGCACGTGCTCCCACTCCAGCCCGATGACGTCGCTGAGCAGGCGCTCGGCGAGCCGGTGCTTGCGCATCACCGACACCGCCCGCGACCGGCCGGCCGGGGTGAGCTCAAGGTGGCGGTCCCCAGCGACGATCACCAGGCCGTCCCGCGACATCCGCGCGACCGTCTGGCTCACCGTCGGCCCGCTCTGAGCGAGCCGTTCGGCGATACGCGCCCGCAGTGGGACGATGCCCTCCTCTTCCAACTCGTAGATGGTGCGGAGGTACATCTCGGTAGTGTCAATGAGATCGTTCACAGCTTCCGCCCCTTCGTTCGGTACCCATCGTATCCGTTCCGGGGCCGCACCGATCCTGCCGACCCATCAGAGTTAACACGTAGCCCGACCGGGGGTAGGCGCAGGATGGACGGCGTGTCGTCGCCGGCCCCGGTCGGATGCGCGGCGGACGGCGGCCGGGGCGGCGGGCGGACCGACGGATGCCGTCCCCGTGCGATGCGGTCACTGCGCGTGACTGCCCCGACCCCAACGGCGATCCGGACGGCGGGGCGCGGACGAATCCGGGCGAAGCGCCTACGGTTTGTGCTCATGAGCGCTTCGCCGGCCGTGGTGTGGACTCCCCGCTTCCTCGGCTACAAACTCAGTGACACGCATCCACTGAATCCGATCAGGCTGGACCTGACCATGCGGCTGGCCAACAGCCTGGGGGTGCTCGAGGGCATCGAGGTGCTCACCCCGGAGCAGGCCCCGGACGCGGAGATCGAGCGGGTGCACCGGCCGTCCTACCTGTCGGCGGTGAAGTCCGCGCCGGACGCACCGTACGACGTGGGCCACGGGTTGGGCACCTTGGACAATCCGATCTTCCAAGGGATGCACGAGGCCAGCGCGCTGGTCTGTGGCGGATCGCTGCTGGCCGCCCGGCAGATCGCCGAGGGGCGCTGCGATCGGGCGGTGAACATCGCCGGCGGGCTGCACCACGCGATGGCGGGGGAGGCGTCCGGGTTCTGCGTCTACAACGACTGCGCGGTGGCGATCTCGTGGCTGCTCGACCACGGATTCGACCGGATCGCCTACCTCGACGTCGACGTGCACCACGGCGACGGGGTGCAGGCCGCGTTCCGGAACGACCGGCGGGTACTCACCGTCTCGATCCACCAGCACCCGATGACGCTGTGGCCGGGCACCGGGTGGCCCAGCGAGGTGGGCACCGGCGAGGCCGAGGGCACCTCGGTCAACCTGGCGCTGCCGCCGGGCACCCGGGACGGCTCGTGGCTGCGCGCATTCCGTGCGGTGGTCCCCTCGCTGCTTGCGGAGTTCCAGCCGTCGCTGCTGGTCACCCAGTGCGGCGTGGACACCCACCACGAGGATCCGCTGGCCGAGCTGAGCCTCACTGTCGACGGGCACCGAGCCATCTACCAGGAGCTGCGCCAGCTCGCCGAGACCCACGCCGGCGGTAAGTGGCTGGCGCTGGGCGGCGGTGGATACGGGCTGTTCCGGGTGGTGCCCCGATCCTGGACGCACCTGCTGGCCACCGTGCTGGACCGCGATGTGCCGGCCGATCGGGGCATCCCGGCGGATTGGATAGCGCACACCGCCGGGCTGAACCCACGCCCGGTGCCCACCAGCATGGGCGAGGGCGCGCCGGTGGACCACCTGCCCTGGGGCACCGGCGGCGACCCGGTGGACAACGCCATCCGGGAGACCCGGCGCGCGGTCTTTCCATTGCACGGGCTCGATCCCGACGATCCGAGGGACTGACCGGTGTCCGGGGTCGAGCCGCTTGCCGCCGCGGGCTCCACAGAGCCGGTCGCGCCGGCGCCGGAGCATGCCCGATATCCCCGGCACTGGGAGGCGGACGTGGTCGCCTCCGACGGTGGGGTCGTGCACCTGCGCCCGATCCGCCCCGCAGACGCGGACGCCCTGGTCGAGTTCCACGCCCGGCTTTCCTCGCGCACCCGCTATCTGCGCTACTTCGGGCCATACCCGCAGATTCCACCCAGGGATCTGGAGCGGTTCACCGTGGTCGACCACCACGACCACGTCGCGTTCGTCGCCATGCTCGGCCACGAGATCATCGCCGTGGGTCGGTACATCCGCCTGGACGAGAGCCTGTCGGCCGAGGTCGCGTTCGTGGTTCGGGACGATCACCAGGGACGCGGGCTGGGCTCGATTCTGCTGGAACACCTGGCGGCGGCGGCCAGGGAGAACGGCCTGCGGCGGTTCGAGGCCGAGGTGCTTGCGGAGAACCACCAGATGGTCCGGGTGTTCCGGGAGGCCGGCTACCAGGTGAGCCGGGAGTTCGCCGAGGGCGTGCTGCACCTGGAGTTCGATGTCGACCCGACGGAGCGCTCGTTGGCTGTGCGGGACGCCCGCGAGCAGCGCGCCGAGGCGCGCGGTGTGCACAACGCGCTGCACCCCCGGTCGATCGCGGTGATCGGCGCGTCCAACGACCCGACGAAGATCGGCCACGCGGTGCTGGCCAACCTGTTGCGGGCGAGCTTCACCGGCCCGGTGTTCCCGGTGCACCCGGAGGCCCGTTCGGTGAGCGGGGTGCGGGCGTACCGCTCGGTGACCGAGATCCCGGACGAGGTCGACCTCGCGGTGGTGGCGATCCCGGCCGCCGGAGTGGACGAGGTGATGGACTCCTGCCTGGCCAAGGGGGTCAAGGCGCTGCTGGTGCTCAGCTCGGGATTCGCCGACGCGGGTCCGGCCGGGGTGCTCGCTCAGCGTCGGCTTGTCGAGGAGGCCAGGTCGCACGGCATGCGGGTGATCGGGCCCAATGCGCTGGGCCTGGTCAACACCGCGCCGGAGATCCGGCTGAACGCCACCCTCGCTCCCGATCCACCGGGCCGGGGGCGGGTCGGCTTCTTCTGCCAGTCCGGCGCGCTGGGCATCGCCATCCTGGCCGGGCTGCGTGCCCGGGGGCTCGGGCTGTCCACGTTCGTCTCCGCCGGCAATCGCGCCGACCTGTCCGGCAACGACCTGCTGCAGTACTGGCAGACCGATCCGGCCACCGACGTGGTGCTGCTCTACCTGGAGACGTTCGGCAACCCGCGCAAGTTCGCCCGGCTGGCCCGGCGGTTGGCGCGGCGCAAGCCGGTGGTCGCGGTGAAGAGCGGCCGGTTCGCCGCGCAGCTGCCCTCCTTCGGTACCCGAGGGCAACCCGTCGACGAGGCGACCGTGCAGGCGCTGTTCGAGCAGGCCGGGGTGATCCGGGTGCAGACCCTGCCCCAGCTGTTCGACACCGCGCAGCTACTGGCCTACCAGCCGCTGCCGACTGGGCCCCGGGTCGCCGTGGTGGGCAACTCCAGCGCGCTCGGCGTACTGGTCACCGACGCGCTGCTGGACGAGGGGCTGTTTCCGGCCGGGCCGCCGGTGGACGTGGGTACCGCGGCATCCCCGGAGGAGTTCGCCGAGGCGGTCACCAGCGCGGTGCACGCGGAGGACGCGGACGCCCTGGTTGCGGTGTTCGTCCCTCCGGTGGCCACTCCGGGCGCGGACTACGCCCGGGCGCTGCGCGCGGCCGCCGACGGCACCGGCAAACCGGTACTCAGCACGTTCCTGGCGGTCGAGGGGGTGCCGGCGGAGCTGGCCGTGCTCGGTCCGGACGGGCAGCCGGCGCGAGGTTCGGTGCCCAGTTACCCCAGCCCGGAACGGGCGGTGGCGGCGCTCGCCAGGGTGTTGCGCTACGCCCGCTGGCGGGACGCGCCGGCCGGGGAGTACGTGCGCCCCGACGGGATCCGGGAGGACGACGCCCGAAGGCTGGTGGACGGCCTGTTCGCCGACGCCGCTGAGCCGGTGGCGCTGGGCGATCAGGACGCCGCCGCGCTGCTGGCCTGCTACGGCATCGAGGTGACCCCGTTCCGGCTGGTCGACTCGCCCGCCGCGGCGCGGGCGGCCGCCGAGGAACTGGGCTACCCGGTTGCGCTCAAGGGCGTGGGGGAGCGCTGGCAAGGGCCCGAGTTGATCGGCGTGCGACTCGATCTGGGTTCCCCGGACGCGGTGGATACCGCCTATCGGGACCTGGTCTCGGTCACCGGGCGGGCCGAGCTGCACGTGCAGGGCATGGCACCGAAGGGGCAGTCCTGCGTGCTCGAGGTGCTGGACGACCCTTCGTTCGGCTCGCTGCTGTCCTTCGGGCTTTCCGGGATCGCCACCGAGCTGCTCGGCGACCGGGCGCACCGGGTCATCCCGCTGTCCACAGCGGACGCCCATGAGCTGATCCGGACACCCCGGGCGGCCCCGCTGCTGACCGGCTACGGGGGAGGTGCGCCGGCGGATCTCGCCGCCCTGGAGGAGCTCGCGCTGCGGGTGAGCTGCCTGGCGGAGGATCTGCCGGAGCTGCGTGCGCTCCGCCTGGCCCCGGTGCTGGCCGCCCCGAAAACCGCCTCGGTCATCGCCGCCCGGATCGTCCTCGGCCAGCCGCCCACCTGGCAGGACACCGGCCCCCGCCGCCTAGCCTGACCGCGCTAGCGCCCACCCCTCCCCGCCCGCGCTCGCCGCCCCGCACGGCCGCCGCCCGCTCCCCGACTTGTCGTGCGCTCCCCGACTTGTCGCGTGCTCTCCGACTTGTCGTGTCTAGTTCCAACGACAGGTGGCTGTTGTCGCGTCTAGTTCCAACGACAAGTCGGCGACGAGCGACAAGTCGGCGGAGCGGCGGGGTGGTGTGCGGCTAGCGGAAGCTGACCTGCAGGGTGGGTTGACTGGTCGAGGCGAAGAAGTCGTTTCCCTTGTCGTCCACCACGACGAACGCCGGGAAGTCCACCACCTCGATCTTCCAGACCGCCTCCATGCCCAGCTCGGCGTACTCCAGCACCTCAACCTTGCGAATGCAGTCCTGCGCCAGCCGGGCGGCCTGGCCGCCGATGGATCCGAGGTAGAACCCACCGTGCCGCTGGCAGCTCTCGGTGACCTGCCGCGACCGGTTGCCCTTGGCCAGCATCACCATCGAGCCGCCGGCGGCCTGAAACTGCTCCACGTACGAGTCCATCCGGCCAGCCGTGGTCGGGCCGAACGAGCCGGAGGCGTACCCGGCTGGGGTCTTGGCCGGTCCGGCGTAGTACACCGGGTGATCGCGCAGATAGGCCGGCATCGGCTCGCCGGCGTCCAGCCGCTCGGCGATCTTCGCGTGGGCGATGTCCCGCGCCACCACCATCGGGCCGGTCAGCGCGAGTCGGGTCTTTACCGGCAGGGTGGCCAGCTGCGCGCGGATCTCGGACATCGGCCGGTCGAGATCCACCCGGACCACGTCGGCGGAGGACTGCGCGGCCAGCTCCTGCTCCGACACGTCCGGTAGGAACCGGGCCGGGTCGCGCTCCAGCTGCTCCAGGAACACCCCGTCGGCGGTGATCTTCGCCTTGGCCTGCCGATCGGCCGAGCAGGACACCGCGACACCCACCGGCAGCGACGCCCCGTGTCGAGGCAACCGGATGACGCGCACATCGTGGCAGAAGTACTTCCCGCCGAACTGCGCACCGATGCCGAAGTTCCTGGTCAGCTCGAGGACCTGGGCCTCCAGATCGCGGTCCCGGAACGCCTCGCCAAGCCCCGAACCGCGCTCCGGCAGGGTGTCCAGGTACCGCGCCGAGGCGAGCTTGGCGACCTTGAGGGTGTACTCCGCCGACATCCCCCCGACCACAATGGCCAGGTGGTAGGGCGGGCATGCGGCGGTGCCCAGGGAACGCAGCTTCTCGTCCAGGAACTGGGCCAACCGCGTCGGGTTCAGCAGCGCCTTGGTCTCCTGGTACAGGAACGTCTTGTTGGCCGACCCGCCGCCTTTGGCCAGCACCAGGAACTCGTAACGGGGGCGCTCTCCGGGGATGTGGAACAGCTCGATCTGGGCGGGCAGGTTCGAGCCGGTGTTCCGTTCCTCCCAGAACGTGGTCGGCGCCATCTGCGAGTAGCGCAGGTTGAGCTCCTGGTAGGCGTCGAACACGCCCCGGGAGATCGCCGCCTCGTCCGTGTCGCCGCCGGACCGGCCGGTCAGCACACCCTCGGTGCGTTTCCCGATCACGATCGCGGTCCCGGTGTCCTGACACATCGGCAGCACCCCGCCGGCCGAGACACAGGCGTTGCGCAGCAGATCGGTAGCCACGAAGCGGTCGTTCGGGCTCGCTTCCGGGTCATCGATGATGGCCCGCAACTGGGCCAGGTGGGACGGGCGGAGCAGGTGCTGGATGTCGGTCACGGCGGCCTTGACCAGGCCGGTGAGGGTGGTGGGCTCGATCCGGAGGAACTCCTGGCCATCGACCCGCAGCGGCGTGACGCCACCGAGGTCGAGTTGGCGGTACTCGGTGTTGTCCGGGCCGAGAGGAAGCACGTCAATGTGGTGGAACTCGGGCACCTGCAGAAGGTACCCGGATCCGTGCGCGCCGGCCGCTCGAGTCGCGCCCGAACTCAGCTCGCACAGACCGGCTAAAGCTGGCGCAGACCGGCCGCGGCTCGCGCAGGCTCTGCATGGTCTGCGCCGGCCGCGGTGGGTCTGTGCGACCAGTACGGGGCCTCGCCCCACGGACGGGGGCGGCGGCGGGGCCCGAGACGGCGACAGCCGCCCCGGGCGGTCCGGGGCGGCTGTCGGTGTCGGTGGGGCGGTGGGTGCCGGCTCGGGTGGAGCCGGCGGTGGTTGGTCAGCTGGCGTAGGCGCGCAGCCGGTTGGCCCGGTCGCCCACCCGCAGCTTGGCCATGACCTCACGCTCGATCTGGCGGACCCGCTCGCGGGACAGCCCGAAGGTGCGGCCGATCTGGTCCAGCGTGCGCGGCTGGCCGTCGTCCAGGCCGTAGCGCATCCGGATCACGTTCTGCTCACGGTCGTCCAGCGTGGCCAGCACCCGGCGCAGGTCGTCGTGCAGCAGGTGCGAGATCACCGTTGTCTCGGCGTCGGTCGACTCGGCGTCCTCGATGAAGTCGCCCAGCGGGGCCTCTTCCTCGTTGCCCACCGGCATGTCCAGGCTTACCGGGTCACGCGAGTGGTCCAGCAGGTCGGCGATCTTCTCTTCCGCGATCCCGGACTCCTCGGCGATCTCCGCGTGGGTGGCGTCCCGGCCCAGGCGCTGGTGCAGGTCGCGCTTCACCCGGGCGATCTTGTTGACCTGCTCCACCAGGTGGACAGGCAGCCGGATGGTGCGGGCCTGGTCGGCCATGCCGCGGGTGATCGCCTGGCGGATCCACCAGGTCGCGTACGTGGAGAACTTGAAGCCCTTGGCGTAGTCGAACTTCTCCACCGCGCGGATCAGACCCAGGTTGCCTTCCTGGATCAGATCGAGCAGCGGCATGCCCCGGCCGGTGTAGCGCTTGGCCAGCGAAACGACCAGGCGCAGGTTGGCCTCGAGCAGGTGGTTGCGGGCACGCTCCCCATCCCGTACCAGCGCGCGCAGGTCAGCGGCCTGCTGCGGCGTCAGGTTGGGGTCGGTGTCCAGCATGTGGTTGGCAAAAACTCCGGCTTCGATACGCTTGGCCAGGTCCACCTCTTGCTCGGCAGTCAGCAGAGCGCGTTTGCCGATACCATTGAGGTAGACCCGCACGAGGTCGGCGGCTGGGCTCTGCGCGTCCAGCTCCTCGGCCAGCGGTTCGAACTCGGGGGTCACCGACTCCAGGGTCGCTGTAGCGACCCCTGGTTCGTCGATGGTCAGCGACGCAGTCATGTGCGGTCCCTCCCTACGCGTACCGCTGGGACATCCCGTGGTGTCCGCTTAGCGGCTTCACTGAGTAATACGCATCAGGGCCGACAAACGTTCCCAAACCCGGCACGTGGCCTGGCCCACTCCGGCTTTCCTGAGAGTCGGCAGGGCTCCGCTGTATGGTGTATACCGCGCCTCACCTGGAGCTTTCCCCGCCGGATCGGCTCGAACGTTTGCTGAGAGTGGCGCCCACAGGTCACCCGAAATGTCAAGCGTAGGTCTCGGTCAACGGGTGCTGAGGCGCCGTGCAGCGCTGCGAGCCGACCGGCGCGGCTTCCTTCCGGCACATGCGTACCGGCTGGTAGCGAGGGAGGATGCCGGGGACAACGGGGTAAGGAGGCGCGGCTGTGACCGGCACCGAAGAGTCTCGCGCTCGAGTCCAGGAGGCCGCGGCCGACCTCGTCTCCAGCATCCGCGAGCTCCTCACCGCGGACGACCTGCTACTTCGGCTGGACCCGGTCGGTTTCGGTACCGCGCTGCGCAGGGCGGCCGCATCCCTGGCCGCGCGTCCGTTGCCGGTAGCCAGGGCCACCGTGGATTTCTACGGGGCCGCCGGGCAGGCCGTGGTGGTTTCGGCGTTGCGGGCCGTCGGGGTGAGCACGGAGGGCCCCGCCGAGCTGCCCGACTCCGACCGCCGGCACGCCGACCCGGCCTACACCTCGAACGCCTGGTTCTACCTGTGCCGGCAGCAGCACACCCTGTTCGCCGCCTACCTGCGCGCGCTGGCCAGTCATGCCGACGTCGACCCACGCACCCAGGCCAAGATGGATTTCGCGGTCGATCAGCTCATTCAAGCCAGCGCACCGGCCAACTTTCCGATGAGCAACCCCACGGTGCTGCGCCGCGCGCTCGACACCGGCGGGCAAAGCCTGGCGCGGGGGCTGCGCAACATGGTCCGCGACGTGCTCACCAACCGGGGCGCGCCCCGCCAGGTGACCCCTGGCCAGTTCCAGGTGGGCCGTGAGCTGGCTGCCACCCCGGGCAAGGTGGTCTACCGCAACCGGCTGATCGAGCTGATCCAGTACGGCGCGCAGACCGACACGGTGTACCAGGTGCCGATGCTGTTCAGTCCGCCGTGGATCAACAAGTACTACGTGCTGGACCTGGCGCCGGGCAAAAGTCTGGTGGAGTGGGCGGTCTTGCACGGACACACCTGCTTCATGATCAGCTACCGGAATCCGGACGAGAGCCTGCGCGATGTCGGCATGTCCGACTACCTGCGGGAAGGGCCGCTCGCCGCGCTGGAGGTGATCGAGCGGATCACCGGGGCGCCCTCGGCGAACCTGGTCGCGCTGTGCCTCGGCGGCACGCTGGCCACCGCGACGGCGGCCTGGCTGGCAGCTCGGCGCCGGCCGGGTGTGCACACGCTGACCCTGATGAACACGCTGCTGGACTTCCAGGCGCCCGGCCAGCTCGGGGTGTTCGCCGACCCCGAGGCGGTGGGGAAGCTGATCCGGCTGATGCGCCGTCCGGGGTACCTGCCGGCGGAGAGCATGAAGGCCACCTTCGATCTGCTGCGGGCCACCGACCTGGTGTGGAACTTCGTGGTGGACGACTGGATGCTCGGCAACGACCCGGCGCCGTTCGACCTGCTCAGCTGGAACTCCGACTCCACCCGGATGCCGGCCACCATGCAGACCGAGTACCTGCGCACCTGTTACCTGGAGAACCAGCTGGCCACCGGCAAGATGGAGCTGGCCGGCGAGCGGCTGAACCTCGCGGAGATCAGCCAGGACAGCTACGTGATCACCGCGGAGTCCGACCACATCGCCCCGTGGGGCGCGGTGTACACCGGCGCGCGGCTGCTCGGGGGTCCGGTCCGGTTCGTGCTCTCCAATTCCGGGCACATCGCCGGCGTGGTGAACCCGCCGAGCCCCAAGTCCCGGCACTGGTTCACCGAGGGCGTGCTGCCGGCCGCCCCGTCCGCCTGGCGCGACCTGGCCCAGGAGCGCGCGGCAAGTTGGTGGACGGACTGGACGCCGTGGATCGAGTCGCGCGCCGGTGCCCGCCGACAGCCTCCCGAGCTGGGCGGCCTGGCCTACCCGCCGCTGGCCGACGCCCCGGGCAGCTACGTGGTGGCCTGATGCGCGGCCGCCGCCGGCCCGCCACGAGTTGCCATGGCGATAACCGTGGATCACGGGATTAGTCCGAGCGACAATGAACTCATGAGCGAGCAACGGTCCGACGAAGGAGCCGGGCGGTCAGCCACCGATCCCTGGCTGACTCAGATGGACGCGCTGGGCGGATTCATCCGCGCGCAACGCCACCTGGCGAACCTCTCGCTGCGCGAAATGGCCAGCCTGACCAGCGTGTCCAACGCCTACCTGAGTCAGATCGAGCGGGGCCTGCACCAGCCCTCGCTCAAGGTGCTCCGGTCGATCGCCGACGCGCTGAACCTGAGCACCGAGCAATTGCTGGCCCAGACCGGCTGGATGCGCGGGGACAACGGGCGCCGGGCGGACGCCGAGCAGTATCCGGCCGAGGGCACGGTCCCGGACACCGAGGACGTCATCCGGCGCGACCCCCGGCTATCCCCCGCGCAGCGGGAGGCCCTGCTGGGCGTGTACCGCAGCTTCGTGGCCGGTGGTGCCTCCGGCTGACCGGTGCCCGCAATTGACCGGGTGAGACAGGTCATGACGTGCCATGATTGAAATAGTTAACGCTGATGCGTAGTTTTATGGGCGTACAGCGGACCACGTCTTTGGAGGCACGCCACCATGACCACCACCCAGGAACAGTTTGTGGACTTCGCCCAGCGCGGCCAGGAGACCCTGTTGAAGGCCGTCGGCGAGTGGGTCGACACCGCGCGGGGGTTCGCCACGACGGTGGCCAAGGCCCAGCCCGAGCTCCCGGACAGCCAGGCCGTGGTGAACCAGGTCTTCGACTTCGCCGAGCAGGTGCTGCGCGGTCAGCGGGAGCTGGCCACCAACCTGGTCGCCGCCGCCCGGAAAAGCGGGCCCGAGGCCACCAGCTGACCCGCTGATCTGAGAGCGTGTCCCGCGGATCATCCAGCCGGCTGCGCGGCGCCCAGGCGGCGCCTCGCTGCGTTGTCGTCGCGGCCGATACAACCCCGGTATCGGCCACTCCTCCGCCTTGCGATACATCCACCTGGATCACCGCGCAGCCGGCATAGATCCACGGGACACGCTCTGATGGCGCGGTGAATCGGGACAGCCCGCCGCTGGACGACATCTCCAAGCGGATCATCGAGCAGCTGCAGGAGGACGGCCGCCGTCCGTACGCCACCATCGGCAAGGCGGTCGGGCTGTCCGAGGCGGCGGTGCGCCAGCGGGTGCAGCGGCTGTCGGACAGCGGCGTGATCCAGATCGTCGCGGTGACCGACCCGCTGCGGGTGGGCATGTTCCGGCAGGCCATGGTGGCGATCAACGTCGAGGGCCCGCTGGAACCGGTCGCCGACGCGCTGGCCGCGATGACCGAGGTGTCCTACGTGGTGATGTGCGGTGGGCGGTTCGACATCCTGGCCGAGGTGGTCTGCGTGGACGACGCGAGCCTGCTCGAGCTGATCTCCGGCCGGATCCGCACCGTGCCCGGGGTGCGCAACGCCGAGGCGATGCTCTACCTGCGGCTGTGCAAGGACTCCTACCAGTGGAGCATCCCTTGAGCGGTCAGCCGTCCGCCCGCGGGGCGCCGGCCAGCGCGGACAGGAACAGCTCCAGCGCGAGCGGGAACGAGCTACCGCTGAGCCGGGTGATCAGCTCGTCCGAGGCGGCCGCGATGTTGGGGTACTCCTCGGCCGCCAGCCCCAGGTAGGCGGACCGCCAGGCGGGCTCCGGCTGACCCCAACCGGGCGTGCTCCGGGCCGCCGCGTCCAGCGCGGAGAAGGCGAGCACCATGTCGATGTACGACAGGTAGTGGCGTACCGCGTCCGCCTCGGAGAACCCGCCGCCGCGCATCACGCCCAGCATCGTTTCCACCGTCCTGATCTCGTTTGCCCGGCCGGTCACCCGGGCCGCCGCCAGCGCCGCGGTCCTCGGGTGCGCCTGATGCTTCCGGTACACCAGAATCGCCAGCCGTCGAAGGTCGGCCAGCCAATCGCCGGTGGGCCGGAACCCGCTCATGGCGCGGCCGATCAGCTCGTCCGCCACGGCCAACAGCAGCTCGTCCTTGCCGGGGAAGTACCGATAGACGGCCGTCGCGTCCGACCCGAGGGCCGCGCCGAGCCGGCGCATGGACAGCGCCTCCCCGCCGTGCTGCTCGATCAGCCGCAGGCAGGTGTCCACGATCAGCTCCTCGGAGAGCAGCTGACCGGTCCGCGTAGGGCGCCGCCTGCGCCGCGCCGAGGGCGCTCGATCTCGGGTCACCTCCGGTAGTCCAGCCGCCGGCCCGCTTTATGTCAACACCATTGACCTAGCGACGTGCGCACTGCTGCACTGGTTTGCCGGCGATCGGACGCCGAGGTCGAGCGGGAGGTCGGATGACAACTCGGACGCCACGCCACGGGCCGCCCGCCGCGTCGGAGCCCGCGCTGGCCCGGTCGGTCGGGGTGCTGGGCGGCTGGGCCGTCGCCCGTCCGGCGTCGCGGCCACCACCAGCATCGCCATCGGCCTCGGCCTGCTGGCCGGCATCGTCGGCGTTCAGCTGCCGATCCTGCTGGTGATCGCCTTCCTGCCGATGCTGGGCATCGCCGGCGCCTACGCCCGGCTGAACCGGGTGGAGCGCAACTGCGGCAACGGCTACGTCTGGGTGGGCACCTCGCTCGGCCCGTGGCTGGGCTTTCTCACCGGCTGGGTGCTGCTGGTCGGCACGTTGATCTTCCTCGGCTACACCGGCGCGGTCACCGGTTCGGTCCTGCTGCGCTTCGCCGCCAAGGTCGGCCTGGTGCAGGTGGCCGGGATCCACCTGGACCCGAACTCGACCGCGCACAGCACCGTGGCGGGGGTGGTGGTGCTCGTCGGGGTCACCGCGGCGGCGGCTACCGGCCTGGCCAAGGCGGCCAAGCTGCAGACCGCGCTGCTGGTCTTCGAGTACCTCACCCTGATCGGGTTCTGCGGCTGGGGCATCGTGTCCGGTGATCAGCCGTTCAGCTGGTCATGGCTGAACCCGTTGCAGATCAGCTCGCTGGGCGCGCTGGAGCAGGGGCTGGTCATCGCGGTGTTCATCTACTGGGGCTGGGACGCGGCGTTCAGCGTGACCGAGGAGACCCGATCGGCGGAGACCTCGGCGCGCAGCGGTTACCTCACGCTCGTCTCCACCATGCTGCTGTTCGTGACCGGCGCGATCGCCTTCCAACGGGTGCTCACCCCGGAGCAGCTGGCCGCCCACCCGGCGGACGCGCTGATCTTCTTCGCCAGCACCCTGGCCGCCGAACCGTGGGCCTCGCTGCCGCTGCTCGCGCTGCTGTTCTCCACGGTGGCCTCATTGCTGGCCGGGCTGATCCCCACCGCCCGGCAGGCGCTGGCGATGGGCCGGGACCGGACCCTGGGCAAGGTGTGGACGCGGGTGCACCCCCGGTACGGCACGCCGGCCGCCGGCACCGTGTGCAACGCGGCCATCGCGCTGGTCATCGCGGTGTTGGCGGTGAGCATCCCGCAGGTCAGCGCCATGGTCCTGGCGGCGGTCAACGCGGTCGGCATCCTGGTGGCCGGCTACTACGGGTTGACCGCGCTGGCCTGCGCGGTGCGCTTCCGGGCGGTGCTGCGCGGCCGACCGTTGGAGGCGCTGACCGTGGTGGTGATCCCGGCGGCCTGCGGGTTGGCCATGTTCGCCCTCGGTGGCGTGCTGGTGGCCTCCTACCTGACCAAGAGCGACCACCTGGCGATCGACCCGAACAATGGCTACTTCCAGCTGCTCTGCCCGGGGGTGGTGCTGGCCGCCGGGCTGGTGGCCGCGGCGGTGGCAAAGTGGGGTCGGCGCTCGGCCTACTTCCGGACCGGGCGCGGTACCGACGAAACGACGCTCGAGCTGCGCCCGGTGGAGGTGGACGGTGCCGTCTGAGCACGCTGACCTGATCTTCACCGGGGGCCCGGCCTACCTGGGCGGCGGCCGGACCACCAGCGGGGTGGCGGTCACCGCCGGACGGATCAGCGCGGTGGGTCCGGAGCCGGCCCGCGCCATGGCCGGACCGGGTACCGAGGTGATCGACCTGGCCGGCGGGCTGCTGCTGCCCGGGTTCACCGACGCGCACATCCACGCGGTGAGTGGCGGCATGGAGCTGGGCCAGTGCGACCTCACCGGGTTCACCGACGCCGCCGAGTACCCGCGGTTGATCGGCGAGTACGCCCGGGCGCACCCGGACCAGCCGTGGGTGCGCGGCGGCGGCTGGTCGATGGAGGCGTTCCCCGGCGGCATCCCCACCCGGCGGGCGTTGGACGCGGTGGTGCCGGACCGGCCGGCCTACCTGGTCAATCGGGACCACCACGGGGCCTGGGTGAACACCCGCGCGCTGGAGCTGGCCGGGATCGACCGGGACACCCCGGACCCGGCGGACGGGCGGATCGAGCGGGACGCCGACGGGGAGCCGGTCGGCATGCTGCAGGAGGGCGCCGCGCACCTGGTCAGCCGGCTGTTGCCGGAGCTGACCGCCGCCGACCGGCTGGCCGGCCTGCTGCGCGCGCAGCGGCTGCTGCACTCGCTGGGCATCACCGCCTGGCAGGACGCGCTGCTCGGGGACTTCAACGGCATGTCCGATGCCAGCGGGGCCTATCTGGAGGCCGCTGAGCGGGGCAGCCTCACCGCCCGGGTGACCGGGGCGCTGTGGTGGGACCGCGACCGCGGCGCCGAACAGATCGACGAGCTGTTGGAGCGGCGGTCCCGGCTGGACCTGGCGCCGCTGCTCCGGGCGCGCACCGTGAAGATCATGCAGGACGGCGTGGCGGAGAACCACACCGCCGCGATGCTGGAGCCCTACCTGACCCCGTGCGGCTGCGCGGGCGGCGGTGCGGGAGGCAGTGCGGCCGGCAATGCGGGGCTCAGCTTCGTGGACCCGTCGGAGCTGGCCAAGTACCTGACCGCGCTGGACGCCCTGGACTTCCAGGTGCACTTCCACGCGCTGGGGGACCGGGCGGTGCGGGAGGCTCTGGACGCGGTGCAGGCCGCCAGGACGGCCAACGGCGACCGGGACAACCGCCACCACCTGGCGCACCTGCAGGTGGTCCACCCGGACGACATCCCCCGGTTCGCCCAGCTCGGCGCGGTGGCCAACATCCAGCCGCTGTGGGCCTGCCACGAGCCGCAGATGGATGTGCTCACCATTCCGTTCCTGGGTCAGCGCCGCGCCGGCTGGCAGTACCCGTTCGGCGCGCTGCTGGCCTCCGGGGCGCGGCTGGCCGGGGGCAGCGACTGGCCGGTGAGCAGCCCGGACCCGCTGCACGGCATCCACACCGCGGTCAACCGGATCGCCCCCGACGGCGCCGGACCGGCGTTCCTGCCCGAGCAACGCATCGCGCTGGCCGACGCGCTGGACCTCTACACCGCCGGCTCGGCCTACGTCACCCACGCCGAGGACACCGGCCGGATCGCCGAGGGGAACCTGGCCGATCTGGCCGTCCTGGACCGCAACCCCCTGGACCTGCCTCCCGGGCACATCGCGGACGCCCGAGTACGGCTCACCTTCGTCGGCGGCCGGTGCGTGTTCCAGGACTGAGCTCAGCCGGCCGGCGGGGACACCTCCACCAGCACGGTGAACGGCCCGTCGTTGACCGACTCGACGGCCATCATGGCGCCGAACCGGCCGGTCTCCACCCGGGCGCCGCGCTCGCGCAGCCGGGCCACCACGTCCTCCACCAGCGGTTCCGCCCGATCCGGTGGGGCGGCGGCGGACCAGGACGGCCGGCGCCCCTTGCGGGTGTCTCCGTAGAGGGTGAATTGGCTGACCACCAGCAGCGGCGCGCCGACGCTGGCGCAGGACTCCTCGTCGCGCAGCAGCCGCAGCTCG
>DATHIT010000384.1:0-3592 GCA_035489915.1 Pseudonocardia sp. | reverse complement strand
CGTAACCCGCCGCGACACGTCCGAAATGCCCGATTGCGGTACCCCGGTGTCAATAGCGGCGAAGATCCGCTATGTTGACTTCGCCAGCGAGGGCTCCCCAATCATCGCTGGTAAACGTGGCGGTGTTCCCGAGACGCCGCTAATCTGAACAGGAGATTCACTGTGCTGAAGAAGGCTGGAATCGTGGCGGCTGTCGTCGCTGCCGGTCTCGTGGTGGCGACCCCGCTCGCTTTTGCCGACGGAATTCTGGACGGTGCGCACGGCCAGGTCGGCTGGGTGAACGTTCAGGACAGCGCTGGTCAGGCGCCGTTCCAGGGCTGCAACAACTCGATCGGCGAGGGTGTGGCCGGCTACGAGTCGTCGTACCAGAAGAACACCGACAGCCACGACGGTTCTTGCGACCAGGACAACGAGTACACCGACAGTTCGGGCAGCAACTGACTTTTCGCCGCCCTGAGCAGGGCGCCGGGCCTCAGGCCCGGCGCCCTGCTCGTATGTCCTGACGGGGTCGGTACCGGAAACACATCGACCCTGGCGTACCGCTGCGTCCGGTCATAACGTCACAAATTGCAAGAATCGCTCACCCGCCCCATATTTAACATCCGGGGTATTGAAAGTGGCCGTCCGGGAAAGCACAAATACAGGGCCTTCTTGAGTCCGCGCGAGCCGGCCATCTATTCGGCGCCGGGGCACCGCCGAGCCCTCGGCGACCCGGTGGATGTTGCCGCCGGAAACCCCTCTTGACCACGCAGAGCAACCTGTACAGGCTGTGACGAAGCGTGGTCAGTTCGCGTCTTCTGACGCGACGAACTTGTTGCGGTTGGCGATGACCCGCCGCAGGTGTCGCTCGGTGGCGTAGCGGGCTCCACCGGGGTCGCCGGCGGCGATGGCGTCGGCTATCTGGTTGTGCTCTTCGATGGTGTGGTGGGCCTCGGACGGGTAGCCGGATGAGTTGCTGTAGGTGTCCCGCAGGAAGCCGTTGATCGGGTCGATGACCAGCCGGAAGAACGGGTTGTGGCTGGCCTCCGCCATGAGCTCGTGGAAGGCCAGGTCAGCGGTGAGGAACTCCTCCCGGGATCCCCGCGCCGCCACCAGTTGACGGTTCCGCTCCCGCATCGCGGCCAGCTGATCGGGCGAGCGTCGGGCGGCCGCCAGTGCCGCCATCTCCACCTCGAGGACGAGCCGCAGCTCGAGCAGCTGCTCGAAGGTGCCCTCGCTCAGCCGTAGCAGCAGGCCGTACTGCTCGGCAATCAGCCGCCCGTCCACCTGCGCCACGGTCATCCCCCGGCCGGGCATGACGGTGACCAGACCCCGCTGCACCAGCAACCGCGCGGCTTCCCGGACCACCGTGCGGCTGACGTTGAAACGCTCGCCCAGTTCCGTCTCGGTGGGCAGCCGGTCGCCCAGCTTCAACCCCGCGCCCAGGATCTCCCGCTGCAGCGAGTCCGCGAGGGTTTCGGGCAGGCGCTGCCGCGGACCGGGGGCATGGTGCACGGCCGAAAGGTATGACGAAGTAGACCACCGGTCAACGATGTCCCGCGGCTGAGGCCGCCGGCGCGGGCGTTGACCCCCACTTCATACGATGATAGGACATCCCAGCCACCACCGGACGGGAGTCCAGTGCTCATGACCGACCAACGAACCGGCCGCCTCTACATAAATGGCAACTGGGTGGACAGCGCCAGTGGCCGGCTGCTTTCGGTGCACAATCCGGCGAACCTCGAGGTGGTCGCCGAGGTGCCTGATTCCGACGAGCGGGACGTGGACCGGGCGGTGGCGGCCGCGTGCCGGGCGTTCGAAAGCTGGCGTTGGGTGAACCCATCGGTGCGCGCCGGGCATCTGCACGCCATCGGCCAGCGGATCGCGGAGAGCGAGCGAGCGCTGGCCGAGTCCATCACCAGGGAGATGGGCAAGCCGCTGTCGGAGGCTCTCGGCGAGGTGCGCAAGCTGGCGAAGGCCTTCCACTTCTACGCCGAGGAGACCACCCGGACATTCGGCGCGATCGTGCCCAACGAGGAAGACGGCTTCACCAGCCTGGTCGAGCGCGAGCCGATCGGTGTCGTCGCGGCGATCTCGCCGTGGAACTACCCTCTCGAGCTCATCGGCTGGAAGTTGGCCGCCTCGCTCGGCGCCGGCTGCACCATCGTGGTCAAGCCGTCCGAGTACACCCCGACCTCGGCCATCGAGCTGTTCGCTTGCCTGGCGGCCACGGACCTCCCGGCCGGGGTTGCGAACCTGGTCACCGGCGCCGGGGAAACCGGCCGCGCCCTGGTCGCGCACCCCGCCGTGAACAAGGTCGCGTTCACCGGCTCCTCGGACACCGGGGCGGCGATCGTGAAAACCGTGTCCGGGGTGAAGCCGATGTCCATGGAGCTCGGCGGCAACTGCCCGATGATCGTCACCGAGCACGCCGACCTGACCGGGGCGGTGAACGGGGCGCTGCGGCGTTCGTTCCGCAACGCCGGCCAGATCTGCATCGCGATCAACCGGGTCTACGTGCATGCCAGTCGGTACGAGGAGTTCGTCCAGCGGCTGGCGAGCGCCGCCGAGGACCTTGTCGTGGCGGACGGGCTGGTCAAAGAGGACGCCGACATGGGCCCGGTGGCCAACGCGGAGATCCTCCAGAAGGTCGAGCGCCACGTGGACGATGCACGGGCCAAGGGGGCACGCGTGCTGTGCGGCGGGCAGCGCCCGGCGGGCCTGGAATCCGGCTACTTCTACGCGCCCACCGTGTTGGCCGACTGCACCCAGGACATGCTCGTCATGCACGAGGAGACCTTCGGCCCGGTGCTCGGCGTCGCTGCCTACCGGTCGCTGGACGAGGCCGTCGAGCTGGCCAACAGCACCCCGGCCGGGCTCGCCGCATACGTGTACACAGAGAACCTGACCGCGACCTTCGCGCTGGGACGTCGGCTCGACTTCGGCAACGTCGCGGTCAACAACGTCGACGCCGGGATCATCAACGCGCCCTACGGCGGCCGCAAGGGCAGTGGCTACGGCTACGAGCACGGCCGCGAAGGACTGGACGGCTACCTGCAGCTCAAGCACCTGCGCATCCGGCACGGGGCATAACTCGGGGAGTGTCATGACCACTGTGTGGATCGGCATCGACATCGGCACATCGGCGTGCAAGGTGGTGGCGGTCGACACGGCCGGTCAGGTGATCGCCCACTGGATGCGGGAGTACCCGCAGGCCACCCCACGCCCCGGATGGGCCGAGCAGGACCCGGCGGACTGGTGGCGGGCGACCGATGAGTGTGTCCGGGCGGTGGTCGCCGCCGTGCCCGGCGCTCAGGTCCGGGCCATCGGGCTCTGCGGCCAGATGCACGGTTTGACCGCGTTGGACGAGGACGGCCAGGTCATCCGGCCGGCCATTCTCTGGAACGATCAGCGATCCGCGCCGCAGTGCGACGAGATCACCGAGCGGGCCGGCGGGCTGAAGGGCCTGTTGGAGCTGACGCAGAACCGGATGCTGCCCGGCTTCACCGGAGGCAAGCTGCTGTGGCTGCGCCAGCACGAACCCGAGGCGTACGCCCGGATGCGACACATGCTCAACCCCAAGGACTACCTGCGCCTGCGGATGACCGGGGAC
>DATHIT010000383.1:0-4865 GCA_035489915.1 Pseudonocardia sp. | reverse complement strand
GCCCCCCACAGCACGGCGCACCACAGCGCCCAGATGAAGCCCCACCGCACCTGCCGGTTGCGGTAGTCGAGCCGAAGTTGCTCGACCCTTGCTGAATCCACCATGACAACTCCTCGCGGAGCTCGACGCACTCGGCGGCGGGGACCGCCGGCCGACGCGCGTGATGGGCCGGATGTGACGTCCATCATGTTGGTCAATGATCGCGCTGTAAACCCCCAGTGGAGAGACTGTTGCCAGAATTTACGGCCGGCGACCTCGCGTTACGTGATCGAAATACCCCCACCCGGATTACTAGTCTCCACCAGGGCAATTAACGGCTTTGTGGCGGTCGCGCAGACCTGGTGCCGGTCGCGCAGACCGTGCGGGGTCTGCGCGAGCGGTAGTGGCTCTGTGCCGGCCGGAGGGTTGCGACCGCGCTCAGTGCGGGCGGGGGCTCGTTGGCCGCGCTCAGTGCGGCCGGGCGAACGCCTCGGCGGTTCGCACACAGGCCCGGGCATCGGCGAGCGGGGCGCCGTCCAGCTCGCCGTGCCGGACGTTGATCCCGACCAGCTCGGCGGCGGCCCGCACCCCCGCCTCGGCGAGCAGCACGGCCACCCGGGAGTCGCCGACCAGGTTCGCATTGCCCTCGGCAACCAGGCGGGCAGCCAGCTCGGCCACCTCGACGCCGGCCCGCGCGACCGCCAGCGGCACCTCGGTGGCCGTCCGGAACGCGGCGGCCATCCGCGCGGCCCGATCGGGCGCGGAGGCGGGCAACCGCGAGGCGGCGAGCACCTGGGCGTAGGCGGGCCCGTCGGCGTCGGCCAGCTCGAGCAGCCGGGCGCGCAGTACATCCGCCGGCCCGGCCAGCCCGGTCAGCTCGGCGGAACCGGCGAACCGGGCGGCCATCGCGGTGAGCGCCGCCGCCGAGGCCACCGTCACCGCTGCCGCCGCTCCCCCGGACGGGGCCGGACTCCGAGCGGCCAGCGCGTCCAGGAACCCGCCCACCGTCAGATCCCCGTACCGCTCACTCATCGCGCCCACCCTCGCTCGTCGAGATCGACGTCAGGGTCGCCGGCACCGTGATCAAATGACCCTCCTGTCGATCTCGACGCGCCGCGGCGACCAGGACGAGCCGCCCCGTCACCCGCACAGACCGCGCATACGCCGCACAGCCCGTACGTGGTCTGTGCCGGCTACAGCCGGTCTGTGCGACGCGGATCCGGGCGGCACCGACGGGTCAGGAGAGGCCTACTATCTCGCCGTTTTGGTCCAGGTCGATGTGGTGCGCGGCGGGATCGGCGCCCAGGCCGGGCATGGTGCGCATGTCGCCGCAGATCGGGTAGATGAACCCGGCGCCCACCGAGGCGCGTACCTCCCGCACCGGTAGCCGCCAGCCGGTCGGCGCGCCCTTCAACGACGAGTCCGACGAGATCGACAGGTGTGTCTTGGCGATGCAGACCGGCAGTGAACCGAACCCGTTGCGCTCGTAGCTGTCCAGCTGCCGGGCAGCGGCCAGGTCGTAGTCCACGCCGTCCGCGCCGTACACCTTGGTGGCCACCGTCTCGATCTTCTCCCGCAGTGACGCCTCGTCCGGGTAGAGGAAATGGAAGTCGGACGGCTCGTCGGCCGCCTCGGCCACCGCCTCGGCCAGCTCGGTGGCGCCCGCTCCGCCCTTGGCGAAGTGTGTGCACACCGCTGACCGGGCCCCCATCGAGGCCGCGATCTCAGCGATCGCGTCATGCTCGGACGGGTGGTCGTCGGGGAACGCGTTGATCGCCACTACCGGGGACACCCCGTGCAGTCGGATGTTCTCGATCTGCTTGCGCAGGTTCGCCCCGCCGATGTGCACCTCGTCCGGGTTCTCCCGAAGCAGCGCCTCGGGCAGCGGCTTGCCCGCGACGATCTTGTGCTTGCCGGAGTGCGCCTTGAGCGCCCGGACGGTGGCCACCACCACCGCGGCGTCCGGGGTCAGCCCGGAGGCCCGGCACTTGATGTTGAAGAACCGCTCGGCGCCCATGTCCGCGCCGAAGCCGGCCTCGGTGATCAGGAAGTCGCCGGAGTGGATGCCGATCAGGTCGGCCATCACCGAGGAGTTGCCGTGCGCGATGTTGCCGAACGGGCCGGCGTGCACCAGCACCGGCGTGTTCTCCAGGGTCTGCATCAGGTTCGGCTTCAGCGCGTCACGCATGATCACCGCCATCGCGCCGGCGCCGCCGATCTCGTCAGCGGTGATGGGCAGGCCGTGACGGGAGTAGCCGACCACGATCCGGCCCATCCGCTGGCGCATCTCCACCAGTGAACGGGACAGCGCGAAGATCGCCATGACCTCGGAGGCGGCGGTGATGTCGAACCCGGTCTGCCGAGGTATGCCGTCAATGTGCGTGCCCAGCCCGACGATCACGTTGCGCAGCACCCGGTCGTTCACGTCGAGCACCCGCCGCCAGGTGATTCGGTGCTGGTCGAAGTCGGCCTGGTTGCCCTGGTAGAGGTGGTTGTCCAGCACGGCGGAGAGCATGTTGTGCGCCGAGGTGACCGCGTGGAAATCGCCGGTGAGGTGCAGGTTCAGGATCTCCATCGGCACCACCTGGCTGTACCCGCCGCCGGCCGCGCCGCCCTTGATGCCGAAGGTCGGCCCCATGGACGGCTGGCGGATGGCCACGGTGGCCCTTTTGCCGATGTGGTTCATCGCCTGGCCGAGCCCGACCGTGGTGGTGGTTTTGCCCTCGCCCAGCGGGGTCGGGGTGATCGCCGAGACCACCACGTACTTGGCCTTCGGCCGGTCGGCGAGCTCTTGGACCGCCTCCAGCCGGATCTTCAGCACGTCCCGTCCGTACGGCTCCAGCAGGTGGCCGCCCAAGCCCATCTCGCCGGCCACGTCCTCGATCGGCTTGAGCTGCGCGTGGCGGGCGATCTCCAGGTCACTCGGGAAGGCCATCGAACAAGTCTCCTAACCAGCGGTGGTGATGCCGAACTCCGCGCCGGCATCCAACAGGGCGTCCCACAGGTACTGCCCCGACGATCGTTCGCAGTGCAACAGGTAGCTGGGCACGCCGTCCATATCGTCACGCACCAAACCGGTGACCAGTTTGGCTGTCGAAGTGGACAACGCCGCGCCGTCCGGGGTGACGTCGTCGGCCAGGTCGATCGCGCAGACCTTGGCCAGCAGGTCGGCGGCACGCGGCCCGGTGAGCCGGAGCAGCGCCCGCCCGTGCGTCACGTCCACCACGCTGACCAGCTCTTCCAGCGCGGCCAGCCGCGCCCGCGGCTTCTCCGTCCGCCCGGAGTCGGCGCCGGCGGACAGCACCAGCCACTCCCCCGGCGCCGAGCCGACCACCAGCGCGCCGTCCGCGTCCCGGGCGGCCCGGCCGAACCGAATACCCAGCGCGGCGCCCACCGGTCCGTCGACGGCGGCCCGGACCAACACCTTGGCCAGCGCGGACTCATCGATCAGCGCGACCTGCCCGCCGGCCCTCGCAACGGCGGCCCTCGGCACGGCGGCACTCGACACGGCGGCGGCAGCGATCGGGCTGGCCGGCGGCGGCACGGTGAACTCCCGGCAGGGCCCTACCGGGCCGCTCGACCCGACCCGGTGCCGCTCGCCCGAGGGATCGACGGCGGCCAGCTGCTCGGTGACCCGGGCGCGCGCCTCATTCCCGTCGCGCAACCGGACGGTGACCTCGGTGCCCGGGGCGGACAGCGACACGTCCAGCTGCGCCAGGCACACCGCCCTGCCCAACGTCGGCGACCGTCGGCTGGAGGTGACCCGACCGACGATCCGGTGCCCGTCGGCCACGATCTGGCTGGCCTCCTCCGGCACCACCGACGAATCGACCATGGCCAGCCCGACCAGCCGTGGCCCGGACGGCTTCGCCTGGTCCCGCTCGTGCTGCCAGGCCAGTTCGGGACGCCCGACGAAGTCCGGCTTGTCCAGCTTCACCGCCCAGTCCAGGCCGGCGCTGTACGCCCTGGTCAGCCCGTCGGTGTCCTGGCCGACGATCAAGTGGCCCTTCTCCAGCCGCAGGATGCGCTGCGCCTCCACGCCGAACGGGGCTACGCCGAGGTCGGCGCCGTGCTCCAGCAGCGCCTCCCACACGTGCGGACCGTAGCCGGCCGGCACGTGCAGCTCGTAGGACAGCTCGCCGGTGAACCCGATGCGCCACAGCACGCAGTTGTCCACGCCGGCCACCCGCCCGGTGCGCACATGCATGTACTCGAACGCCTCGGGGCTCAGATCGACGTCGGTGAGCCGCCCCAGTAGTTCCCGCGACCGGGGCCCGGCCACATTGATGCTGGCGTACGCCGTGGTCACCGGCGTCACGTGCACCCGCCACTCCCGGTGCTCGGTCTGCAGCCAGTTCTCCACCCACTCCCAGACCGCGCCGGCGCCGGACGACGTGGTGGACATCAGGTAGTGGTCCTCGCCGAGCCGGCCGGTGACGCCGTCGTCGAACACCACGCCGTCCTCGGCACACATCACCCCGTAGCGCACCCGCCCGATGCCGAGCTTGGACCACTTGTTCACGTAGAGCAGGTTGAGCAGCTTCGGCACGTCCGGGCCGCGCAGGTCCAGCTTGCCGATCGGGGTGACGTCGATGATCCCGACCCGCTCGCGCACCGCGCGCACCTCGGCGGCCGGGTCGCCGTAGTGCTCGGGGCGGATCCACTGGCCGGCCACCAGCGGGTGGGCGCCACGCGCGGCGTCCCAGGGCTGCATCGGCGAGTAGCGGACCGGCTCGAAGATCCGTCCGGCCAGCGCGCCCAGGGTGACCGGCACGTGCACCGGCCGCCAGGTGGTGGTGCCGGTGTCGGCGATCGAGCGGCCGGTGGCCTCGGCCAACACCGCCACCGTGTTCACCGTTTCCAGCTTGCCCTGGGCCGGCCCCATG
>DATHIT010000382.1:0-3389 GCA_035489915.1 Pseudonocardia sp. | reverse complement strand
GCCCGCGCTAAGGCCAGCCGACGTCGACCGGACGACACCACCGAGTTTTCCCCGATCACGCCCGTCCGCCAGGACGCCAACCGCTAGGAGGGCCCGGCGTCGAGGCTCAGCGGGGGGTCGGGTTCGCTTCGGCCGGCTTGGGCAGCTCCGCCGGCTTGTCACCGCCCAGAGGGTTGGTGCCCTGCCCGGCCGCGCCGCCCAGTGGGTTGGTGCCCTGGCCGCCCGCGCCGCCCAGTGGGTTGCTCTGCCCGCCGCCCAGTGGGTTGGCCGGCTGGCGGTTGTCGCCGCCGCCCAGCGCCGGCAGCGGGTTGGCCGGCAGCGGGACCGGCGGGGCGATGGACGGCTGGTCCTGTGCCGACTCCGGCGGCGAGTCGCTGTCGTCCGAGTCGTCATCGTCGTTGGCGGAGTCGGCACCCGAGCCGGGCGCGGGGGCGCCGGGCGGAACCTGCAACTGGGCCGGCGGGGCCGGCTTGTCACCGATCTGCACCGGGCCCTTCACACTGCCGATGATCGGGGCGTACCCGCTTTTGTCCGGCAGCACGGCGGCCAGGTTGCAGGCCACCTTCCTGGTGCCGGCCGACCAGGACTGCTGGGTGAGGTTGTTCCAGATCACCACGAGCTTCTTGTCGCTGATCACGTTGGCGCCGCCGGAGTAATCGGCGGCCAGCTTGGTGCATGCCGGCTGCAGGAAGCCGTCCTGGTCGTTGGCCGAGGGAAACTTGTCCTTGAACTTCTGGCTCATGTCGATCGCGCCGACCGACTCCTCGGCGTGCGGCAGCGCGCAGTCCACCGGGTCGCCGATGAACCGGCCATCGATGCCCAGGCAGGTACCGGGCGGCCGGATGTCGGCCTGGTCCTGGGCGGCCACCTTGCCCATGATCGGGTACAGCGCGCCGGACCGGGAGAACCGCTGCAGCCCGCAGCGCAGCGTCCGGTCGCCGTCGCTCCAGCTCTTCTCGGACGGCTTCAGCGCGCCCGCCCGGAACGCGCCGCTCGGGTCGTACTTGCCGTTCAGGTAGTTCACCACTAGCGGGGTGCAGCGTTCGTTGACCAGCTCGCGGAAGCGCTGATTGGTGGGCAGCGGGACGCCCGGGTTGAAGTCGGTGAGTTGGACCGGACCGGCCTGCTCGAACAGGTGCTGGCGGGTGCAGTCCACGGTGGAGGCATCCGCCGCGTCCGCGCGCTGCCAGATCAGGCAGGTGCCCGGGGTGGGCGGCGGCGGGGTGCGTTCGGAGAGCGGCCGTTCGTTCTCCGGGACCGGCGCGGAGGCCAGTGTGCTGAGCACCGGGACGCGGGCGCCGACCACATCGTTCAGGGTGGCCACCACGAGCATTATGGCGGCGCCGATCAGCAGGCCGATCACGATGCAGAACTGACGGGGGCCGAGCCGGAGCCGGCCCACCCGACCGGCGCGGGCGGGCGAACGATGTGCGCGCGAGGCGCCGTCGGTCGGCTCCATGTCCCGGCCATCATGCCTGCACCCGGTTGGGGCAACCCATTTCGGGGGCGCCGGCGCGCTGTTCGGCGGCGGATGTGCTGCGAAATACCGAGGTCCAGGCCCGGGGATCGGGCGGCCCGGCGGATGGTCGACCATCGTGGCTCCGGAGCCGGTGAGCGGTCGGTCCGCCGCGGGACCGGTCGTGCGCGGTACCGTGCGGACAGGGGTGAGGCGATGAACACCAAAGGCGATGAGTCGCCGGACCGGCCGAACGAGCAGCCTGAACAGAGCCAGCAGCCGGCCGAGGCGGTCCCGCGCGCGGAGCAGCCGACGGAGCGGACCGAGCAGCCGGCCGATCAGGCCGGACCAGCCGGACCAACCGGCGAGGCCGAGAAGGCCGACCAACCGGCCGATCAGGCCGAGCCGGCCGGACCAACCGGGCAGGCCGAGGAGACCGACCAGCCGGCCGGGCGGGCCGAGCCGGGCGAGGAGGCGGAGAAGAAGCCGACCCGCCGTGGCGGACGCATCCGCTATCAGGATGAGACCACGCCGGTGCGCGAGCCGACCCTGGCCGAGCGCCGGGCCCGTCAGCAGGCGCTGCGCGAGGAGAAGGAGGCCGAGGCGGCCCGGGAGGCCGAGGCGGCCCGCAAGGCCAAGACGCGCAAGCGGGTGATGATCGGCGGCGGGGTCACCGTGGGGGTGGCCGCGCTGATCGCCATCGGCTACGCGGTCTCCCAGCCGGACACCGTCGAGGCCAAATGCGTCGACGACAGCAACGTGGTGGTGGACGACAACAACTGCGTGCAGCCGGCGGCCTCGACCGAGGCCAGCGGCGGCCATTACAACCCCGGCCTCGGGCTCATCCCGATCTTCATCGGCGGCGGCGGTCGGCAGTACCACTACAACTACGGCGGCGCCGGCACGGTGGGGCAGGTAGCCACCGGGGGCACCACCGTCGCGCCCAGGGACAAGACCGTGGTCACCTCGTCCGGCCGGACCGTCCAGCGCGGCGGGTTCGGCGTGAGCAAGTCGAACACCGGGTCCAGCGCGGGCAAGGCCAGCTCCGGGAGCTCCCGGGGTTCCGGCGGAGGCTGAGGGGAACTTGCACCGAGAGACAAGCTCGCCGCGACCGGACTGGAAGCAGCGGATCACCGAGCAGGGCATGGTGTTCGACACCCCGGGGCGCGGTCAGGGCGGGGAGGCCCGGCCGTACTGGGACGAGTCGGTGCACTACGTGTTCGAGATGAACGAGATCCTCGCCCTGGAGGCGGACGTCGAGGTGCTGCACTCGATGTGCCTGGAAGCGGTGGACCACGTGGTGACCACCGAGCGGTTCCGGGACTTCGCGCTGCCGGAGTGGAGCTGGGAGGGGGTCGCCGCCTCCTGGAAGCGCTCCGACCCGCACCTCTACGGGCGGTTCGACCTGCGCTACGACGGCTCCGGCCCGGCCAAGTTGCTGGAGTACAACGCGGACACCCCGACCACCCTGCTCGAGGCGTCCATCCTGCAGTGGCACTGGCTCAAGGACACCCACGACAGCGACGACCAGTGGAACTCACTGCACGAGAAGCTGGTGGCCCGCTGGGCTGAGATCGGCGAGTCCCTGCCCGGCGCCGAACTGCACTTCACCTGGTCTAGCGGCGATTCCACCGGTGAGGACCACATCACCACCGCCTACCTGCAGGAGACCGCCGCGGAGGCCGGGCTGGACACGATCGGGCTGGCCATCGAGGACCTTGGCTGGGACGCCGCGCTGGACCGGTTCGTGGACCTCGCCGAGGCGCCCATCGCCGCGCTGCTGAAGCTCTATCCGTGGGAGTGGGTGCTCACCGACGAGTTCGGCAAGCACGCGGTGCGCAGCCTGCCCGAGACGCTGTGGATCGAGCCGCTGTGGAAGTCGGTGCTGTCCAACAAGGCGCTGCTCGCGGTGCTCTGGGAGATGTACCCGGGG
>DATHIT010000381.1:0-7365 GCA_035489915.1 Pseudonocardia sp. | reverse complement strand
ACCGACCTGCCCTCGTGAGTGGCAAGTGGTCCTATCGGACCACTTGCCACTCACGACCTCTGACCTGGGGAGATGATGACGCCGAACGCGGTGGAAGTGATCAAGGCCAAGCGCGACGGGGGCCGGCTGAGCGGCGAGCAGATCGACTGGATGGTGGCCAGTTACACCTCCGGCGCGGTGGCCGACGAGCAGATGGCCGCGCTGGCCATGGCCATTCTGCTGCGCGGGATGGATGCCGAGGAGACGGCCCGGTGGACCCAGGCGATGATCGACTCGGGGGACCGGCTGGACCTGTCCGGATCCGGCCGCCCGCTGGCTGACAAGCACTCCACCGGCGGGGTCGGGGACAAGATCACCCTGCCGCTGGTCCCGCTGGTCGCGGCCTGCGGGGCGGCCGTGCCGCAGCTGTCCGGGCGCGGGCTGGGGCACACCGGCGGCACGCTGGACAAGCTGGAGTCCATCCCGGGGTGGCGGGCCTCGCTGTCGGAGAAGGAGATCCGCGAGCAGCTCGCCGAGATCGGCGCGGTGATCTGTGCAACCACCCCGACGCTGGCCCCGGCGGACCGCAAGCTCTACGCCCTGCGCGACGTCACCGGCACCGTGGAGTCGGTCCCGCTGATCGCCAGCTCGATCATGAGCAAGAAGCTGGCCGAGGGTACCGACGCGCTGGTGCTGGACGTGAAGGTCGGTTCCGGGGCGTTCATGAAGACCCCGGAGCAGGCCCACCAGCTGGCCACCGCGATGTTGGACATCGCCGCCGCGCACGGGCTGCGCTGCGCGGCGCTGATCACCGACATGTCCGCGCCGCTGGGCCGGGCGGTGGGCAACGCGCTGGAGGTCGCCGAGTCGGTCGAGGTACTGCGTGGCGGGGGTCCGCCGGACGTGGTGGAGCTGACCGTGCGGCTGGCCAGGGAGATGCTCGCGCTGGTCGGGTTGGTTCCGCCGGACGGACCGGACCCGGCCGAGGTGCTCGCCTCCGGGGCGGCCTACCCGGTCTGGCGGGAGATGATCACCGCCCAGGGCGGCGACCCGGACGCGCCGCTGCCGGTGGCCGGCACGGTCGAGCCGCTGCTCGCCGAACGCGACGGGGTGTTCGCCGGCTGGGACGCCTACCCGGTCGGGGTGGCCGCCTGGTTGCTGGGCGCCGGACGGGCGCGCAAGGAGGACGCGGTGGATCCGGCGGCCGGGATCCGGCTGCTGGTGGACCCGGGTGAACCGGTCGCGGCCGGCCAGCCGCTACTCGAGCTGCACACCGACCGACCCGACGCGCTGGAAGCGGCCAGGGCGGCGCTGGCCGGCGCCGCCCGGTTCACCGAGGACAGCCCCGCCGCGGCGGGCAGCCCCGCCGCGGAGCGGAAGCGGACGCCGTTGGTGCTCGCCGCGCTCGGCACGCGGACCTGAGCCGCCCACACAGCCCGCCTGGTGCTCACACAGCCGCCCAACGGGCTGTGCCGAGCCACGGGGGGCTGTGTCGGGCCGCTCGGAGCCCAGCCCTCCGCCGGGCGGTGCTGCGCGGGGCCCTGAGAGGGCGCTGGGGTCAGTCGTCGACGTCCTCGGCGGGCTCGTCCGGGGTGGTGCCGTTGCGCGCCTTGATGGCCGCCTTGGCGCGGCCGCGCCGCTGCGCCGGACGCGGTGCCGGCATGGGCATCTGGCTGGCGTGCGCGCCGGGGCCTCGGCCCAGGATTATCTCGGCGAAGGTGGCCATGGCCTCGTCCAGCTGGCCGGCGTTGCGGCGTTCGGAGTCGTGGTTCGCCTGGTGCACCAGCGCGGTCAGCGAGTCCTTGTCCGGACGGGCGCCGAGCGTGCTGTCCACCGAGTCCAGCCGCTTGGTGACGTCGTCCAACCGGGTGCCCAACGTGTCTAGCCGGTTGGCCAGGTTGGTGAGGTGGTCGGTGGGGTCGATCGCCGGGCGCTGGCCCAACTCGGTGAGCTTGCCGTGCAGTCCGGTGCTGGTCTCGTTGATCAGCTGGCGCAGGGTCTCGCCGGTTTGCTCGGCGTTCCGCCGGGTCTCGTCCCGGTTGCCCTCGAGCTGGTGGCGCACCGCGTCGTCGACCTCGTCCAGCCGGGCGCGCAGCGCGGACTCGGTGCCGCTGAGCCGCTCCTTCACCGGGCCGGTGATCGCTCCGGGCATCCCGTCCAGGCGCAGCTCGTGCCGGTCCAGCCGGTTGTCCAGGTCGTCCAGGCGCTTGTGCAGCCCGGCGAGCTTGTCGTCCAGGCCGTCCATCCGCCCGGCGATGCCCTCCATCCGCCCGGCCACCCCGTCCAGCCGCCCGTCCAGCTGCGCGAACGGCTTGGCCAGCCGGTCGACCACGGAGTCCACCGAGCGGGCCACGGCGGCGACGGATGCGTCCTGAGCGTCCAGCTTGGCCACTGTCTCGTCCAGGCGCTCGGCCAGGACGCTGACCTCGGTGCGGTCGGGGAGTTCGGCGAGCCGCTTGCGCATCGAGCCGAGTGCGTCAAGGGTCGCGAGTCGAGCGTGGATCTCGTCTAGGGAGTCGAAGATCTGCTGCTGTTCACTGTCGCGGATCTCGGCTGCGCGCATGAGCATGCTGCGCATCCGATCGAACGACAGGGTTTGTTGATCACTCACGGCGTTGACGCTTTCGTCGAACGGATAATGGGAGCGGACGTGCAATAGCGTATCGGCGTAGCTCAGCGTCACCCGCTTGGGCTCGGCGCTGCGGCTTGTCTCACCCGATAGGTGTGGGTATAGGACGGAAGAGTGACAACGTGATGCAGATCCCGGTTCCTTTGACGTACGAGCACGTGCGCGCTGCGCCAAAAGTGCTGCTGCACGACCACCTGGATGGCGGCCTCCGGCCGGCGACCGTGGTGGAGCTCGCCGAGGCCGGGAGGTACCGGTCGCTGCCCACCACTGATCCCGAGGAACTGGGCGCCTGGTTCACCTCGGCTGCCGACTCCGGCTCACTGGAGCGATACCTGGAGACCTTCGCGCACACCGTGGGCGTGATGCAGGACCGGGCCGCGCTGGTCCGGGTGGCCGCCGAGTGCGCCGAGGACCTGGCCGCCGACGGGGTCGTCTACGCCGAGATCCGCTATGCGCCGGAGCTGCACGTGGAGCACGGGCTCGGGCTGGACGCGGTGGTGGAGGCGGTGCTGGAGGGCTTCCGGCTGGGCACCGAGCGGGCCGCCCAGGACGGGAACCGGATCCGGGTGGGCTGCCTGCTCACCGCGATGCGGCATGCGGCGCGCTCCCGGGAGATCGCCGAGCTGGCCGTTCGCTACCGGGACGACGGCGTGGTGGGCTTCGACATCGCGGGGGCCGAAGCGGGTTTCCCGCCCACCCGGCACCTGGACGCGTTCGAGTACCTCCGCCAGCAGAACTCGCACTTCACCATCCACGCCGGCGAGGCGTTCGGGCTGCCGTCCATCTGGGAGGCGCTGCAGTGGTGCGGGGCGGACCGGCTCGGCCACGGGGTGCGGATCGTGGACGACCTCACCGTGGACGGCGGCGGCCGGGTGACCCTCGGGCGGCTGGCCGCCTACGTGCGGGACAAACGGATCCCCCTGGAGATGTGCCCGTCGTCGAACATCCAGACCGGCGCGGCGAAGTCGCTGGCCGAGCACCCGGTCGGGCTGCTCACCAAGCTGCGCTTCCGGGTCACCGTGAACACCGACAACCGGCTGATGTCCGGCTGCAGCATGACCAGCGAGCTCACCGACCTGGCGCACACCTTCGGGTACGGCTGGGCGGACCTGCAGTGGTTCACCGTGAACGCGATGAAGAGCGCGTTCATCGGTTTCGACGAGCGGCTCGCGCTGATCAACGACGTGATCAAGCCTCGGTACGCCGAGCTGGTCGGCTGACGGAGCGCTCGACGGTGTGCTGACCCGGGCCGACGGTGTGCTGAGAGCGCCGACTCAGTGTGCTGAGAGCGCCGACTCGCGTAATTGGTGGGGGCGGTCAGGGGCGGCGGAGGCGGCGGAGGAGGTCGTCGGCCAGGGCGGCCCAGCGCTGCGCTTCGGCGTCGAAGGGCGGGCTGGGGGCCAGGCGGGTGGGGTCCGGGCGGAGGACGAACGAGGTCAGCCAGCCCAGGCTCTGCGACGGGCGCAGGGCCAGCGCGGCGGACTCGTCGCCGGCCCACTCGCCCACGTCCAGCAGCAGCTCCACGCCCAGGTCCAGCTGGCTGGGGTCGACGGTGGTGGGACCGTCGGTGAGATCCTCGGTCAACCCGGCGAGCTGGTAGGTGTTCTGCGGGTCGACCTCCACCTCGAGCTCGCCCGCCGTCGCCTTGGCCACCACCTCGGCCCAGGTGGAGGCGGCGGTCAGGTCGTGCCCGTCGGCGCCGGACTCGGCCAGGTAGCGGGCCAGCGCGCGCGCCGAGGGCAGCGCGTCGATCCGGCCGGCCCTGCCCAGGAACACCGGCTTGTCATTGAGGTAGCAGCGCAGCGTGTAGTGCTCGGCGTCGTCCGCGCTGATCAGGATCGGGTCGATGCCCACCGACTCCCAGAAGGCGGCGGCCTCGCTGAGCGGCGGGCTGTCTTCGGCGGCTTCAGCGGGCGCCTCGCTGTCGGACGCGCCGCTGTCGTCTGCCGCGCTGTCTCCGCTGGCGGTCTCTCCGTCGGTCTCCTCGCCCTCGGCGGCGCTGTCCTTGGCTCCGGCGTCCGAGGCGGCCGGTTCCCCGGTCTGCGCGGCCAGCTCACGGCGGGCGGCGTCCAGCGCGGCCTGGTTCACCTCGGGGACGACCACCACAGCGTCCAGCGCGTCGACCACCTCGTCCCACCGGTTGGCGATGGTGTCGGCCAGCTGCTCCCACAGTTTGCCGCCCTCGCGGCCGTTGAACGCCCAGGTGCCGCGTTCGAGCAGGGCGAATCCCTCAGCGGCGTTCAGCACATCGTGTACGACGGTCAGCTCGCAGGTGTCGGCCAGCGAGCGGACCAGGGTAGTGATGCTGGCCAGCTCGCTGACCGTCCAGGTGTCCGGCTCGTCGGCGACGATCTCCGGGACCCCGATCAGGTCGTAGCACTGGTCTTCCTCGGGGACCAGCTCGCCGACGGTGAGTTGGAGCAGCAATGGCCATGCGGGGTGGTCGTTCAGGTCGTGCTCGGGGACGGTGCGCACGTACCCGGCTAGCGCGGCGGCGTCCGGGAAGGCGTGAACGGCGTCCTCGTCGCCGAGGAACCCCTCCCACTCCTCGCCGTCCTCGCGCCACCTCGGCGCCCAGAGGGTGATGAGGTCGCCGGCGGTGAGGGAGAGCTGGATCGGCACGATGTCCATGGCCACGGCAGGCAGGGTAGCCAGCCCGAGTCAGGCGGGTGCGCCGGTGCCCTCCGATCGCCGCCGGGTCGGACCCGAGGGGCCGGCCCGGTCTCGCGTGCGGGGGGCTCCCAATCAGTGCGCGGCGTGCAGCCGGACTACTCCGACGCTCACGTCGGTGAGCCCGCCCTCATCGAACTCGTGGCGGAGGCGATCCGCTTTCAGCGTCGCGGCCATCCCGTCGTACGGGCCGTGCGCGTCGACCTCTCCGGTCTGCGGATCAACCGCAAGGACAATATAGCCATCGCATTGCCCGAGTTGCTCCGCCGCAGCAACCAATGCCGCATTCGCGTGCGTGTTCTCTGGCACCCCGATCACCTCCTGACGACTGACTCTTACTGAGTACAGCGGCAGAAGTGGGGTGAGTGTGTCACTCATTCCCGAATACCACCCGTTTGGGGCAGAGGCACGGGTCACTGTGGGTGACTTGACTCGGGGGGCCTCCGTGTGCCTGCCGGGGGTCCCTCGTTCGAGGGGACTTTCGTCGGCATAACCGCAGGTGATCACGATTTCCGAAAAATGTTGCCGCTTGCAACATATTGCAGCACCCGGTACCGTCGAAGACGGGCCGGAGGACGCCCCGGGATGGCAGGATCGTGCCCCATGCGAACCTTGCGCACTCTTGAAGAACGATTCAGAAAGGTACCTAATTTCGATTACCAACCGGACTATGTGGAAGTACCGGATGGTGATGGCAGTACATTGCGAATGGCTTACATTGCGACCGGAGAAGATAACGCCCCGGCCGTTATGTTGCTGCACGGTGAACCCACTTGGTCGTTCCTGTATCGCAAGATGATCTCGGTCCTGGTCGCCGGCGGGCTGCGCGTCGTGGCGCCGGACCTGGTCGGCTTCGGCCGCTCCGACAAGCCAGCCGAGCCAGCCGATCACAGTTACGCCCGGCACGTCGAGTGGGTCCGTGCCTTCGCCTTCGATGCGCTCCAGCTGCGCGACCTGACGCTGGTCGGGCAGGACTGGGGCGGCTTGATCGGATTGCGGCTGATTGCGGAGAACCCGGAGCGGTTCGCCCGGGTGGTCGCCGCGAACACCGGACTCCCCACCGGCGACGTGGACATGCCCGAGCCGTGGTGGCAGTTCCGCCGCGCGGTTGAGAAGGCGCGGGTGCTGGACATCGCCCGGCTGGTGGCCAGCGGGTGCCGGTACGCGTTGACCCCGGCCGAGCTGGCCGCCTACGACGCCCCGTTCCCGGACGAGTCCTACAAGGTCGGCCCCCGGGTGATGCCCACCCTGGTGCCCACTCGGCCGGACGACCCGGCCACCGAGGCCAACCGCGCGGCGTGGGACGTGCTGCGCGGCCTGGACATCCCGGTGCTGTGCGCGTTCAGCGACGGCGACCCGATCACCGGCGGGATGTCACCGCTGCTGCGGCGGGAGCTGCCGGGCGCGGCCGGCCGGGAGCACCCGACGATCACCAGGGCCGGGCACTTCCTGCAGGAAGACGCCGGACCCGCCCTGGCCAACGCGATCGTCAACTTCGTCCGCTCGACCTAGCCAGGTCCTCGGGGCGGCGGTATACGCGGCGGGCCGGGACGATGATCCGTCGGGCAGTAGCGTGTGCGGCCATGGACGTGCTCGCGGTGGACCACCCGCTCGTGAAGACCTGGCTCTCCACCCTGCGCGACCGGAACACCAGCGACGCGGCGTTCCGGGCCGCGCTGCGGGTGCTGACCGGGATGCTGGTGTACGAGGCCTGCCGGGCTTCCGAGCTGGCCGAAACGCCCATCGAGACTCCGCTGACCGGCACCACCGGCTACCGACTGGCGAAGCCGCCGCTGCTGGTGCCGGTGCTGCGCGCCGGGCTGGGCATGGCCGAGGCGGCGCTGGAGCTGTTGCCGCAGGCTCGGATGGGCTTCGTCGGCGCCGCCCGCGACGAGCGCACCCACCGGCCGGTGCCCTACATGGCCTCGCTACCCGAGTCGCTGGATGGGCACCCGGTGTTCCTGCTCGACCCGATGCTGGCCACCGGCGGCACCCTGGTGCACGCGGTGGAGCTGGTGATGGCCAGGGGCGCCACCGCGATCACCGCCATCTGCGTGCTGGCCGCGCCGGAGGGGCTGGAGACCGTG
>DATHIT010000380.1:0-8718 GCA_035489915.1 Pseudonocardia sp. | reverse complement strand
GCGGCGGGTTCGATCGTGACCTTGTAGCCGAGGGTTTCGAGTTGGTGGACGTAGGCCCGTTTGCGGCGTTCAGGGTCGATGCGCTTGTCGTGGAAGTCCGAGCCGAGGTCGGTGTAGCGGGCCTCGGGATCGGCGAGCAGGTGCCAGATGATCACCAGGAGGGAGCGACCGACCGCGACGACGGCCTTCTTCTTGCCCCGGCGCCGGGCGATACGCCGGTAGCGTTCACCCAGGAACGTGTCCGTCCTGGCAGCCGCCACGGCGGCCTCACCCAACACCCGGGCCAGGTAGCGGTTGCCGTGCCCGGTCGATCCCCGGCCCTTCTTCTTGCCCGCGGACTCCTTGACCCCGGGGGCGAAACGCGCCCAGGACGCCAGATGCGCGGCGGTGGGAAACCGCGTCATGTCCAGCCCGACCTCGGCGATCACCGCGGACGCGCCGATGACCCCAAGACCAGGGATCTCATCGAGACGCTCCACGGCATCGGCGAAAGGGGCGACCATCTCCTCGATCGCGTCCTCGAGTTCGGCGATATCGATGCTCAGTGCATCCACCCGGCCCAACATCTTGGCCAGCAGGAACCCGTGATGGTCGGTGAAGTACCCGGTGAACGCATCCTCAAGGATCGTGAGCTTGGTCCGCATCCGGCCTCGTGCCAGTTGGGCGAGGGTCCTCGGATTGGTCTGACCGGCGATCAACGCGGCCATCATCTGTCTGCCCGACACCCCGAAGATGTCGCTGGCCACCACCGACAACTTGATCTGGGCGTCCTCGAGCAACTTCTCCACCCGCTGCTTCTCCGCGGTACGCGCCTCGATCAGATCGACCCGATACCGGGTCACGTCACGCAACCGCCGAATTTCCGGTGGCGGCACAAAACTCGGGCGAAGCATCTGCCGCTCAGCGACCTTGCACAACCACACCGCATCCAGTCGATCGGTCTTAGGCCGCCCAGGTAGATGCTTCACATCGCGGGCATTGACCAACCACGTCTCGAACCCAGCGGCCTCCAGCAGGTAGAACACCGGCTTCCAGTAGTCCGAGGTCGCTTCCATCACCACCCGGGTCACGCCCAGACACCGCAGATGATCCGACATACCCAACAACGAACGGGTCATCGTGGAATAAGTCGCCACGTCCTGCAACCGTCGCCCCGGCCTGCCCTCATGCGGGACCCGGGCGCAGCACACCAGCTCAGCCTTGCCGATATCCAGAGCCGCGACCCGTTCGATGATCTCCTCAGTCTGCTCATCCGCTTCCAGCACCACCGCCTCCTCGCCGGCCGTCGTAAACAACAGGTGGTTGCCCGCAAGGACCGCACACAGGTCAAGCGGAATCTGATCCACGTGCTCGAAGCAACACTGAAGCGCCCAATGCGCGATCCTCAGCACCCTGCTGAGACACGACCTCAAACGATCACAGTTCTACGGCGTCAGCGGGCAACCAACCCAATTTTCAACGCGGAACGCGCGGCCCGCCAGGGCTACAGGTGCTGAGACCGCAGCTCAGCGAGCGGGAGCTGCAGGTGCTGCTGGGGATGAGCCAAGGCAAGAGCAACGCTAGATCGGCCGGGCGCTGTTCCTCGCCCAGGACACGGTCAAGACGCACGCCAACCGGCTGTTCCGCAAGCTCGGCGTGCAAGACCGTGCGCAGGCCGTGGCGCATGAAGAGAAATCGCGCGAACTATCAGAAGAAGTGATCCGTGCCGGAACGGATTTCGATAATCGCGAGCGCTGGCCCATGAGAATCGCGGAAGCTCAGATAACCCTGGGAGTTGTGGCTGCGCGGGCCGGTGAATTAGACGAGGCATTGGTTCGCGGTCGACGGGCGATTGAGGGGAATCGACAGTCGTTGCCCTCGCTGGCGCTAGTCGCACGTGATCTCGGACATGTGGTTTCTCAGCAGTTCGCGGGCGAGCCAGAGGCGGTTGCCTATCTTGACAGCTGAGGATGATGCAGCGTCCGCGGACGGCTTAGAGCGCTACACGACTCTGCGCAGTTTGCTCGGGCATCCTTCGAACCCACGAATGAGGCGCGAAATGAGATAATCCAAACGATTGGGATCGTGCCACCTCGGTCGTCCATTCGTGCTACTTTCCGCGCGCCCGCCGCTGGTCCTGCGCGGCCGAGCGAGTGTCTCCGATATCAGTTGGCCGCGCCCAGTTTGGTGGCGCGGCGTCGATCTATGCTCATCCCATAGGCGAGCAGGTCGAACACGACCAGAGTCGCGGCGGCGTCGAGCTCGATCCGCCGTAAGGTGAGGCGTCGCTGGAGGGCGTAGTCAGAACGTTCCTTCGAACGCGCGGGCTAGGGCTACGTTTGCGTGCTGTAGGAGTGCGCGCCGGCGCCAGCGAGCTTGCCGCCGTCGACGATGAGGTACTCCTCGCGGATAGGTTTTCCTTCGAAGTACGACTCCAGGATCTCCCGGGCGCCCGCGGCGTAGCGGGCCTGGGCGGACAGCGACGAGCCAGAGACGTGCGGCGTCATGCCGTGGTGGGGCATGCTGCGCCACGGATGGTCGGGCGGCGCGGGCTGTGGATACCACACGTCACCCGCGTAGCCGGCGAGCTGCCCGCTCTGCAGCGCGCGGACGATGGCGTCCCGCTCGGCGATCAACCCGCGGGCGGTGTTGATCAGGTAGGCGCCCCGGCGCATGGTGGCGATCAGCTCGTCGTTGAACAACCCTCGCGTCTCCCGGTGCAGCGGCGCGTTGATCGTCACCACGTCGCAGTGCGGAACCATGTCCTGGGTGCTCGGATGGAAGGTCAGGCCGAGTTGTTGCTCGGACTGCGCGGGCAGCCGGTGGCGGTCGGTGTAGTGCAGCCGGACGTCGAATGGCGCCAGCCGGCGCAGCACCGCGAGCCCGATCCGCCCGGCGGCGACGGTACCGACTGACATGCCCTCCAGGTCATAGGAGCGGGCGACGCAGTCGGCGATGTTCCAGCCGCCGTCGAGCACCCACTGATGCGACGGCAGGTAGCTGCGCACCAGCGAGAGGATCATCATGACCACATGCTCGGCCACGCTGATGCTGTTGCAGTAGGTCACCTCGGCGACCGTCACACCGTGCGCGATCGCGGCGTCGAGGTCCACGTGGTCAGAGCCGATACCGGCGGTCAACGCGAGCTTGAGGTTCGGCGCCTTGGCGATCCGTTCCTCGGTCAGGTAGGCCGGCCAGAACGGCTGGGAGATGACCACCTCCGCGTCCGAGAGGTGCCGCTCGAACACGGAGTTCGGGCCCTCCTTGTCCGAGGTGACGACCAGCTCGTGGCCGAGCCGCTCCAGGAACGGCCGCAGCCCAAGCTCGCCGGACACGCTGCCCAGCAAATCGCCTGGGGTGAAGTCGATGCCGGCCGGGGTCGGGAGGGTCTGGCCGTCTGGGTAGCGTTCCAAGCTGGGCAGCCCGTCTCGGGCGTAGCGGCTCGGGAGACCGTCTACCGGGTCGTCGTACAGCACACACAGCACCTTGCCCATCACGCCTCCTCGCGCTCGCCTCCTACTAGCTCCGCATGACAGTCCTCCCCTGCCTCCAGCGCCGCAAGTTACTCGTAGGATCGCGGTTTCCGAGCAGACAAAGGATGGGTGATACCGGCGCCGGCATCCGTCGGCTGCTCACCGCGGCCAAACAAGACCCAGTGAAGGCCGGGGCGAGGCAGACCGAAAACGATCCGATCCGGACAGTCCGGCAAGCACCGGGCGGCGAGGATCCGGAATCTGTGAGCAGCGGCGATGTGGTTGTGCGGCACCTGTTCCACGGACACGGGTTGCGGACGGCGTTGGGCCCGGGCATGACGCGGCCTCGCTGGTTGGTCTCCTCGCTTCTCATTTTGGGACTCGCGCTCGTGCCGTTGGGGGCGAACGCTCGGTGCGGTGTCCACCGGTCATCCTGGGGCGGCCGTGGTTGAGCTGCGCATCGCGGCCCAACCCGCCCTGGTGTTCGCGGCTCGGACCGTGGCGTCCCAGGTGGCCCATCAGGCAGACTTCGACCTTGATACGACCTCTGACCTCCGCATGGCCGTCGACGAGATGTGCAACACGTTGATTCCGTTGACCTCGACCAGGTGCATCCTGACGTGCACGTTCGTCCTGGACGCCGGTCGCATCCACGTCGCCGCCACCGTTCCCCCCGATCCATCAGACGCGATGATCGACATCCAGAGCTGGGGATGGCGAGTCCTACAAGCCCTGCTTAACGAGGTGTCGGCGAGCTCCCTAGAAACCGGCGAGGGAGTGCGCCACCTTCAAATACGCGCGACGAAGTTGGCCGCCCCCGACGCCGGATGCTAGGGGCACGCGCGACTCACCAACCCCCCGCGATCCTGGCCAGCGCGGGGTGGTCGGAGTCAACCCCGGAGCCCCGATCCGCCTCCCAGATCGCAACGGCGCCGGCGGCATGGAGCACGCGATCGGAACGGGCACACCTGGCGCGGGCAGAGCTCACCGTGTCACGCCTTGCTCACGTGTCCAACCTAGAGCCCGCAGCTTGGAGGTCGAACGAGCCGCATAAGTTTGACCTGGTGCTCAGCTGCCCGCGCAAGCGAAGTGGCCACCTGTGTGGCGGGCGTCGAGGTTGACGAGGCCGACCGCGAGTGCCGGAGCATCCCGTACCGACCTGGCTCAGGCCTCACGCCGCATCCGGAACACCTGGGCGGTAGTCACCACGAGCACGATCGTGCCAATGGACTCCACGACGAGCGTCGTCACGACCAACTCGCCGCCCAGCTGCTGGCGGATCCCGAAGAGGCTGACGGTCAGCGCGAGCACCAGCGCGAGCAACGTGCCTGCCATGAACAACAGGCTCAGCAAGCTTGCCAGGCGCAGGAGCCGCCGCCGGGCAGTGAGCATGGCGATCGCCAGGACGAGCCCGCCGATCGCGTTCAGTACGAACAGGACCCCGATCAGGCCGCCGGCCCCCCGGAAGACATGGAGGTAGAGATGGATCCCGCCCATCGCCAGGAGCAAGAGGGCGCTGAGCACCTGCCAGACAATCGGTGAGCGCTGCCCGCCATGGCCAGCGCCGCCCGACGTGTCCGGATCACGCGACCCGGCCCCCTCAGACTTCATTGCCATGTCACTACCTGCCTCCCGATGCACAGCCCACCCGCCGCCCGAGGCCGACACCTCCACACGGGTGCCGAGGCCGAACGGTTCACGATCTCGTCCCGGGTGGGGTCCAACCGCAAATCAGCCACAGAACGCGACCACGTCCACCTCAGCACCCCCGGGTACACCGGCGCTGCACCGGCTCTTGATCTAGGAACATCCGTGACCCCAAACCACCCGGCGGCTCACCCTCGGCGCCGACGCCTACAACATGATCCAAGACGCCCTAACGCCCGAATCGGCCCCAAGGTTGGGCCGTCCGGACGAAGCCTCGCTCACGTTTCGAGGTACCTTTTGCCGTCGTTTGCTCGCTGGACGCGCGAGACATCAGGGAACTCTGTCACTTGCTGCTGCCAGTAACGGGGCAAACCCGGGCGGCACCCGGGCATGGCGCCGCCCGGCTCAGGAGAATCCGTCAGCGCAGCCGTGCGTCTTCTCGGCCGGCGTCCCCCACCCTCGCGGTCACGACGCGTTCAGCCGATCCCGGGCGCAGAGCCCACGGCAAGGATCGAGGCGGTGAAGCCGTGCACATGGTTGCGGCCGGCTACCGGTCCGATCTCACCGGCGGCGAAGAAACCGGCGACCGCGTCGAGGCCGAGCGTCTGTCGGACCGCAATGACGTCGTGATCGGCGCTGGGGAACATCGCTCGACCGCGCCCGTTGCAGGAGAACAGCAGCGCTCCCTTGCTGTCGCCGCTCTCGCCGAGCCTCGCCAGCATCTCGCAGAGGTCTTCGTCGGCGGCGGCGCCATCTCGGACCTGGAACCGCACGGTGGTGCCGACGTCCACGGTGTCGCCGACAACAAGGGCACCGGTGTGTTCATCGGCGCCCAGGACCCCGCGGATAAGAAAGTCACCCCGCTCGTGGGTCTCGGCGTACTCGTTCATCGCGACCCCGAGGTGCAGCCCACGCAGCACCATGGCCTGTTCCTCGGGCGGTAGCGCGGCGAGGATCTGCCGCAGCTTGCGGTCCGCCGGCATTCCGGCCAGTTCGACCAGCATGTTCCCCTCAGCCTTGGTCACCGTCATCGGCGGCCCGATCGGCCGGCAACCTTGACTCACCGCGATGCGGCCCACGATCGGGCCGCTCAGCAGCACCCCGACCGCCCCACCGCGCACGACGCCATCGAGAAAAAGCTTCGCCGAGCCTGGTCCGACCGGCCCGCTGGCGAGCCCGCCGACCAACGGCAGACCCGGCCGGGTGTCGTTGCAGTGCGCCACGAAAGGAACGACCGGAAAACCGTACGGGTCGGCCAGCAGCACCCCGACCTCGTTCTCGCAGGTTCGCGGTGGCAGCCCGCTGACCAGCAGTGCGTCGCCGACACGGTGCGCGCTGAGATGAATCGGACGCACGTCGACGCCGGGAAGCACCGCGGCCCACACCGCGACCGCGTCGACCTGCTCCACGCCGCGTCCGGCTCCGATGACACCGCCCGCGCTGCATCCGATCGCCGTGCCGGCATCCGCGATCTTCACCGCGGTCGCCCCGGCGTCCACGATCGTTTCCGGGTTGCCACCGCAGACGAACACGCACAGCAAGTCGGGTCGACGTCCACCGAGCCGCTCGAGCGCCTGCCCCACCGCGGACCCGGCCGCCGCCACCAAATCGGTTCCGGTAGCCAGGCCGTCTCCGACATCGGTCATCTCGGGTCACCTCCCCGACCTCGACTTCCATTGTGCGACCTGCTGCGTGCGGGACGCTCGTCCGAACGGCGCTCCGCCGGTCACGAGCCGACGACCGTGGGGCTCACCGGCGCCGGCGTCGACCAGCGGGCTGCCCGGGCCGAGCACGGCGACGAGGTCGGCGTCAGGTCACGCCAAGCAAACACGGCCCAGGTCCTCGATCCCCGGACTGGCAACAGCGACGAGATCGGTCGGGCAGGGCGCGTCTCGATCCGCCCGCCAGCGGATTGAAAGACTAGGGTTGTCCGGATCTTCGTTCGCAGGCCCGTCGGGTTGCGACTCCACAGCACGGTGTGCGGACGCAAGCGTGATGTTGGCGCAGATGATGGCGGCCGATAACGATGTTGCACGAAGTGCACAGGTAGCGGCGGCGGTTGGGGTCGTCGTGGTGCGGCGGCTGAGCATCGATACGCACGATGCCTCGCGCAGGGGCTACGGCTTGCCGCGGCCGCGGTCGCGGCGTGTGCTGTCTCTGCCGAGGGACCGGTCGTTGTAGCGCGGTGGCGGCTTGACGGGCGTCGGCCCTAGTCTGAGTTCGCCAGGTCTCAGTCACGGATTTGATCGGGTGAAAGCCGGTAGCGGTGAGCCTGATCTTGTCGAGATGGATATCGATGAGTTGAGTGGTGTCGGTGGGGTGTGGCGGCAGTGCTTGCCGTAGATGTCGATGTCGTCGTGTTCCCACCATCGTTCGGGTCTCGGGTGGGCGAGCGCGACAGCCATGCGTAGCCAGTCGGGGTCGTTGGTGTGCACCCAGCCGGGTTGGCCGTGGTGGCCGATGATTCCGGGCACTCCGGCCCCCTGCCCGCCCGCGTAGGAACAGGTTCAGTTCCTCCACGATCTGCTCGACCGGCACCAGCAGCCGGGACCGGGCCTGAGCGAATCCGGTCCCGGGCATGGCTGGACTGCCTTCCGTGCGGGCCAGCGGGCGAGGAACCCAGGTGCGCCGACCGGGGAGTCCGCCCGCGCACCAGCCGATTATGGATGCCCAGGAAGTCCAGCCCCCTGTTTTCCGAGCAGGCGCATGACGCGGGTCCTGGCTGCCTGGGATTCCAACCCGAGATCGCCCAACAAGACCGTCAACCGCCGCAAGGCGGCTTCGGCTTGCTCCCGTGACTGACACATCACCACCAGGTCATCGCAATAACCCTGTGGGTGCCACAAACTAGATCTCCAGCGGTGACCAGCGGTTTCGTAAACTACGACAGTCTCGCCTCTTACGACACTTGTACAAATTCGACTTGCTGTCCGTCGACCTTGAACACGTTCAAGGATTTGCTGAACGCATTTCAAATAGAGGCAGTCGTTCATCGGATCAGAGCGACGAAGTGGCTGGTCAAGGGCGGTGCACGAGCACGTTGAATGACTACGGACTGATCTTGAACCCAACCACGGCGGCGAACCTGCCACCCGGCGCAGAGGAACTCCTCGGCCGAGCACGCGCTCGCGTGGCCGAGATCCTCGGGCCCCCGCCAGCCGGTGGTCGCGTCATGCCGAAGCGAGGCTCGGTCGGGCCGTGCCACGTCTGCGGGCAGACGGCCCCGCTGACGTTCGAGCACATGCCTCCGAAGTCTGCGGGCAACTCCGTGCCTCGCCGGGCTGTCGACCTTGAGACCAGTCTTGCTCACCCCATCGGCGAGTTCCCCTTGCGGGGATGGGTGTCGATGCAGCGCGGCGTTGGGCTCTATGCGACATGCGCCCGGTGCAACAACTTCGGCGGCACGGCGTACGTCCCGCAGCACCAGGACTTCACGGCGTCGATGTTCATCGGCCTGCAGGCGTGGGCAAGGCAGGCCGAGAGCGCCAGCCAGACCGGACCGCCCGAGAAGCTCCGGATGAACGTTGAGCGGATCTACCCCGGCGCCGTAGTGCGCCAGGTGCTCTTCATGCTCATGGCCGCGAGCGGTAGTGCTGGCCTCGGCGAGCGGTACCCGGTG
>DATHIT010000379.1:0-9259 GCA_035489915.1 Pseudonocardia sp. | reverse complement strand
CTGGCCAACGACGGCGTCGGGCTGGGCGCGGCGTGGGGCGAGCAGACCGCGCGACGGATGCTGCGGGACGCCGGCTTCGCCGAGATCGTCACCCACCCGGCTCCCGGCTTGACCCGGAACATCATCTACGTCACCGGGCGCGCCGCTAGCGGGGGCGCTGAACCGCGCCGCTGAGACCAGCAAAAACGTTGTCGCCCCCGCCGGTCGACGGAAGGGTACCGACCATGTCGCTACCTCAGCCCACCCTTGAGTACGTGGTGTCGGCGGACGGCACCCGGATCGGGTTCGAACGACTCGGTGCGGGGCCGCCGCTGGTGGTCGTGCACGGCAGCACCGCGGACCGCTCCCGCTGGGCGCCGGTCGCGCCGAGGCTGGCTGAGCACCGGACCCTGCTGTTGGTGGATCGCCGAGGCCGTGGGGCCAGCGGTGACAACCCCGGCGAGGGGTACCGGCTCGGGCTGGAGGCGCGGGACGTCCTCGCCGTGATCGAGGCGGCCGGCGGGCCGGTGGCGCTGCTCGGCCACTCCTACGGAGCGCTCTGTTCGTTGGAAGCGCTGCTGCTCACCGATCAGGTGGAGCGGGCACTGCTGTACGAGCCGCCGATTTCCACACCGGGTCTACCCGCCCTGGAGACCCGGGTGATCGAGCGGATGGAGCAGTTGCTCGCTGAGGGTGGGCGGGAAGCCGCGCTCGAGACGATGCTGATCGACGGGGCCGGCGTCGACCAGCCGACATTGGACATCATGCGGCGGGCGCCGGCCTGGGCGGCGCGGGTGCAGGCCATGCCGACGACGATCCGAGAGGCGCGGCAGGTCGAGCAGTACGTCCTCGATCCCAGCCGGTTCGCCGCGCTCACCACCCCGGTGCGCCTCCTGGTGGGCAGCGAGTCCGTCCCGTTCCTGAAGGCCGCCACCGCCGCCGCGCGGGCCGCGCTGCCGCACAGCGACGTCGTGGAGCTGGCCGGCCAGGCCCACATCGGCATGGACACCGCGCCGCTGCTGTTCCTCGACGAGGTGCTCCGCTTCCTGGACTGAGCCGGCGGCGGCTCTGGCGGGTGGCGCCGGCCGGGTCAGACCGCGACGCGGACGGCGGCGAGCAGCTCCGGGCCTCGCCGGGCCAGCCGGCGGCAGGCGATCCCGCCCCACCACCACGCGGCCACCAGCCCGCTCAGCACGCCGACCGGTACGGCCGCCCAGTTCGCCCAGGGTAGGACGTCCAGGGCGCCGAGCAGCAGCAGTACAAACGCTGGCACCGCGGTGGCAAGTTGCAAGAAGATGATGCCCATCCGGGGCAGGAAGCCCGAGAAGCCCGCCCGCCCACCTGAGGAGAACGGGTTGCGGCCACGCTGGGTCGGCATCGGAAACGGCGCGAACACCGACATCAGCAGAACGGTGCCGGCGCCACCACCCAGCAGGGCCGGCATCAGGGCGAGCACCCACGGGTATGCGCCGGGGGCGCCGGCAACCGCCGGCAGGATGGCCGCGGCGAGCAGTGCGATCGGGCCGACGATGAGCAACCACGCCCATTGCCGACCACGCACGTCCGCATTGACCGCCCCCGGTGTGACCAGCGTCTGCCACAGCGCGGAGCCGTCGAAACCGTAGAGATTGCCGACCTGCATCGCCGCGAAGAACACGATCCACAGCGCGCCGAACGCCAGCGTGGACGCGTTGGCGTTCCCGACCGTGGACATCACCGGGACGATGGCGCCGATGAGGATGGAGCTGAGCAGCATGGCCCTGCGCCGAGCATCACGCCACCACGTCCGCAGCTCCTTGCCGATGACCGCGCCGAGTGGGCTTTCCGGTAGCAGGCGCAGTCGCCTCCTCGCCGGACCGGTCCTGGCGGACCTACCCGGTTGGCTGGCGGACTGGCTGGTGGTCAGTCGGCGCACCAGCAGCCTGGACCAGGCCAGCACGAGCAGCCCGTCGACCACCGCCAGCGCCAACAGCCAGCCGAGCGCGGCGAGCCAGTCCTGAGCGGCCGAGGCGGCGACCGCCGTCGGTCCCCAGCCGGTCGGCAGGTAGCGCAATGCGGCGCTGAACACCGGAGAGGACTGGCCGAGCACGATGGGGCCCAGTGTCTGGAACGCGTAGCTGGCCGGCCAGTAGGCAAGAGCGGCGAGGGCTGTCAGCAACACGCCGAGGTCCTTACCCCGGCGCGACCCGAGCAGCGCACCCAGCCCGGCGATCACCACCTTGGACAGCAGCACCGCCATGGCCAGCTGCAGCGCCACCGCGAGCACCGCGACCACGACCGCTCCGGTGCCAACCGGCACGGCGACACAGACCAGCCCGGCAAATACGATCAGGGTGACCAGCGGGGCCACCCCGGCCAGCGACGCGCCGAACAGCCCGACCGCCAGCGGGACCGGTCGGATCGGCAGCAGCGCGAAGTTCTCCGGGCGCAGCGTCTCGTCGCCACCGCCGGCGAGGATCGGGCCGAACAGCCAGCCCAGGGTCCACACCGCGATCAGCGCTGAGGCGAGGTCGGTGCCGACGGTGAGTCCGCCGGGGTGCAGCGCGAGAAACACCGCGCAGCCGGCGGCGACGGCGAGCCCGATCACCGCGCCGATCCCGAAGAACGCACCTCGGATGCCGCCCAGCGAGTGCCGGAGCACCCGCAGCTTCATGCTGATCAGGACGCCAACCATGACAGGCCCTCCGCTCCGCCGGTCCGGCCGCCCACCAGGTGTACGAATACCTCCTCCAAGCTGCGCCCCGCTCGAACCGCGTCGACCGGACCGCTGGCCACCACCCGACCCCTGGTGATCACCGCGACGTGGTCGCAGAGCTTCTCGACCAGCTCCATGACGTGGCTGGACAGCACCACGGCGCCCCCGGCCGCGACGAACCGGCGCAGGATCGTCCGGATGGTGCTTGCCGACACCGGGTCGACCGCCTCGAAGGGTTCGTCCAGCACCAGCAGTTTCGGGGCGTGCATCAGCGCGGTGGCCAGGCCGATCTTCTTGCGCATGCCGGCCGAGTAGTCGATCACCAGGGTGCGTTCGGCCTCGGCCAACTCCAGCACGCCGAGCAGTTCGTCGGCCCGCGCCGCGACGGTGTCCCGATCCAGCCCGCGCAGCAACGCGGTGTAGGTGAGCAGTTCGCGCCCGGTGAGCCGCTCGGGCAGCGACAGCCCGTCGGGCAGCACGCCGACCAGCGCCTTGGCCCGGACCGGGTCCTGCCACAGGTCCAGTCCGAAGACCCGCACGGTCCCGGCGTCCGGCCGCAGCAGACCGACCGCCATGGACAGCGAAGTGGTCTTGCCGGCGCCGTTGGGACCGACCAGGCCGAAGAACGAACCGGGCGGCACCGACAGCCCCATGTTGTCCACCGCCACGGTCTGGCCGAACCGCTTGCTCAGGCCGGTGAGCCGCAACGCCGGAGCCGGATCGGCCGGCTGGTCGCGGTACCGAGGCAGATCGTCGAAAACCCCGTCGCCAAGATCCATCACGATTCCCCGTCCCTGAAGCCGCCGCCGCTGCAGACCGTGCGGCCCCATGTCCCTGTCCAGCCCTGGCCTGCACGTTCTCACTCCAGCCCAACCAGGTTCGAGGGGGCACACCCCCGGAGGCCGGGAACAAACCCCCCGAGTCGAGGTAGAGCCTTCCCGCCCTCCAGCCGGCGCTCGCCAGTCCGCCCGTCGTGACCGCCCGTCGTTACCGAACTCCACAACAGGCAGGTTCTAGCCGCGAAAAACCTGCCCCGTGTGCAGCTCGGTAACGACGGGCGGGCTCGCCGGGAAGCGTCCCGCGTCTGACGGGTTCCCAGGTGACAGCGCCGCCCGAAACCGCCGCAATATTAACAACAGGGCTATTCGATCATGGATTTGACAACCCTGGAGTTAAATTTGATGACCTGTTACCGAACTTCGCATCGCACAGGTTCCGCGCGACGGAAACCCGTCGCCTGTGTAGCTCGGTAACTGATGGCCGGTTTGCGGTAGCCAGGCCTGACCCGCGCACGCTCGGGCCGCGCGATTCACCCTGGCCGGGTGGACGAGCCGCGCGGGCGCATGATCAGGGCGGCCACGTTGTAGGTGCACGGCGTGCTTCCGGGGTTGGCGTAGCGGTGCGCGGCGTCGGCGGCGAAATAGACCGAGTCCCCGGCGGCCAGATCGACGGTGCTGTCGTCGATGGTCAGCCGCAGCGTCCCGGTCTCGACGGCGATGAACTCGTGCGAGCCGGCGGCGTACGCGGGGTACCCGGCGGGCGCACACCCCGGCGGCAACGTCGAGCGGATCAGTTCGAAGTTGAGCCCGGGGACGACCGGCGTGAGGATCGTTCTGGGCCAGCCGCCGGGTTCGTCCACCACGTCCTGCTCCGCCGCCCGGCGCACGATGACCCGCCGGTCGGTTTGCCCGGCGAGTCATCGCGGTCATCGTCGACACCAGAGACCCAGCGTCGGCCGACCTGGACCGCCGGCACAACTTTGTCCAGGCGGGGCGCCTCAACGGCGTCGGCTTCAAGCAAGGGCGCCGCCTGGACACCCTGCTATTTCAGCGCAGTCTGAGGTAACGTATCTAGACGGGCGGTCATATTAGCCCGGGTGCCGCCGGAGAACGAGGAGGGCGACGATGCCGAGGCCGAGCCTGCGCGAGGAGGTGGTGGCCGCCGCGCTGGATCAGTTCCACCTGCGTGGGTACAACGGCAGCGGGGTCAAGGACGTCACCGACGCGGCCGGGCTGCCCAAGGGCTCGTTCTACAACTACTTCTCCAGCAAGGAGGAGATGGCGCTGGAGACGCTGCGCCGCTACGGCATCGGGCGGGAGTTCGAACGGCTCCAGGACCGGACCCTGCCGCCACTGGCCCGGCTACGCGCGCATTTCGTCTTTCTCGGGCAGGACGTGGTGCGTCTCGGCGTCATCCGCGGCTGCATGATCGGGAACTTCGCCTCGGAGGTTGCCACGCAGAGCCCGGCGCTCCGGGAGGCGGTGGCCGCCGGGTTCACCGGGTGGATCAACAAGGTGACCGAGGTCCTGCGCGAGGCCGTGCAGCGGGGCGAGCTGAGCCCCGAGCGGGACCTCGAACTGCTCGCCAGCAGCCTGGTCCACGCCTGGGAGGGAACGCTGCTGCACGCCAAGGTCACCGGGGACATGCGAACGGTCGACGAGTTCTTTCCCGGGGTGTTCGACCCGCTGACCGGCTACTCGGACCCGGTCAGCTGAACCTGATGTTGCTGACGTCGATCGAGACCATCAGCTGATCGAGAATCGGGCCGTCGTCGGTTTCCCGGCGATACGCCCGCCGCGTGGTCGGCACCCACACCCCGTCCGCCTCGACGTAGTCCGAGACGTAGTGGACGCCGGGGAACCCACCGGCCACGTCCACGTGATAGTCGTGGCGGCGCACCAGGTAGTCCTCGCCGACATAGAAGTCCTGCACCGTGCTGTGGCTCTCGATGCCCGCCGGATAGCCGGCCCGCAGCCCCCGCCACAGCTCGCCGTTCTCCTTCACCGGCTCGATCTCGGTGACCGAGAAGCCGGGCATGGCCAGGTGGAACGGCGTGGTGAGGTAGGTCCACAGCGCGTAACTACTGAAGTAGGCGCGGTGCAGCGGATCCCACGGCGTGCGCAGTTGATGTCCGGCGAAGGAGGCGCGCGGTTCCCGGCGCTCCGCTACCAGCTGACCGTCCAGCTTCTCGATCGCGAGCCGGCCCGGGGTGAACCAGGTCCGCTGGTCGGGAGCTCCGTAGGGATGTACCGAGATCCACTGCTCGTGCAGCGAGGCCACTGTCTCCCGTGGCTCGCGGTCCGACACCAGCCCCTTCATGGCCCATAACTCGCCGCCACCGACTACGGACGCCCGGACCGTGGTCAGTTGCTTCCAACGGTCCAGGCCACCGTGCGCCTCCAGCACCTCGTCCAGCAGGTCACTCATCACGCCGCCTCGGTCTCCAGCACGATGCGGAACCGGGCATCGCCGGACATCATGCGTTCGTAGGCCTTCGGCGCCTCGGCCAGCGGCAGCACCTCGGTCATCGGGCGAACGCCACGGGCGAGGCAGAAGGCGAGGTTGTCCTCGTTCTCGATGGAGCTGCCGGTCAGGCTGCCGACCAGGGAACGCGCACCGAAGATCAGGTCAGAGGTCTGCACGGAGATCGGATCGGGCGCGGCGCCGAGCACCACCAGGCGACCTCGGGGCGCGAGACCGGGAACCAACGGCGACATGGATGCGCCGCTGGCGGCGGTGGCGATGATCGCGGCGGCACCGCCGAGCCGACCCAGTGCGACCGCCGGGTCCTCGCTGGAGCTGTCGATGTAGTCGTGCGCACCGAGCTGCTTAGCCAGCTCCGCCTTAGCCGCACCCCTGGCGATGGCCACCACCCGGTAGCCGAGCTTGCTGGCGTACTGGACGCCCAGGTGACCGAGGCCACCGATGCCCTGGACGGCGACCACAGCTCCGGGCCGGGCGTCGATCTGGGTGAGCGCGTTGTACGTGGTGAGCCCCGCGCACAACAGCGGCGCGGCCTCGACCGCGCTCAGGCCCTCGGGAACTCGCACCAGCCCGCTGGCCCTTGCGTACGCGTACTCGGCATAACCGCCGTCCACCGTGGTCCCGGTGCTCGGCTGGTCGGCACAGTTGACAAAGTCACCCCGGCGGCAGAACTCGCACTCGCCGCAATGCCCACCCAGGTAGCCGACGCCCACCCGATCACCCTCGTGCCAGGCGGTGACGCCGGCGCCGACCGCGTCGATCACCCCGACAAGCTCGTGGCCCGGAACGACGGGGACCGTCGGGTCGGCGCGCAGACCCTCTCCGGCGAGAACGTCCGAGTGACAGACCCCACACGCCTCCACCCTGATCCGCGCCTGCCCTGGGGACGGCGGCACCAACTCTCGATTGACCAGCGAAAACTGCCTGGTCCCGGTCACCTGGACGGCACGATAGGTCGACATCACGACTCCCATCTGGACGTAGTTCCAATATGACCGGTCGTCTTAAAGATGTCAAGCCACCAGATCGGGGCGCATAGGTTTCGGCCATTGCGGGTAAGCCATGTAGATCCACCCGTCCCGGTTCGGAGACGTCATGATCCACTGGTTGGCCGCGCTCAGCGACATCTGCTACAGCTGCATGCGGCCCAAGCTGTTCTGTGTCTGCAACGCCCACTGACCCAGCGGGTTAGTGTTTCGGCCGTGGACATAGGCGCCGCGGCGGAGCAGCCAGTCGCGGCCGGGCGCGTCCCCCAGTATCCGATCGAGTCGGTCGACAACGCGCTCAAGGTCCTCTTGCTCCTGGGGGAACGCGATGAGCTGCGGCTCACCGAGGTGAGCGAGTACCTCGGCGTGGCCACCTCCACCGCGCACCGACTGCTCGCCATGCTGCAGTACCGAGGTTTTGTGCGACAGGACGAGCGCACCAGGAGTTACCGCTCCGGCAATTCGCTGACCGGGGTGGCCTTCGCCATCCTGGAGCGCTATGACGTGCGGGGGGCGCTGCGGCCCCAACTCGAGGCGCTCAACGCCGAGCTCGGCGAGACCGTCCACCTCGGGGTGCTGGACGGCGCCACGGTGCGCTTCGTGGACGCCATCGAGAGCCCCAGGGCGGTTCGGGTCGCCTCCCGGATCGGTCGATCGATGCCGGCACATTGCACCTCCACCGGCAAAGCGCTGCTCGCCCAGCTCCCCATCGCGGCGCTGCACCGGCTCTACCCGGAGGAGGAGCTGGACGGACTGACCGGCAAGAGCATCGGTAGCCGGCGCGCACTGGAGGAGGCACTGCACACGGTGCGCAGGCGCGGTTACGCCACCAGCAACGGGGAGAGCGAGACCGGGGTCTGCTCAGTGGCGGTCGCGTTCCCGGTGCGCCGGGGGCCGGCCCGGGTCGCGGTCAACGCCTCGGTGCCGACCAGCCGGATGTCCGCCGCCGTCGAGCGCAACATCGGCAAGACATTGCTCGCGGCGGTCGCCGACGTGGGGCTGCTGCCGCACGCCTGAGTTCCCTTGACCCCCCACGAAGCGCCACCTACCGTGCAGAGGCCTTATCTGCCTAGCAGAGAAGGAGGCGACGATGCCGGTCCAGCCCTCGACGACCTCCCACAGTCAACTGCTCGCCGATGTCCGGCGCGGAATGATCCCCGCGCACATCTACAACGACGCCGAGCTGTTCAGCCTGGAGCGCGAGCGGGTGTTCGGTCGCTCCTGGATGTTCCTGGCGCACGAGTCGGAGGTGCCGCAACCCGGTGACTATGTGGTGCGCCGGGTGCTGGACGACTCGTTCATCGTGGCCCGGGACGAGGGCGGCACGGTGCGGGCGATGTTCAACATGTGCCTGCACCGGGGCATGCAGGTCTGCCGGGCGGAGCTGGGCAACGCCTCGCACTTCCGCTGCCCGTACCACGGCTGGTCCTACCGCAACGACGGCCGACTGACCGGGCTGCCGTTCCACCGCGAGGCCTATGGCGGCGAGGACGGCTTCCGCCGGAGCCAGCAGACCCTGCTGCCGGCGCCGGCATTGGACAGCTACAACGGGCTGATCTTCCTCAGCCTGGACCCGAACGCCCCGCCGCTGCGTGAGTACCTCGGCGACTTCGCCTTCTACCTGGACTTCTACACCAAGCAGAGCCCCGCCGGGATCGAGCTGTCCGGCCCGCAGCGGTGGCGGATCAAGGCCAACTGGAAGATCGGCGCGGAGAACTTCGCCGGGGACAGCTACCACACCCCGCAGACCCACACCAGCGTGGTGGAGATCGGGCTGTTCCGCGAGCCCAAGGCGTCCAAGCGCAAGGAGGGCGCGCTGTACTGGGCGCAGCGCGGCGGCGGCACCACCTACAAACTGCCCCCCGGCACGTTCCGCGAGCGGCTGCGCTACGTCGGCTACCCGGACGTGATGATCGAGCGGATGCGGACCAGCTGGTCGGAGGCGCAGCGGCGGATGATCGCCGAGGACGGCTTCATGATCTCCGCCGCCTCGGTGTTCCCCAACCTCAGCCTGGTGCACAACTGGCCGAAGGTTGCTGCCGGCTCTGACGATGAGGTGCTGCCGTTCGTCTCGCTGCGCCAGTGGCAGCCGATCAACGCGGACGAGACCGAGGTGCTGTCCTGGTTCGCGGTGGACGCCGCCGCCCCGGAGGAGTTCAAGAAGCTGTCCTACAAGGCGTACCTGATGTGTTTCGGCAGCACCGGCATGTTCGAGCAGGATGACGTGGAGAACTGGGTGTCGATCACCTCGACGGCGGCCGGGGCGATGGCGCGGCGGCTGCTGCTGAACAACCGGATGGGGCTGCTGCACGACAACAAGCCGGTCACCCCGCCG
>DATHIT010000378.1:0-5701 GCA_035489915.1 Pseudonocardia sp. | reverse complement strand
GGTGGTCGGGGCGCCGACGGTGGACGGTGCGTCCCGGGCGTCGAAGACGCTGGACTGGTTGGTCGCGCACGGCTACGCCGAGCAGGTGGCCGACGCGGTGGTGGTGCTGTGCTGCGACCGGGTCAGCCCGGAGATCGACCGCGAACGGGTGCGGGCGCATTTCGAGGCCCGCTGCCGGGCGGTGGTGGAGATCCCCTACGACCCGCACCTGGCCACCGGTGGGCGGCTGGATCTGGGCGCCATGCGGGATCCCACCCAGATTGCCTTCCTGGAGCTCGGCGCGCATATTGCCGACCGGTTCGGCAGCTGACCCGGGTACTGCCTCGGGTGGCTTACCCTGGAGTTGTCATGACCAGACACAAGCAAGAAGCGACGCACCGGGCCTCGACCAGCCCCTGGGTGATCAATACCCGCGAGCTGGGGCGCCGGCCCGGCAACATGCGCAAGTACCAGCGGACCGTCCCGGCGCCGCCCGGTTTCGGGCTGGAGGTGATCGGGATTCCGCAGGGTGCCCCGATCGAGCTGGACCTGCGCCTGGAGTCGGCCACCGAAGGGGTGTTCGTCTCCGGGTCCGCGCATGCCGAGTTGGTCGGCGAATGCTCGCGCTGCCTGGAGCCGATCACCGACGAGGTGACCGCCCAGCTGGGCGAGCTGTTTGCCTACCCGGACAGCGCAACGGTGGCCACCACGGAATACGACGAGGTCAGCCGGGTGGTGGACGACCTCATCGACACCGAGCAGATGGTCCGGGACGCGATTCTGCTCGGGCTACCGCTGGCCCCGCTGTGCCAGGAGGACTGCCCCGGGTTGTGCCCGGACTGCGGCGAACGGTGGGCCGAACTCGGGCCACAACACACTCATGAGACACTGGATCCTCGATGGGCCGCCCTGCAGGGTCGGCTCGCATCCTCTGCCGACTCTGAAGCGGACGCTGAAGAGCGTCGGTGACCGTACCTAGATACCTGGAGAGATCGTCGTGGCTGTTCCCAAGCGCCGAATGTCGCGGTCGAACACGCGCTCCCGTCGTGCGCAGTGGAAGACTGCCGCGCCAACGCTCGCCCCATGCTCGAACCGAGCCTGCCGCGAGCTCAAGCCGCCACACCTGGCGTGCCCCAACTGCGGCCAGTACGACGGCCGCGCGGTCGTCCGCCCCGCCTGAGCTACTCGAAGTACCACCCGCTCGTGGGAGATCGAGCGACGCGAGGGCCGGAGAGCGACCGTTCAGCGTTGTTGACCCAGCTCGGTGTGCACCTTGACACCGAGCTGTTAACGCTCGCGCTGACCCATCGGTCCTACGCGTACGAGCACGGTGGATTGCCGACAAACGAGCGCCTGGAATTCCTCGGCGACTCGGTTCTCGGGGTGATCGTCACCGAGCGGCTCTACCGGTCGCACCCGGATCTGCCGGAGGGCCAGCTGGCGAAGCTGCGGGCCAGCGTGGTGAACATGCACGCGCTGGCCTCGGTGGCCCGTGAGCTGGGCCCGACCCTGCAGGACGGCCAGAAGGGCGGCCTCGGCGCGTACCTCTACCTCGGTCGGGGTGAGGAGCTCACCGGTGGCCGAGGCAAGGCCAGCATCCTGGCCGACGGCACCGAGGCGCTGATCGGCGCCGTCTACCTGGCACACGGCCTTGAGGTCGCCCGCGCCGTGGTGGAGCGGCTGTTCGACGCGCTGCTCAAGGCCGCCCCGCTGCTCGGCGCCGGCCTGGACTGGAAGACCAGCCTGCAGGAGCTCACCGCGTCCGCCGAGCTGGGCGTGCCGGAGTACCGCATCTCCGAGGACGGCCCTGACCACCTCAAGACGTTCACCGCGGTGGCGGTGGTGGCCGGCCGGGAGCTGGGCACCGGGGTGGGCCGGACCAAGAAGGAAGCCGAACAGAAGGCCGCCCAGCTGGCCTGGCGCTCGCTGTCCGAGGCCGCCGACCGGGCGTCCGGGGCCACCGAGACCGGCGCGCCGGGGTCCTGACGGGTCGGACATGCCGGAGCTACCCGAGGTCGAGGTGGTACGGCGGGGCCTGGCCGAGCACGTGGTCGGACGCAGGGTCTCCGCCGTCGAGGTGCTGCACCCCAGGGCGGTCCGCCGTCACCTGGCCGGCCCTGTCGATGTGATCGGGCGGCTCACCGGGCGCACCCTGACCGCGGTCCGCCGGCGGGGCAAGTACCTGTGGCTGGAGCTGGACTCCGACACCGACCCGGCGGACGGGGCAGCCGACGCGTTGCTGGCCCACCTGGGCATGAGTGGCCAGCTGCTGGTCAGCGACCCGGCAGCGCCGCCGCAGAAGCACCTGCGGGTGCTGCTCAGCTTCGCCGACGGCGGACCCCAGCTGCGGTTTGTGGACCAGCGCACGTTCGGTGGGATGAGCGTGGAGGCGCTGGTGAGTCCGCCGGGCAGCACGGCGGGCGCGGCCGGGCGGGTGCCTGAGCCGATCGCGCACATCGCCAGGGACCCGATGGATCCGGCCTTCGACGCCGCCGCGGTGGTCGCCGCGGTGCGCGCCAGACACACCGAGCTCAAGCGGGCGCTGCTGGACCAGTCGCTGGTGTCCGGCATTGGCAACATCTACGCCGACGAGGCGCTGTGGCGGGCCCGGCTGCACGGCCGGCGGCCGACCAACACGCTCACCGGCAAGGCCGGGCACGCCGTGCTGGCCTCGGCCGCCGAGGTGATGACCGAGGCGCTGGACCAGGGCGGTACCTCGTTCGACGCGCTCTACGTCAACGTCAACGGCAACTCGGGCTACTTCGAGCGTTCACTGAACGTCTACGGCCAGGAGGACCGGCCCTGCCGCCGGTGCGGCACGGCGATCCGCCGGGAACCGTTCATGAACCGGTCGTCCTACTTCTGCCCGCGCTGCCAGCCACCGCCCCGACTGTCCCGAACCTGACGCGAGCCTGACGCGATCCTGAGCTGGCCGGGAATATTCGGGGGCATAAAGGGCTCGTCAAGGAGTGAGGCGCGGGCGTCAGTGGACTGTGAGCGGCGGGTCGGACCGCTCTGTCGAGGGACATGCTCGGCCTGAGGAGGTGCCAGCATGCTGCGATCGGAGTACTCAGCCGCGCCATGGCCCCGGCTGCCCGGGGGCAGCGGATCCGCGCTCGGGTTCGGCGCCGCGATCGCGGCCACGTTGCTTGGCTGGGCCCTCGGCGCGGGTACGAACCCGGAGATTGGGCTGGTGCCCCTGGCCGCCGTGGCGGTCTGCGTGGGCGCCACGACCACCCTGCCCGGTGCGCTGGCCGCGGCCGCGCAGTGCTGGGGCATGTACTCCGGGTTTGAGCTGCACCGCTTCGGCGAGCTGCGGCTAGACCCGCCGGCCCGGTCCGCGCTGGTGCTGCTGGTGGTGCTGGGCCTCGCGGCCAGCGTGCTGGGGCTGGTCGCCCACGCCGCTCGCACCGCCGGCAGCACCAGGAAGCGTGCCTCGGGCCCGCGCCGGGTGAGCCTCGAAGCGCTCATTTCACACAGGGAATCCCGCCGCCCTGAACGCTTGATGCCGGTACCGCCGGCGCAGCCGACGCTGACTGGCTCGACGCCGCTGCGTCTGGCCCAGCCGCCCCGAGGCCGGAAGGCAGGGTGAAGTTGGTGCCCAGGACAACCCGCTCGTGCCCGCTGGGCAGCGTCGAGTCGGGCTGGCTGGGCAACCCGCCGAGCGCCGCGGCCAGCGCGTCGGCGGCGGCCTCCGAGCCCTGGGCGTAGCTGACCGTTGACTCGTGTCGCAGCCGGTCCCCGGTGCTGGCGCTGCCCCCGGTGAGGCCCCGCGCGGCCAGCTCCGTCTCCAGCGTCGCGGCCAGGCCGGTGCGTCCGGAGTCGTTGACCACCTCGACGGTGGCGGCGGGCAGCTGGGTCGGTGTCGCTTCGGCCGGCGAGGCCGCGTCATCCGGGTCGATCAGGGTGCGCACCGTGGCCCGGATCTGGTCCAGGTCGACCAGGTTCACGTCCTGCCCGTCCACCTGGCTGAACTGCTTCACCGGCAGCGTGGTGAAGGTGATGTCGCCGGCCAGCAGGCCCTGGGACTGGCTCAGGAAGGACAACAGGTCGAATTCGCCGTCGATGACCACATCCCGGGTGGCCACGTCGATCAGCGAGTTGAGCCGCTCCGGGTTGGCGAAGGTGCCCGCGCCGCGCAGCTGGTAGGCCGCCGAGGCCAGGAAGGCCTGCTGGCGGCGCTCCCGGTCCAGGTCGGTGAAGTTGAGCTCGGGGTGCACGTAATCGCGGCGCTGCCGGACGAAGGCCAGCGCCTGGGCTGCGTCCAGCTGTTGGTAGCCCTTGGCGAACCTGGCGCCGGAGTAGCTGTCCTGGGTGGGGCCGTTCAGGCACACGGTGACCGAGCCGAGTGCCCGCGCGAGGTCGTAGAAGCCGACCAGGGTGACCTCTACGAAATGGTCGATCGACACGCCACCGAGGAAGTCCTGGACGGTCTGGATGGACTCCTTCCGTCCGGCCTCCCGGCCCTGGCGCTCCAGCTCGGCCTGGTCGGTCACCCCGGCGGCGCGCAGCTGCCGCTCCTCGGCGTCCTTCGCCAGCCCGTAGGCCTGCTTGATCTTCTGCTTGCGCACCCCGTCCGGCGCGCCGGGCAGTGTCACGTAGTCGTCCCGGGGGATGGAGATGGCCTGCGCCTTGCCGCCGCCTGCCGGTACGTGCAGCAGCATCAACACATTGGTGTTGTAGCCGCCGTCGCTGGAGTCCCCGGCGTGCAGCTGGGCGAGCACGTCGCGGGGCAGCGGGTTCCCGTTCTGATCCAACCGGCTGTCCAGCCCCATCACCAGGATGTTGGTGTCGCCGCCGGAGGAGGGGCTGGCCCCGCCGGTCAGCGCGTTCGATCTGGTGAGCCCCCCGGACAGGTTCTGGTAGGCGTGCCATCCGTACCCGGTGACGAACAGGACCAGCGCGGACACCAGCGCGACCAGCGCCTTGCCCACCGTCCGACCAGTGCTCCGCACCACGCCAGCGTGCCCGAGGAACCGCCCGATCATAAAAACGTTCTCGGGTTACCCTCAGCGTGGCCTCAGCGGCCCGCCGACTCACTGGTGAGCGGGCTCACCGAGATGTCAAGAAAGCGTCAACGCCGCCGGCTGCCACGTCAAGGCGCCGCAACCTCGGGTCCGCGGCTACATCGGACGTGCGGCGCATCCGGACAGACCTCTGCGCAGCCTCCCCGAACTGGCGAGATCCGGATCGCCTCTTTGTTCTAGTGGGCGTTAAGGACTTGTCAGGAACGGCGTTGAGAGGTGTTAGGACGGTGTCTAGGGCCCTGTCGGGAGTGGATTCCGGGGGCTGTACTCGTCTGGGCCGGCGGCGTGTCACTCATTCCGCGTACGGCTGGTCGCGTGTGGGTCGATGACAGGAGTCCGGATGGCGGATCTGATCTTTATTGTGGTGATCATCGGCGTTTTCGCGGTCTTGGCTCTGGTGTTGCGGGGAGTGGAGCGGCTGTGAGCGTGCAAAACGTGGTGGGTCTGGTGGTTGCGGTGTTGTTGGCGGGCTACCTGGTGGTTGCCCTGGTGCGTCCGGAGAAATTCTGATGAGCGTGGCTGCGGCTGGTTGGTTGCAGGCCGGTCTGTTGGTGTTGGCGTTGGTAGTGAGCTATCGGCCGCTGGGCGACTACATGGCCTACACCTTTACCTCGGAGAAGCACTGGCGTGGGGAGCGTGTGCTGTATCGGTTGATGGGTGTCGATCCGGACGCCGATCAGCAGTGGCAGGTGTAC
>DATHIT010000377.1:0-19043 GCA_035489915.1 Pseudonocardia sp. | reverse complement strand
GGGCCGGGTGGGGTGGCCGCCGAGCAGAGGTACGTCCCCGGCACGCCCAGCCCGTAGGGCGAGAGGGTGGCGCGCGGGCCGAACACCAGCTGACGGATGTCCTTGGCGCCGGTCACGATGTCGCCGCCGACGTAGTTCGGGTTGTAGGCGGCCATCTGCTCGGTCGAGCGCACCGTCTTGCCGACGATCCGCTCCCGGAACCCGGGGGCGAACCGCTCGAACTGCGCGATGATCGCCTCGGTGGCGTCCCCGGTGTAGCCGTGCGGGACGTGCGCGTAGGAGTAGACCGGGTGGACATCGCCGACCGAGCGGCTCGGGTCGGCCAGGTACTGCTGGCCGACCAGGACGAACGGCCGCTCCGGCATCCGCCCCGCCGAGGTGTCGCGCTCGTTCGCGACGACCTCGGCGAAGCCACCGGACAGGTGCAGGGTGCCGGCCCTGCTCGCGGCGGGATGGGTCCACGGGACACCGCCGTGGACCGCGAAGTCGACCTTGAACACCGACGGGCCGTGCCGGAACCGGCTCAGCCCCTTGCCCACCCGGCGGGGCAGCCGGTCACCCAGGATCTCGACGACAGCTCCCGGGGCGAGGTCGAGCAGCGTCACGTCGGCGGCCGGGAGCTGCTCGGCGGAGGTGACCCGTACCCCGGTCTCGATCTTCCCTCCGTGGTCGATCAGCACCTTGACCATCGCGTCGCTGATCGACCGCGAGCCACCCTCGGCGACCACCCAGCCGTGCCGGTGGCCAGCGGTGAAGAGGCCGAGCCCGATCGCGGAGGTCAGCGGCCGGTTCAGCGGCTGCAGGGCGTGCGCCGCGGTGCCGGCCCACAACGCACGAGCCTGCTCGGTGGCGAACACCCTGGCCAGCAGCGTGGCCGGCACCACGGTCGGCATGCCGAACCGGGTCAGCCGCAGCGGATGCTTGGGTATCCGCAGCAGCGGCCCCATGATGTCGCCGCTCCAGTCGTCGAACGTCGCGGAAGGCCGTTCGAAGAGCAGTTTCCAACGCTTCCCGTCCGCCCCGAGGCCCTTGGCGGTGGCCTCGACCGAGCGGTGCAGCACGGCGGCGTCGCCTCCGTCCAGCGGATGCACCAGGTCGATCTCCGGCACACGCCACCGCAGCCCGTAGCGGGCCAGGTCGAGCTCGGCCAACGCCGGTGAGCCGACCGCCATCATGTGCACCGCCGAGCACTCGTCCTGCAGCAGGCCCGGCATGAGCGAGTCGCTGCTGCGGGTCCCGCCGCCGACCACCTCGGCCGCCTCGAGCACGGTGACCTGCACGCCCTGGCGGGCGAGGAGGGCGGCGGCGGCCAGGCCGTTAGGTCCGCCGCCCACCACCACCGCGGTACTCATATCCCGGCGCCGTGTTCTGCGCGGCGGGACCAGGTCACGTTCGTCGGGATCGGGCCGTTGGGCAACCAGGGCTGCTCGTCGACCGCGTCGGCGACCTTCCAGGTGCCCCGCTCGATCACGCCGAGGGCCGGGTCGATGACCTTGTACTCCTGGTAGTCGTGGTGCACGGACTGCGACTCCACCCAGACGATGAGCACCTCACCCGGCTCGAACCGAGCCTGCGCCTGCACGGCGTTGATCATGTCCTCGTTGTGCAGGTGGCCGTCGCCGAAGTTGAAGCCGATCAGCGAGTTGCACAGGAACTCGGCTTCCCGGACGGTGCGCTGGTCCACGTCGGGCAGGTGCTTGATGAGCAGCGAGAGCAGGCCGCGGCCCTGGCTGTGCATGGTGCGCCAGGCGAGCGTCTGCTGCATGGTGACCTCGGCGACCGCCGGGTCGTAGCCCATCGCGGCGAGCTGGTCGACCTGGATCGGCACGGACCCGACCACCGAGTTGAGCTTGCGCTCGGCGCCCGGCGCGAACGCCCACACCGCGGACGCCCAGTTGCCGGCGTACTGGCGCATCGAGGGCAGGAAGGAGACCAGGTCGGGCCGCAGGTTGCCCAGGATCGGGAAGAACACGAGGCCGATCACCACCGCGGCGGTCAGCCACGGCGAGGACATGTCGGTGACGCCGTAACCCGCCCCGGCCGGGAAGCCTGCGAACAGGAAGATCGTGGCGTAGGCGAAGACGATGTTCCATTCCAGCGGCACGGCCAGCGGGAACGTCGAGACGATGAACAGGTGGAAGATCACCATCCCGGCCACCGCGAGCAGGGTGATCACCCGGTTGGTGGAGAACAGCAGCACCAGCGGGAGGATGATCTCCACGGTGGTCCCGCCGACGTGCGCCATCAGGTCGCCGACCCGGGACGGGCGGATATCGGTGGGATAGTCGCGGTAGTGCGCGCGCTTGAGCCACTTGAACGGCATGAACGGGCTGTTGCTGACCATCGGGGGAACCACGTTGGCGAAGTGCTTGCCGAACTTGGAGAAACCGGCGCCGATCCAGACGACCACGATCAGCAGCTTCAGCGCGATGATCATGTCGACGAACGGCAGCGCGGCGAAGAAGAACAGCGCCGGCAGGTACTGCTCGCCCCGGGCGCCGAGGAAGATCGTCTTGTCCCGCAGCCCGACCAGCACCAGCAGCACGACCGGGGCGATCAGCAGCACCGGGTCGACCAGGCCGGTGGTGTTGTCCGGCAGCGCGGCGGCCAGGCTCGGGGTGATCACCCCGGGTGGCGCCACGGCGACGACAAGCGAGGCCAGCAGCAGCACGTAGAGCACCACGTCGAGCACGGTGCGCCGGTCACCGGCGGTGAACGGAACCCACTTCCACGGCCGCTGCCGGATCGTGCCCAGCTTGGCCCAGAACCGGACGCCACCGGTCATCGGCTTGAACTTGCCGACCAGCGGCCCCCACGAACCGGCCACGTTCAAGGCCTCCAGGAACACCGTCCACAAGATCACCTTCTGGTACACGACCGGCTGGTTCCACCAACTCGCCACGTCCCAGAACACCAGGTGCGAGGTGGCCGTGGCCACCACCACGCCGCCGAGGATGAAGAAGAACAGCAGCTTGAACACGTAGATGGTGTGGATCACCCTCGGTGTGCCGAAGCCGTTCTCCACCCACCACAACGCCAGATACTTCATCCGATCCATGAGTGGCCTGCGGAGGAATTCCTCCGGGTCGATCGGTGGAAAGTTCGGTTTGGTGAATCCCATGGCGAGTTCCTTCGCTTTGCACAACAATGTGGTGGTGCGGCAGACCAGTCGCTAGACGGGCTTTACTGCCAGTCCAACGGAATTGCATTGGTGGTTCGAGGCTGTGGCAAAGGTATCGACGAGTAACGGCAGTGACGATGGGTCGCGGTACACAACAATTCGCGGACCACTGTGTGCAGACCACAACACACGTCACCCGATGTAGGGTCTTGGCCCATGCCCAGCGATGTGCAGCCGATCGTCGCCGAGGTCGTTCGCCGGATTCAGGCGGACCTTCCGTCCCTAACCGACGAGCTGACCGACCACTTCGTCGAGATGATCCCCGAGTTCCGGCACGACGAGGCAGTGCGCCAGCTAATGGTGGCCAGCACGTCCTCGAACCTGGTCACGCTCTTCGACATCCTGGCGCACGGGATCGGCGACTCCCGGATCACCGTCCCGCCCGCCGCCGCGGAATACGCCCGCCGGTTCGCCCAGCGCGGGCTGTCCCTGGAAGCGTTGCTGCGGGCCTACCGGCTCGGCGAACACCGCATGGTCCGCTGGACCTTGCGCTACCTGGGGCAGCTCGACCTCGACGTGGCCGACGTCATCGCCACCACCGACCAGGTCGCGAAGGTCACCAACGGCTACATCGACCAGGCCATCGAGAACCTGATCGACATCTACGAGCTGGAGCGGCAACGCTGGGACCGGCGGTCCGACGGGGCCAGGTCCGCCCAGCTGCGGGTCGTGCTGGGCACCGACACCCTCGACCTCGCCGCGGCGGAGGAGATGCTCGGCATCTCGCTGCGCGGCTGGCACCGCGCGGCGGTCTGCTGGGTGGACGCCACGGTGCCGGACGCCGAACGGTACCTCCGGACCGCGACCCGCCTGCTCGCCGAAGCGGCCGGTCGCGAGCCGCTGACCATGCTGGCCGACGACCACACGCTGTGGGCGTGGCTCTCTTCAGCCGGCCGGCTCACCGTGGATGTGAAACTGATGAACGACAAGCTCGCGGGGACCGCGGCGGTGCACCTCGCCCTCGGGGAGCTCGCGTCCGGGCTCGCCGGGTTCCGTTCCTCGCATCGGGACGCGCTGCGCGCCAGGGCTGTCGCCGAGGCCGGCCTGGACACCGCCCCTTCCGTGGTCGAGTTCGAGCACGTCGCGATCGCCGCGCTGATGTCGGACAACCTCGAGGACCTGCGTCGCTGGGTGATCCGGACGCTCGGGGAACTCGCCCGCGACGACGAGTCCATGGCACGGCTGCGCGAGACGGTCCGGGTGTTCCTGCAGTGCGGCGGCAGCTACACCGATGCCGCCGCACTGCTGCACCTGCACAAGAACACCGTCAACTACCGGGCGCGCAAGGCCGAAGAGGTTCTCGGGCACCCGCTGACCGAACGCAGGCTGGACGTCGAGGTCGCCCTCCTGGTCGCCGACGTGCTCGGGGTGCGCGTCATCGACCCGAGCTGAGCACGGCCGCTTGCCGCGCCCGTCAGTGCGCGATGTCCGGTGGCGGTTGCACCTCGCGGCGCAGGATCTTGCCGGTGGGACCCTTGGGTAGGGACTCCACCAGCCAGACATGCCGGGGATACTTGTACGCGGCGACCCTGGACTTCGCGAACTGGCGCAGCTCCTCGGGCTCGGCGGTGGCACCCGGTTTCAGCACGACCGCCGCGCCGACCTCCTCGCCGAGATCGGGGTGCTTGAGCCCGATCACGGCGACCTCGGCCACAGCGGGGTGCTCGTAGAGCGCCTCCTCGATCTCCCGGGGGTAGACGTTGTACCCCCCGCGAATGATCATCTCCTTCTTGCGGTCGACGATCGTGTAGTAGCCCTGGGCGTCCCGGGTGGCCAGATCACCGGTGCGCAACCACCCGTCCGGGATCGCGTCGTCGGTCTCCACCGGCCGGTTCCAGTAGCCCTTCATCAACCCCTCGCCCCGGATCGCGATCTCACCGATCTCGCCCTCCGCCACGTCCTCGCCGTCGGCGTCGATCAGCCGCAGCTGCACGCCGCGCACCGGGGTGCCGATCGTGCCGGGCTTGCGCTCGACATCCGGGTGGTTGAACGAGGCGACCGGAGAGGTCTCGGAAAGGCCGTAGCCCTCCAGGATGATGCAGTCGAACTCGCGCTCGAAGGAGCGCATCACCTCGACTGGCATGGCCGCGCCGCCGGACACGCAGGTGCGCAGGGTGGACACGTCGGCCTCGCCCCGGGTGGGGGCGTGCAGCATGGCCGAGTACATCGTGGGCACGCCCTCGAACACGGTGACCCGGTCCCGGCCGATCACGTGCAGCGCCTTCCCGCCGTCGAACCGGGCGATCAGGGTCAAGCAGGCCCCGGTGAGCACGCTGGCGTTGAGCCCGCAGGTCATGCCGAACACGTGGAACAGCGGCAGACAGCCCATCACGACGTCGTCGGGCCCGAGCTCGGTGAGCGTCTCGGCCGAGGTGCGGGCGTTGCTGGCCATGTTGAAGTGGGTGAGCTCGGCACCCTTGGGCTTGCCGGTGGTGCCCGAGGTGTAGAGGATCACCGCGGTGTCGTAGTCGTCCCGCTCGACCAGCTCGGTGGGTTCCTCGGGCAGCTCGCCGGGGCCCATCGGCCCGACCTCCAGCACCTGGACGCCCATGGTCGCGCCGGCCTCCCGCGCCGCGTCGGGCATCTGGTCGCCGACCACGACGACCTTCGCGCCGGAGTCACCGACGTAGTACTCCACCTCGCGCGCCTTGAGCAGCGGGTTCATCGGCACCACGGTGGCGCCGGCGAGCAGCGCCCCGTAGCAGGCCACCGGGAACGCCGGCACGTTCGGCAGCTGCAGTCCCACCCGGTCGCCGGGCTCGACGCCCAGCTGGCGCAGCAGGGTGGCCATGCGGGCGGCGGCATCGCGCAGCTGGGCGTAGCTGATCACCTGCTCGTCCAGCTTGACCGCCGGCCGGTCCGGGTGCTCCGCCGCCGTGCGCAGCAGGTGGTTGGCCAGGTTCGTCATCGCAGCCGGTCCTTCCGCGGGAGTTGGTCGAGAATCGAGGAGGCCACCGTGTCGGGCGGGCCCGTCGCGGCGACGGTGCACAACAGGCCCCGCTCGGCGAACAGGTCGAGCACCGGCCGGGTGCTCTCGGCGAACACCCTCAGCCGGTGCTCGATGACCTCGGGGGTGTCGTCAGCGCGGCCCTCCACCCGGGCCCGGCGCAGGATGCGGTCCACGAGCACCGGCGCCGGGGCGTCCAGCGCGATCACCCGGTCCGGCGGGATCTCGGCCTCCAGCAACGCCTTGGCCTGCGGCAACGAGCGGGGGTAACCGTCCAGCAGGTAGCCGGCCGCCGCCGCCGCGGCCCGCGCCCTGGGCAGCACCAGCTCGTCGACCAGCTCGTCCGGGATCAGCTCGCCGGCCGCGACCACGCCGGCCACCGCCTCACCGAACGGGGTGCCGGCGGTGATCTCGGCGCGCAGCAGGGCGCCGGTGGACAGATGCTCGCAGCCCAGCGCGGCGGCGAGCTGGACCGCCTGCGTGCCCTTGCCAGAGCCCGGCGGCCCCATCAGCACGATGTTCACCGGGCTCACGCCCCGGCCAGCCGCTCGCGGGAGGCCGCCAGCTCGACCTCGGCGGCCGCGCGGCCCACCCAGGACGCGCCCTCGACGCTCTTGCCCGGCTCCAGCTCCTTGTAGATCTCGAAGAAGTGCGAGATCTCCAGGCGGTGGAACTCGGGCACCGGTTCCCTGCTGGTCACGCCGTCACCGCCGGCGCGGTCGGGCGCTCATACGAACGCTCCGACCCCGGTGATGTCGCGGCCGACGATGAGCGTCTGCATGGTCTCGGTGCCCTCGAAGGTGTGCACCGCCTCGTTGTCGACCAGGTGCCGGATGACGTGGAAGTCCAGCAGGATGCCGTTGCCGCCGAGCAGGTCGCGGGCCTCGGCCAGCACTCCCCGGGCCTTGGAGGTGTTGTGCAGCTTGGCCAGCCCGGCCAGGGTGGGGGCCAGCGAGCCGGCCTCGGCCAGCCGGGCGATCTGCATGCAGTACAGCTGCATGGCGGTCACGTCGGCGAGCATGTGCACCAGGCGCTGCTGCACGATCTGGAAGCTGGCCAGCGACTTGCCGAACTGCTTGCGCCGCTTCGAGTAGGACAGCGCGGCCTCGGCGCCGGCCACCGCGTGCCCGAGGGCCATCCAGGCGCAGGCGCTGCGGGTGCCGACCAGCACACGGGCGCAGTCGGCGAACGAGTTGGCCCCGGGCAGCCGGTTCTCGGCGGGCACCCGGACGCCCTCCAGCGCGATCTGGGCCTGCCAGACGGCGCGCAGCGAGCCCTTGCCCTCGATCACCTCGGCCCGGTAACCCGGGGTGCCCTTCTCCACCAGGAAGCCCTTGACCTTGCCGTCCTCGGTGTCGCGGGCCCAGACCACGATCACGTCGGCGATGCTGCCGTTGCCGATCCACTTCTTCGCGCCGTCGATCACGTAGGAGTCGCCGTCGCGGCGGGCGGTGGTCTCCAGGGAGACGGAGTCGGAGCCGTGGTCGGGTTCGGTCAGCGCGAACGCGCCGATCTTCTCCAACGCCGCCATGCCGGGCAGCCAGCGCTGCTTCTGCTCCTCCGAGCCGCACTGCGCGATGGACTGCATGGCCAGCCCGGCCTGCACGCCGACGAAGGTGCCCAGGCTGCCGTCGCCCCGGGACAGCTCCATGTACACCAGCCCGCGCGACAACGGGTCCAGCGGCGGGCAGCCGTAACCCTCGATGCCGTCGCCGACCACCCCGAGCTTGGCCAGCTTCTCCACCAGCGGCCAGGGGAACTCCGCGCGCTCCCAGTAGCCGTTGATCACCGGCAGCACCTCGTGGTCGACGAACTCCCTGGTCCGCCGCAGGTAGTCCAGCTGGGTCGGCGTCAGCTGGTCGGAGAGGGAGAGGTAGTCGGTGCCCAACGCGTCGCCGATACCCACCCGCAGGTCGTCCATGTGTGCCTCCATCACTGCTGGGCCAGGAACTTCTCGACGTGGGGAATCACGCGGTCGGGGGCGCACACGAGCTCAAGGTGCCCGCCCTGGTAGACGTGGCGCTGGGCGTGCGGGATCAGCGCGTGCAGGATGCGTGAGTTGGCCAGCGGGATGATCGGGTCGTCGTCGCCGGCCAGTACCAGGGTGGGCTGTTTGATCAGGGGCAGTATCGGCAGGCTGGTCCAGCCGGCGCCGGCGAGCAGCTGGTAGGTGTAGCCGGGCGGGTAGCCCTGGTGCAGCAGGCCGGCGACGAGCGCGGGGTTGGCGCGGGCGGTGCCGCCGTAGAGGTGGGCTGCGACGCCGCGGACGTAGCCCCGGTCGATGTAGCGGCGTGGTGTGAGCATGTGCCGCAGCACCAGGGGCGAGGCGGGCACCATCAGCGATCCGGTCGCGGTGGCCACCAGCACCAGCCGCCGGCACCGGCGCCGTTGGGTGACCGCGAACTGCTGCGCCAGCCCGCCGCCCCAGGAGATGCCCAGCACGTCCACGCGCGAGTGGCCCAGCTCGTCGAGCAGCCGGCCGACGCGGCGGGCCAGGGCGGGGAACCGGTAGGGCAACTTCTTGGGGAGTGATTGGCCGACGCCGGGGGCGTCGAACCGGATCACCGGGATGGCCGGGTCGAGGGCGTCCACGAACGGCTGTAGCGCCTCCAGCTGGGCGCCGATGCCGTTCATCAGCAGCAACGGGGTCCGGGCCGGGTCCCCCTCCCGCACCATGACATGGAGGCCGTGGGTGCTGGGCGGACTGGGTGGGCTCGTTTGGTTCACCGGGCTCAACGCTCGAGGACGTAGGTGCCGGGCGCGGCCGTCACTACGCTGTAGCCGGGGCCGCCCAGGGCTTCCGGTGCTGGTTTGTCCGGGCCGGACCGTTCGCCCAGCCACGCCAGGAAGTCTGGCCACCATGAGCCCTTCGTCGGTGTCGTGTCGGCCTGCCATGCCTCGGCATCCCCGCTGGTGCGGGCGGCGCGGTAGCTCGCCTTCGGGTTGGTCGGCGGGTTCACGATCGAGGCGATGTGCCCGCTGCTGGACAGCACGAACGTGACGTCCCCGCCGAACAACCGCGCGCTGCGGTAGCAGCTCTGCCACGGCGAGATGTGGTCGGCGACGCCGGCGAGCACGTACCCGTCGGCCTTGACCTCGGTGAGGTCCACCGGGGCCCCCAACATGGTGATGCCGCCGGCCTTGGTCAGCGCGTTGGCCAGGCCCATGTCGACGAAGGCGTGGTGCAGGCCGGTGGCCATCCGGGTGGTGTCGGCATTCCAGAACAGGATGTCGAACGCCGGGGGTTGGCGGCCCTGCAGGTAGTTGTTCACCCAGTAGTTCCACACCAGGTCGTTCGGGCGCAGCCAGGCGAACACCTCGGCCAGCGCGCGCCCATCCAGGTAGCCGCGCACCGAGGACGCGAACTTGGCCAGCGCCGCGGTCCGCTCGTCGATCAAGGCCGACGCGGTGCCGGCCCGGCTCTGGTCCAGCACGCAGACCCCCAGGGCAAACCCGGCGCACCGCTCTGCCTCACCCCGGTGGGTCAGCGCGGCCAGCGCCATGGACAGCAGGATGCCGCCGGAGCAGAACCCGAGCGGGACGACGGCGTCGGCCTCGGTGATCCGCCGGGCCGCCTCCAGTGCGTCCAGGACGGCCTGGCCATAGGTGTCCAGGTTCCAGGCACGGTGGCGGGCATCGGGGTTGCGCCAGGAGATCACGAACACCTGCTGGCCGTTGTGCACCAGATACTCGATCAGGCTGCGCCCCGGGCGCAGGTCGGCGATGTAGTACTTGTTGATCACCGGTGGCACGATCACCACCGGTCGGGTGCGCACGGTCTCGGTACGCGGGGTGTACTGGATCAGCTCGAACACCTCGGTGCGCAACACCACCGCCCCCTCGGTGACCGCCAGATCCTTGCCCACCTCGAACGCGTCCGACGCCACCATGGTCGGCACCCGGGGAGCGCTGACCAGGTCGGCGACCAGGTTGCGCACCCCGGTCAGCGCGCTGGCTCCCCGGCTCTGCGCGGCCGCCCGCCAGCCCAGCGGGTTCAGCAGCGGGTTGTTGCTCGGCGACAACGCGGCCACCAGGTTGTCCATCGCGAAGCCCAGTCGCTCGCGGTCCCGCCAGTCCAGATCCGCCTCGGCGACCAGCTCGGTGCCCACCGTGGAGGTCGCCAGGTAGGCCTGCAGCAGCCGCCGCAGCACCGGGTTGGACCGCCACGCCTCGTCGGCGAACCGCCGGTCCTTCGGCCCCGGCGCCAGCTCCGAGTTGCCCAGCGCGATCCGGCCCAGCTCCTCGGCCAACTCGCCGGCCCGGCGCAGCGCGCCACCCGGATGGCGGGCGATCTCCAACACCAACCGCACCGCGGCATTGGCCGGCAGCATCCGGATCGCCGGCCACAACGCACCGTCCACCAGCAACATGTCCAAGGCCACCGCCTGATCGGCGATCGCGGTGACGTCCGGCGAGTCCGGGGACTCGGACGTCACAACCGGCTCGGGGGCGCTCATCGCCGCGCCGCCTCGGCCTCGAGCCCCTGGGTGGCGCGGCGGTCCCTGACGTAGGCCAGGAACCAGTCCAGCGCCTCGGGGTTGGCGAGGGTGGCCCGGTTGACCGCCTTGTCCTCCGGAACGCCCTGCAGCAGCCGTTTGATGGGAACCTCCAGCTTCTTGCCGGTGATGGTCATGGGGATGGCGGGCACGGCTACCACCTCGTCGGGCACATGGCGGGGCGAGACCCGCCCGCGGATGTCCTGTCTGATCTGGTCGACGCGGTCCTCGGTCAGCTCGGTGCCTGCGGCCAGCGCGACGAACAGCGGCATGAAGTAGCCGCCGTCGGCCAGCTCGGCGCCGATCACCAGGCTGGCGGCCACCCCGGGTATCCGGTCGACGACCGCGTAGATGTCGGCCGAGCCCATCCGCACCCCGCCCCGGTTGATCGTCGAGTCGGAGCGGCCGTGCACGACGTAGGTGCCGTAGCGGGTGATCGTCATCCAGTCGCCGTGCCGCCAGATCCCCGGATAGGTGTCGAAGTACGCCTCCCGGTAACGGGCGCCATCGGGGTCGTTCCAGAACGCCACCGGCATGGACGGCATCGGCTCGGTGATCACCATCTCGCCCACCTCGTCAACCAGCGGCGTCCCCTCCGGCGACCAGGAGTCCACCCGGACCCCGAGATACGGGGCCTGCATCTCGCCCGCGTACACCGGCAGCAGCGGGTTCGTGCCGATGAACGCGGCGCACACGTCAGTACCACCGCAGTCCGAACCCAGCAGCAGGTCGCGCTTGACCTTGTCGTAGACCCAGTGCCAGGTGGAGGTGGGCAGCGGGGAGCCGGTGCTGCAGATGGCGCGCAGCGCGGAGAGGTTGTGCTGCTCCCCCGGGCGCCGGGCGGCCCGCTGGCAGCCGGTCAGGTAGGCCGCGCCGGTGCCGAACCGGGTCACCCGCTCGGCGGCGCAGATGGCGAACAGCTGGTCGGCTTCCGGGCGCACCGGGTTGCCGTCGTAGGTGACGATCGTCGCGCCCACCCCGAGCGCGGTGACCAGCACGTTCCACACCATCCACGCGGTGCTGGCGTAGACGAACACCCGGTCCTCGGGGCCGGTGTCGAAGTGCAGCGCGTGGCTCTTGAGGTGCTCCAGCAGGATGCCGCCGTGCGAGTGCACGATGCCCTTGGGCACCCCGGTGGTGCCGGAGCTGTAGAGGATCCACAGCGGGTGGTCGAACGGGACCTGCTCGTAGGCCGGGGCCGGGTCGCCGGCCACCAGGGCGTCGAACGAGAGCGCCCCCTCCGGCGGTGCGCCCCCGGCACGGAGGTGCTCCACCACCACGGTGTGGCGCACCGATGGCAGCGCCGCGCTCAGCTCGGCGAGCGTGTCCAGTCGCCCCACCTCCCGCCCGCCGAAGCGGTAGCCGTCCACCCCGAGGAGCACGGTCGGCTCGATCTGGCGGAACCGGTCCAACACGCCGTCGGTGCCGAAGTCGGGCGCGCAGCACGACCAGATCCCGCCGACCGCCGCCGTGGCGAGCAGCGCGACCACCGCCTGGGGGATGTTGGGCAGGTAGGCCGCGACCCGGTCCCCCGGCCGCACCCCCATCCGGCGCAGCTCCTCGGCCAGCGAGGCCACCTGGCGCACCAGGTCCCGGCCGGTCAGGGTCTCCCGTTCGCCGCCCTCGGAGACCCCCACGATCGCGGTGTGGTCGCCGCGGGCGTGGCCCAGCACGTTCTCCGCCCAGTTCAGCCGGGCACCGGGGAACCACACCGCGCCCGGCATCGCCCGCTCGGCCAACACCGCGCTGGGCTGGGCGGAGGCGACCACGTCGAAGTACGACCAGATCGCGCCCCAGAACCCGTCCAGGTCCTCGACCGACCAGCTCCACAGCTCGTCGTAGCCCACCAGGGGCACGTCCCGGTCGCGGTTGACCCAGGCCAGGAAGTCGGCCATCCGGGAGCCGCGGGTGCGCTGCTCCGAGGGGGTCCACAACAGCTCCCGTGCAGTGCCCGCACCGGTTGCCTCGCTCACGGGCCCTCCTTCGCGCCCCGGCAGTGCCTTACCGACCCGAACCTAAGGAGCGCCCGACTGGGCCGCTTCGGCTTCCGGTACCAACATGCGGACGGTCGCTATGCGCCGCGCCCAATGGCCAGCCGGCCCGCGATACCTAGTGTCGCGGGATCCGCAGACCCCATAACCCGGCCCGGAGTGCCCAATGTCGCCACCCGCCCCCTGGTCCGCCGCGAGCGCGTTACCCCTGGTCTACGAGGTGGACAGGTGAGCGCGGGGGGATATTCTCATCCGGTGGGAGTCGACGAGGCCTCCGTTGACGCGCGGCTGGCCGCGATCGCGTCCCTCGTCTCCGACGGGTTCACCCGGATCGGTCGGGACATCACGAAGGTGCTGCTCGCCGAGATCCCCGAGCTGCAGGGCGACGAGCTGCTCGAGGGGCTGCTGCACGCCAGCGTGGAAGAGAACGTCAGCGCGATGCTCCACCTGCTCGGGTTGCAGGTCTCGTTGGACAGCGTGGCGGCACCCAGCGCGGCCGCCGAGTACGCCCGCCGGCTGGCGCAGCGCGGCGTCAGCGTGATCGCGCTGGTGCGCGCCTACCGTGTCGGCCACGCCAGGTTCCTGGAGTGGTGCCTGCGCGAGCTGTCCGACCAGGAGGTGGAGCCGCGGCTGGTGCGCGCCGTCACGCACCGCATCCTGCAGCTCAGCTTCGGCTACATCGACCGGGTGTCCGAGCAGGTGGTGGGCGCCTATCAGCTGGAGCGGGACCGGTGGCTGCTCACCCAGACCGCGGTGCGCGCCTCCCGGGTGAAGAAGCTGCTCGCCCGCGAGGACCTCGACCTGGACTCCACCGAGTCGGCGCTCGGCTACCGGCTGCGCCAGTTCCACATTGCAGTTGTCGGGTGGGTCCCGGAGCCGACCCAGGCCGGCGAGGGGCTGGTGCGGCTGGACCGGTTGGGGCAGTCACTGGCTGCCGACCTGGGCTGCACAGGGCGCCCGCTGTTCGTCCCGTTCGACGAGTCCATCGCGTGGTTCTGGCTGCCCTTCGGCGCCCGCCCGAACGTCGAGTGGGGGAAGCTGGACGCCAGCGTCGAGGCCGCCGACCCGACCATCCGGCTCGGGGTGGGCGAACTGGAGAAGGGGGTCGAGGGCTTCCGCGCCAGCCACTACCAGGCCCTGACCGCGCAGAACGTGGCGATCGCCTCTCGGCCGCCGCACCGGGTCACACTGGCCGCGCGGGTCGGGCCGATCGCGCTGATGTGCGCCGACCTCGAGGCCACCCGGGTCTGGGTGCGCAAGGTGCTCGGCCCGCTGACGACCGACAAGCACAACCACCCGGTGCTGCGCGAGACGCTCCGGGTGTTCCTGGAGTCCGGCGGCAGCTACGCGGCGGCGGCGGAGACGCTCAACTTGCACCGCAACACCGTGCAATACCGGCTGAACAAGGCCGCCGAGCTGCTGCCCGCCCCCATCACCGAACGCCGCGCCGACCTGGAGCTCGCGCTGCGTGCCCGCGACCAGCTCGGCTCGGTGCTGCTCGGCGACGACGAGGGGTAGGCACTCCGCCTGGCGGCCGGCCGACGGCCTCCGACGACTTGGCCGGGGCATCCTGGTACCCCGCTCGCCTGTCTATCCCTGCTAGTCCACAAAGGACTGCGTGTCCACGAACTTGTCCACGAACTTGTCGTATGTTTTGCCCATGACCAGCAGAGACTCGTCGCGCCCGCGCGGGAGCATCCGCGCTCGGGTGGCTCTTTGCAGGTTCGCGTGTCCTCTGGAGAAGATCCGGTACCGGACAACGGCTCGTGCTAACCGCCACCGATCGGGCGGCGAGACGCCAGGCTGAGAAGTGTCGACCAGCAGCGGATGGCGTCGAGCGCAATTGTCAACGCCGGGCGAATCTGATCCCCCTGGCGACAGGTGAAAACGGACGCCTCTGACGGTTGTTGATCGTTAGTTGTTTGTTTTGGCTGCTGGGACGCGGCCCAGATCGCGGTCTTTGAGGCGGTAGCTGTCTCCCTTCATGGAGATGACTTCGGCATGGTGGACGAGGCGGTCGATCATGGCCGCGGCGACGATGTCGTCGCCGACGACCTCTCCCCAGCGGCCGAAGGGCTTGTTGCCTGGCCGCGGCCCTGCTGACAGGCAGGGCACGGCTGATTGACGGTGCGGCCTGCCTGGGCGCTCGGCTTGCCACACACGGTGCTGAGGTAACCGGACTCGTCAGGAGTCCAGTAGCGGATGGCGTGGTCGCGGCTGTCTCCCGCGCCGGCGAACCAGCCGGGCGGGCTGCTGGCCGTGGCGGCGTCCCTCAGGACCGATGTGGTTGCGCTCTCGCTAGCCATGGCGTCGGGTGTCCTTCTCGTCAGATTCTGCGCGTCGGCGGTGGCAGCCCTCGGGGTCGCCACGTGCAAGGAGTCCGGCACGAGGCGCACCATCGCCCGGACATAAGCCGCGTCGCGGCGATACCCATCGGACACATTGCGGTCAGCGGCCGTCACGCTCGGGTGCCAGTTGGAGTCCTCGGATTCATGCTGGCCGGTATTCGGTAGCGGTGATAGCCATCTTCGTACCCGCGAAACAGCAGGTCAGCGCGACAATCGGATTTCCAAGCCGCACAGGGTGGTCACCGCGGTTTCCCGCTGGCAGGTAATGGAGTTGGGCACTGGCCGCAGAGACGTGCCCCGACCTACCAGCGATAGTGATGAGGTGCGCAGTCGGCCGAAAACGCCAGGCAGTCGTTGGGGAATCCGCATTTGGCGGCCGGGTCGAGGACAGTGCCCGAACTCCAAACTGGCGGGAGCGAGGTGGTGAGTGTGCCTGCCCTCGATCACCCGCCCAGAGCATCGTCGTGACCACCACAACCACGCCGATGTTCGCCGCGCTCGCGGTGCCGAACTTCCGCCGCTACGTCTCCGGGCAGGCGCTGAGCCTGATCGGCACCTGGGTGGAGACCGTCGCCCAAGCCCTGCTCGTGCTGCACCTGACCCACTCGGGCACCATCCTCGGCCTGACCACCGCGGCCCGGTTCGCCCCCATCCTGCTGCTGTCCCCGTACGCGGGGCTGCTGGTCGACCGCTACTCCAAACGGCACGTGCTGCTGGCTACCCAGATCGGGCTCGGACTGGTGTCGGCGGCCCTCGGGGTGAGCGTGCTCAGCGGACACGTCGCCCTGTGGCAGGTCGTCGCCCTTGCCCTGCTGTTCGGCACGCTCAGCGCCATCGACAACCCGGCGCGGCAAGCCTTCGTCGCCGAGGTCGTCGGCCGGGACCTGGTCCGCAACGCGGTCACCCTCAACAGCACCTCGGTCAACGTTGCCCGCGTCATCGGCCCCACCGTCGCCGCCGTGCTTGTCACCACGGTCGGCATCGGCTGGTGCTTCATCGCCAACGCCGTCAGCTTCAGCTTTGTCATCGCCTCCCTGCTCGGTCTGGACGTGCGGCAGCTGCATCCGGTCGCCCCGACCCCACGCGCCCGCGGCCAGCTGCGAGCCGGGCTACGCTACGCCGCCGGAGTGCCGGCAATCGCCCGGCCGCTGCTGATGATGGCCCTGGTCGGCACCTTCACCTTCGAGTTCGAGGTCAGCCTCCCGCTACTGGCCCGCGACACCTTCCACGGCACCGACACCACCTACAGCTGGCTGATCGGCGCCCTCGGCGCCGGCGCGATCGCCGGCGGCCTCTACGCCGCCCGCAGCGCCCCCACCGGCGTCACGCGACTCACCAGAGCCGCAGCCGCATACGCGGTCGCGGTCGGCCTGGTCGCCGCCGCCCCGACCCTGCCCACCGCGGTCGCCGCGTGCACCCTGGTCGGCGCGGCCACCATCACCTTCCTCACCACCGGAAACTCCACCATCCAGCTCGCCGCCGACCCCAGCTACCGCGGCCGGATCACCGCCCTGTGGTCGACCGCGCTGGTCGGCAGTACCCCGATCGGCTCTCCCATCGTCGGGTTCATCTCGGACACGATCGGGCCCCGGTACGCGTTGCTCCTCGGCGCACTCGCCTGCCTCGCCGCGGTCGTCATCGGCGCCCAGCCACCCGCCCGCCGCGTCGATCGCGTCCCTCGCGGCACGCTCCCGGCCCGACCGCAGGCAGAACGGTGATAACGACCGCCACCCCCGTTGCGCACGGCCAGGACGACATCGGCGCCGGCGGTCTTCGTTCCGCTGAGCAAATGGGTCACCGACCGGCCTGAACTGCGCGTTACTGGCATACATGGGTCGTTATGCGGCGCGCTCATACACGAAAACACCGCATTCCCGACGCCCTCGGCCGCCACGGATGGCCAAGATCGCGGCCACTCAAGATCACATCGCCCACGCCGGGCCGGGCCGCGCACAGCGCCGCAGGGCATAGAGCGTCCACCCCAGCAGGGCCAGCCTCACCCACCTCAACCCGATGATGGCCTGGTTCGGGGCCGACGTGCTGAAGGTCGAGCGCGTCGAGCACGCCCAGCTCGGACATGTCGACGTACCTGACACCGGACGACTTCGGCCGCCGCCCGTAGGGTGCCGCGTTCCCATCGTGCGCGTGACAGCATCCGAGTCGTCGGGACTTCCGTCCAGAGTGGTCGCCGAGAGGCCCTCTCCGCGCTCGACGGCGCGGCGTGCCGATGACTCAGCGGCATGAGATCACCCCCGGGAGCAGCGCCCCGACAACGTAGAGCATCGCACGTCACTCTCAGCTCACCTGGCTTGCGGCGCGCTTCACAGCGTCGCTTCAGGCCCGCGCTCTAGCGTTGGTCCAATGCCCACCTTTCACTGCTCAACATTGCCGGGAGGTCGCGATGAGTGCTGTTCTCAACGCTGACGATCTGAGTGGAACGCGCTCGTCCGTTCCCGTGGATCGGTCGCTGCGCCGATTACACGGCGCAGCCGTGGTACGGATCCTCTTCGGCCTGCTGTGGGCGATCGACGCTTGGTTGAAGTGGCTCCCCAGCTTCATCGATGGCCAGACCATGGCCCACGAGCTCAATCCCCAGGCCGTCTCGACCCCGGTGGTGCACAGCTGGGTCCAGCTCTGGCACGACGTCGCCGGGATGAACCCGGGCATGTTCGCCATGGGCACCGCGGTGATCGAGACCCTGCTCGCGGTGGCCCTGATCCTCGGGATCCTGTCCAAGCTCACCTTCATCGTCACCGCCGCGTGGTCCTTCGGCATCTGGACGGCGCCCGAGCACATGCACCTCCCGTGGGGCACGCCCGGAATGACAGACCTCGGACCGTCGATCGGCTACATCTTCGCCGCGCTCGCGCTGTTCTACGCGGCAGCCGGCGCCACCTGGAGCGTGGACGCCGTGATCCGCCCGCACCTGGGACGCTTCGCCCCACTCGCCGGCTCCGTGCCGGCGTGACAGCAACCCCGGCGGTCCGGGCTCTGTGTTGTCCACCGGGGGCGCCCTCCCGTCGACATCGATCTCGCTTCAACGGCGATCAAGCGCATGCGTCGTCACCTTCGCGTGGGGGCGTCTACTGAGCTGGCCGCAAAGACCAGCTCGGCGAGCTACTCCCTAACGCGATCATGAGTAACCGCACTGTTCAATGCGCCGGGGACACGGCCGATCTTGCCCAGGGACGGTTTCCCGAACCCCACCAGTTGGCCGTCACGGCGACCGAAGCCATCGCACCAGACAACCGTGAGGACTTGCCGCGCATGTTGAAACGTGCCTCCGGTACTTCGCCAAGGCGCCTGATGATCGGATCGAGGCTGTGTACGAATGGTAGCCAGCAGGCACTTCCGGATTACAGCCGACCGGAATGGCAAATAGGCGCTGGTGTCGAAGACGAACGAGCGCTGAAGGGCCAAATTTGGAGGCATGACCTTGCCGTGCAAGCATCTGGTCACCGGCCCACACCGCGAGCAGAACGTGCTCTACCGCGCGCCATACGACATCGAGCTTCTCCTCGGACGCCGCGGATACCTCATGGCCGTCGCAGGCCATACCAACGACACACCATCATGAACGCCAACGACCCCAACATCCGCCAAGCTCGCCACCCCGGGCTCAACCACCACGAACGCATGAGAATCCGGGCCGCCGCGTTCCGAGCAACCCGCGTCTACCCCGGGCCCGTCGGCGAGCTCCTCGCGCGAGAACTGCTGCACTGGGAGGAGTTCGGGTATCAGCTCGGCACCGCCGGGCTGATCCACGGCGTAGTCGACGCCGTCATGACCTCCCCGATCCCAGCCTGACCCAAGGGACATCGACGTACCTTCCGCCTGACAGGCGTGCGAGTGGTGGTGGTCGAGCCCGGCTTCGTGGCCACCGAGGTGCTCGAACACATCACCAATGCCCAGGCCCGCCCGGCGTGTTCCCAAACTCGTCGTCGACGGCTGACAAAGCGCAGGCGCGCAGTGCGTCAGCGGCTTGACGGGCTTGATCGCGAGTGAGGTAAACGCTGTGCTGGCGGACCGTGAGAGTGATGTAGGGATCTAGATCGTTCGCTTGCACGCTAAGAAGGTGCT
>DATHIT010000376.1:0-5513 GCA_035489915.1 Pseudonocardia sp. | reverse complement strand
GCGGGGCGTCATCGCTGACATGTGTGGTCCCGCTGTAGCGCCACGCCTTACCGTCGTCGTCCAGGTCGATGTCGTCCAGCGCATCGGACTCCACCCGACCCACCGACCAGTCACAGCCCACCCGGATGTCCACCTCATCGCCGCGATGCCCGTACGACGGATCCACACTCAGATACCGGTCATGATCACCTCGGTCGGACAACACCCAGAACCCCTGGCTGTCGCTGTGCCCGTCGCAACTGACCGTCACCCGGTGCCAGCCGTTGCCCACCCGGTCCACCACCCGCGCGGTACCGGTCAACCGGCCGCGATCCCGGCGCAGGGTGATGTCCTGCAGCGCGTCGGACTCCATCCGCGCCGAGTTGTCCCGGCAGCGCACCGACACATCCACCGAGTCACCCCGATAGCCCGACCGATCGCTCAGCCAGAAGTCCCGGGGCCCGTCACCCGACCAATCGCCATCTCCGCGCACCACCCGGAAGGTGTCGGTGGCGGTGTCCCGGCGGGAGCCGTCCGCGCAGACCCGAGTGGCCGTATGGTCGCCCTCCCTGGCGTTGTCGTCGACGGTGCCGGTGCGGCCGCTGACGTCCACCCCGTCGGCACTCAGCGACACCTGGCGGCCGCGCGAGCAGCCACCGTTGAAGTAGACCGTGTCGCCCTGTTTGACCGTCCTGGGCGACACCGAGAGCGTCGCCTGCAGCTCGTCGTTGCCCGGTCCTGGGCCGCCTGGTCCTGGGCCGCCCGGCCCTGGACCGCCGGGGCCGGGGCCGCCGGGCCCGCGCTCCACCCGGAAGGTGGCCGACGCGGTGTCGCGCTTCGTGCCGTTCACGCAGACCAGGGTCACCGTGCGGTTGCCGTCCCCGGCGTTGCGGTCCACGGTGCCTCGGTTGCCCTGGAAGTTGACCCCGTCCGAGGACAGCGAGTCCACCCGGCCGTTCTCGCAGCGCGGGTTGGCGGTGAGGGTGTCACCCGGCCGCACGACGTTCGGCGAGACGGAGAGCGAGGCCTTGGGGTCCGGGATCGCCACGCCCACATCGCCGGGCTGCTGATCGGCCGGCTTGGGGGCCACCGGTGGTTTGGGCGGCGGCGCGGGCGGCGCGGGCGACGGGGACGGCCGGTCCCGGTCCGCGTCGTTGTTCTGGTTCCCGGTGCTCCCGGCCGGCGGCACCGGCCGAGGGAGCGCAGAGGACGGCGGCTGTGAGCCGTTGCCGTCGTTGTTGTCCGCCGCCATCGCCCCGGGCGCACTCCACGCCACCGTCAGCAGCGCCAGGGTGGCGCCGGCCAGGAGTGTGCGCGTCCGCATCGTGCCTGTTCCCCTCGTCCGACCCGCTGGCGAGGTGCCAGGGGACGCCGCCGGAGAGACCGTTGACGATCTTGAAAAGGTGCCCCCGCGTCAGCCCGACCGCGATCCGGACACATCCTCCCCGACTGCCGACAGCGACCTCCGTCGCGTGCGTCCCAGGAGTTTCACGGCAGCGCGGGCACCGCACAACAGAGTGAACCCGAAGGTGGGACGGCCCGTGTCGGCCGCCCCACCCCGAGACGATCACTCAGAGACGATCACTCAGTCGGTCATTCAGCCGAAGCTGACCTGGCTGACCGTGCGCGCGCCGATCGCCCCGCCCACCGGGTTCAGCACGGTGTTGTCCACCGGGCGGTCCACCCGCAGCAGCATGATCGCGTCCGCGCCGTCGGTGGTCTGGCTGATCTGCGCCGCCTCGATGTTCACCCCGGCCTCGCCGAGCAGGGTGCCGACCCGGCCCATCACTCCGGGGCGGTCGGTGTACTCCAGCAGCACCACGTCACCCTCGGCGCGCAGGTCGAAGTGCCGGCCGTTGACCTCGACCAGCTTCTCCACCTGGGCCCGCCCGGTGAGCGCGCCGGAGACGGTCACCTGCTCCCCGTCCGGCATCGCCGCGTGCAGCCGCACCACGCTGCGGTAGTCCTCGCTCTCCGGCGCGGTGGTGACCTGGTACGTCACCCCGCGCTCCTCGGCCAGCGAGGGCACGTTCACGAAGGTGACCTGGTCCTCGACCACGTCGTTGAACACCCCGCGCAGCGCGGCCAGCGGCAACACCGAGACCTGCTCGGAGGCCAGCTCGCCGAGCACCTCGACGGTGACCGAGGTCGGCACCCGGCCGGCGAGCGCGTAGAGCAGCGTGCCCAGCTTCTGGGTGAGCGGCAGCCAGGGCCGCACCTCCTCGCCGACCACCCCGGAGATCTGCACGTTCACCGCATCCGGGACGAACTCCCCGGCCAGCGCGAGCAGCACCGAACGGGCCACGTCGGTGCCGGCCCGGTCCTGCGCCTCCACCGTGGAGGCGCCCAGGTGCGGGGTGACCACCACGGAGGGCAGCTCGAACAGCGGGCTCGAGGTGGTCGGCTCGGTGACGTAGACGTCGATGCCGGCGGCCGCCACGTGCCCGGAGCGAACCGCGTCGGCCAGCGCGTCCTCGTCCACCAGGCCGCCCCGGGCGGCGTTCACGATCACGACGCCCTTCTTGGTCTTGGCCAGCTGGTCCTTGCCGATCAGCCCCAGGGTCTCCGCCGTCTTGGGCAGGTGGATGGAGATCACGTCGGCCTGCTCGAGCAGCTCGTCCAGCGACATCAGCTCGATGCCCAGCTGGGCGGCGAGGGCCGGCGCAACGTACGGGTCGAAAGAAATGATCTTGGTGCCGAAGGCGAGCAGCCGCTGGGCGACCAGCTGGCCGATCTTGCCGAGGCCGACCACACCGACCGTCTTGCCGTTCAGCTCGACGCCGGTGTAGGCGCTGCGCTTCCACTCCCCGGCGCGCAGGCTGGCGTCCGCCGCCGGCACGTTGCGCAGCGCGGACAGCAGCAGCGCGACCGCGTGCTCGGCGGCGGAGACGATGTTGGAGGTCGGCGCGTTGACCACCAATACGCCCCGGGCAGTGGCCGGCGGGACGTCGACGTTGTCCAGCCCCACGCCGGCCCTGGCCACCACCTTGAGCTGCTGCGCGGCGTGCAGCACCTCGGCGTCCACCTTGGTGGACGAGCGGACCAGCAGGGCGTCCACGTCCTTGACCGCGGCCAGCAGGGCGGGCCGGTCGGTCCCGTCCACGTGCCGGATCTCGCAGCTTTCGCTGAGCAGATCGATGACGGACGGGGCCAGCTTCTCAGCTAGCAAGACGATGGGTCTGCGGGCGGTGCTCACGGTGCTCCCAGGATCGAGGTGCGGTGTCGGCAACGATGGTAATGGCGCTGGCTAGAGCCACCTCACGCATTAGCGGGGCCGGGGTGGGCGCGGGCGCGCCGTCAGCCAGGCGGTGTCCGCCCTCGGGTACCGCGGTGTCCGCTGTCAGGTAGCGCGGTCAGATGTGGTTGGTACGCAGCACCACGTTGCCGGAGCTGTCCTGGATCTCCAGGGTGGTCAGTTGCTGCCGCGTTCGGTCGGTGGCGGTGGCCAGCACGATGTCCTGGTTCGGAATCGCCGTCCACCGGGCCAACTCGATGGTCGAGCCGTCCGTCGTCTTGGCCACCAGGGAGAAGACCGGCCGCTCGTTCCTGTTGCCGCTCGGGTACCGACAGCGCATGACCACCTCGGTGCCCCAGGCCTTCTGGTTGAGCGCCACCGCGGCGGTCGAGCCGTCGTTGCTCAGCGGCACCATCGTCACCGGCAACTGGGGCGCCGCCACCACGCCCGTCGTCGGCTGGCGGAGCACCCCGGCGGCCGCCGCCGTGCCTCCCACGCCGACCAGCGCGACCAGCACCAACGCCGCCGCGACCAGGGCACGCCGGCGGGACCGCTGGCGGTGGATCTCGCGCAGCGCGGACACCAGCGCGGTGGGCTCTCCGCCCGCCGAAGCCGCCGAGCCCGGTGAGCCTGCCGCCGAAGCCCTCGGCGGGGGTTGTGCTGAGCGAGCCTCCGGGAACGGCGGCGGGGGCGGCGGTTGGACGCCCTTGGGCGGACCGGGGCTGCGGGCCAGCAACCCGGGCAACCCGGCGAGCTGGCCGACCTCACGCAGGCAGTACGGGCAGTGCGCCAGATGCGCGGCGTAGTCGGCACGTTCGGTGGGGTCCAGTGAGCCGAGCAGGTACGACCCGGCTTCCTCGGTTCGCGGGCAGCCCTCCGGCGGCACCGACGTCACGGCGTGACTCCCATCTCGACCAGCGCGACCCGCAGCGCACGCAGCGCGTAGTGGGTGCGCGATTTGACTGTGCCGGGCGGTACTCCCAGGCGGGCGGCGGCCTCGGCGACGGAGCGCCCGTGGAAGAAGCACTCCCGGATCACGTCCTGGTGCGCCGGGCTGAGGTGGCTGACCGCCTCGGCCACCAACCAGCTCTGCAGCGCGTCGTCGACGCCGTCCGCGATACCGGTTTCCGGAGGCTGATCCGTGATCGTCTCCGGGCGCACCGAACGGGCCCGCCACTCGTCGATCAGCACGTTACGCAGGGTACGCAGTAGCCAACCCCGAGTGCTGCCCCGTTGTGGATCCAATGACTCGGGATGTCGCCATGCTCGCACCAGGACCTCCTGCACGGCGTCCTGGGCTCGCCCCAGGTCGCCATTGGTCATTCCCAGCGCGTACGACTCCAACGCCGCGCCGTGTTCGGCGTACAGAGCGCGGATGAGCCGGTCGTCGACTACCAACGGCACCTCCACTCTCCGGTACAGACACGGATCGGCCCTGGAATGGGTTCAGTATCGACGCGGCAGCATGACAGGACGTCGCCGACCTGTGTCAGTGCGGCGGCGGGGCCGGAACGCCCTCCGCTGGGGCTGGTGCTGAGTCCGCCCCATGCGGGACCTTGAACATCAGCGCCAACACCGCTCCCGCCGCGGTGAGGACCGCGCACACCAGGAACACATTGCTGTAGGCGGTCGCGGTGACCTCCAGTTGGAGCCGCTGCATCACCGGGTAGAGCCCCATCGGGCCCTGCTCGACGAGGTCGGCCAGCCCCGGCGGCCCGTGCGTGTCGCTGAGCACGATCCGGCTGGAGCGGTCGGCCATCACCTGGGCCTGGTGGGTGGCGGCCAAAGAGGTGAGCACCGCCAGCCCGAGCGCCGAGGCGACCCGTTGCACCACGTTGTTGATCGCGCTCGCCCCGTTGACCTGGTCCGGTGGCACCGCCGCCAGCCCGGCCGTCATGATCGACATCATGGCCAGGCCGTTGCCCAGCGCTCGGATGCAGGTCCAGATCACCACGTCGCGCTGGGTCATGTCGGCGTTGATCCCGCACAGCAGGTAGGTGCCGTACGCCGCGATGGCCAGCCCCACCACGGCCGGCCAGCGCGGCCCGATCAGGTCGTAGAGCCGGCCGGCCACCGGCATGGTCAAGCCCATCACCAGCGCCTCCGGCAGCAACAGCAGCCCGGTGCGCAACGGCTGGATGCGCAGCCCCTCCTGCATGTAGAGCGGCACATAGAACAGCACCGCGAACAACCCCACGGACAACACGGTGATCAGCAGCAGCGAGTTGGTGAACGGCCAGAGCTTGAACAGGCGCATGTCCAGCAGCGGATTGTCGATCTCCAGCTCGATCACCACGAA
>DATHIT010000375.1:0-3777 GCA_035489915.1 Pseudonocardia sp. | reverse complement strand
CCGATAACCTCATCGGCGCTCAGCCCGTCGCCCGTCGCCGGCGTGCCGATCAGCTCGTGCGCCTCGGCCTGGCCCAGTGCGGCACATCGCACCGGCGCGCCAGCCACCAACAGCGGAGCCCGGACCGGCCCGGCCGCCAGGTAACACCACGGCCGTTCGATCAGGGCGCCGTCCTCGGTGCGTACCTGTCCGGTGCGCAGCCGGGCCAGCCGGTAGCGCTGGCCGCGTCCCTCGCACCGGTCCAGCACGGCGACCTGGTCCGGGGTGGCCAGCCACACCGCGTGCCGCTCGGTGACTCCGGGAGCGGCGGTCAGCACCGCCGGGCGCTGGCCATCCCGGATCCGGAAGCCGGCCGCCCACACCGCCGCGACCCCCTCGGTCACCGCGTCCAGCACCACCACCGGGCCGGTCAGGCCGAGCTGCTCGCGCAGCCAGGTGATCTTCGAGGGGCACTGGTTGGAGCCGTAGCTGAGCACCGGCACCCTGGCCGCCAGCGGTGCCGCGTGCCGGGCGGCCAGCCAGTCGTCCAGGTCGACCTGGCCGCCCCCGGGCGGGTCCAGCCGCCACCCGGAGTACCGGGACGGGTCCGGGTCCAGCCGGTACCCGACGCCGTCCAGGTGGACGAAGGAGCAGTCGGGGGTGGCGCCGGGATAGGGGTCGGCCGGGAAGTCGGCGTCGGTGAAGAGTTTGGTCGGACCGGGCACCCGATCTACGGTAGGCAGCGATGTTCTCGCGCGCGATCGACGGAGTGGTCGGCCGGCGGCGCGGCACATGACCCGGCGGGCGCCGACCGCGTTGGGCCGAGGTGGCCCGAGGCTCTCGTTTCGGCTGCTGCTCGGTGTGTGCACGCTCGCCACCTGCGGCTATTCCGTGCTGCTCTCGGTGGTGCCGCTGTGGGTGGCCCGGGGTGGATCGGGGGCGTTCGGCGCCGGCACGACCACCGGCGTGTTCATGCTCACCACGGTGGCCACCCAGCTCGGCGTGCCGTGGCTGCTGCGCCGGTACGGGCACCGGGTGGTGCTGGGTGTCGGGCTGGCGCTGCTGGGCGCGCCCGCGCCGCTGCTGGTGCTGTCCGCCGAGCTGCCCCCGGTGCTGGTGCTGTCCGCGTTGCGTGGCATCGGGTTCGGGCTGTTCACCGTGGCCAGCGGGGCCCTGGTGGGGGAGCTGGCGCCGGCCACCGAGCACGGCCGCTCGACGGCGCTGTTCGGGATGGCCACCGGGGTGCCGCAGCTGCTGTTGCTGCCGACCGGCGTCGGCGTGGTGGAGCACCTCGGATTCACCGGGGTGTTCGTGGCGGCGGCCCTCCCGCTGCTCGGCCTGGCGCTGCTGCCGTTCATGCGGTCCGCCGCGGAGCCGGTCAGGCCGTTTGCTGGGGTGCGGCCCGTCGGGCCGCCGGCTGGCGCGGCGGACTCGTCGGGGTCCGCTCCCGGAGTGGCGCCGAGTCCGGATCTCGCGCCGCCGCCGTTGCCTCAACGGCCCGGCGGTTCGCGGCCGCGTCGCCGTCCTGGCTCCCTTGGGCCAGCGCTGGCCATGCTGACCTGCGCGATCGCCCAGGGCGCGCTGATCACCTTCCTGCCGCTGGCGGTGGCCGCGAGCAACACCGGGGGATTGCAGCCGGCGGTGCCCGCGGAGCCGGCGGGGTGGGTAAGCACCGGGGGATGGCAGCCGGCGGAGCCGGCGGGGTGGGTAAGCACGCTAGTGCCCATCGCGCTGTTCGGCACGGCCGGTGGGGCCTTGGTGGGTCGGGTGGTGGCCGGGCAACTGGTGGACCGCCGAGGCATGGGCGGCCGGCTGCTCGGCCCCGGCGTGCTGCTGAGCGCGGTCGGCATGCTCGCCGAGATGCTGGTGGTGGCGCGGACGCCCTCGGCCGGCGTGGCGGTGCTGCTGGCCGGCGGCGCGGTGCTGGTCGGTTTCGGGTTCGGGCTGGTGCAGAACGACTCGCTGGTGACCATGTTCGCGGCAGCCGGCGCGGCCCGCTACGGCCGGGCGAGCGCGGTCTGGAACATCGCCTACGACGCGGGTACCGGCGCCGGCGCGGTGGGTCTCGGCGCGGTGGCCCAGCTGTTCGGGTTCCAGGCGTCGTTCGCGGCGGGCGCGCTGCTGCTGGTGCTGGTCGCGCCGCTCACCAGGGGTTCACCCCGGCGCGGTGGTCGGCAGGCCGTGTGACGCGGCGGCGGCCAGCAGCCGGTCGTCGTAGCTGAGCAGCACGTCGATGTCGTCCCGGATGAGCAGCGCGGTGGCCAGGTGGATGGCGTCCAGCGTGCGCAGCATCGGATCGGGCAGCCGACTGGCCGTCTCGATCACCGCATCGGAGATCTCCAACTGAGTGACTCGGTCCAGCATGAGGTCCACCCGAGGTAGCCGTTTCGGCGCGCCGCGAAGCGTGCCGCGCGCCTCGACGGCGAGCAGCTTGCTGGAGGTGAAGCGGGGTCCCTGGAGGCTTCGTAGGTACTCGTTGAGCGGAAGCGACTCCGCCTCCTCCTTGACGAGCTTGATGAACGCTGAGGTGTCGAGGTAGATCAATATCTTTCCTCGTCGCGCATCTCACGCAGCGTCTCGGACAGTGACTTCTCGCCGGGCTCGCTCGCCGGCGGCGGCAACAGATCCATCAGGTTCCCGGTCGCCAGGCGGACCTGGCCGGCAGCCACCATGCGCTCGAACATCGAGGTGGGTTCCTCGGCCGGCACCAGATAGGCCACCAGCTTGCCCCGCTCGGTCACCGGGATCCGCTTGCCGGCCTTGGCCATCGCGACATACCGCGAGGCGTGTTGTCGCAGCTCGCGGATGCCGATGCTGTCCGACTCTGGTTCTGGCTGAGCCATGCGGCCAATGTAGCACCTGATGTGCTACATAATGCGGAATTCAGTGGCCTCGGGCGATCCATTCCTCCAGGTTCGGGGACTCGGCGCCGATCCGGGTGGAGTCGCCGTGCCCGGTGCGCACCTCGGTGTCGCCGGGCAGGGTGAGCAGCTTCTCCCGGATCGAGGCGATGATCGTGTCGAACGAGGAGAAAGACCTGCCGGTGGCGCCGGGGCCGCCGTTGAACAGCGTGTCGCCGGTGAACACCGTGCCCAGTTCCGGGGCGTACAGGCAGGACGAGCCGGGGGAGTGCCCCGGAGTGAGTAGCACCCGCAGCTCGACGCCGCCGGCCCGCAGCACGTCCCCGTTGTTGAGCTCCCCGTCCGGTTTGCGGTCCGGCCAGGTCATCTCCCACAGCGGCGCCTCGGCCGGATTGAGCAGGATCGGCGCGGAGAATCGGTCGGCCAGCGCCGGTGCCTGGTTGACGTGGTCGTCGTGGGCGTGGGTGCACACCACGGCGACCACCCGCCGGTCGCCGACCGCGGCGGCAATCGTGTCCGCCGAGTGCGCGGCGTCGATCACCAACACCTCCGAGCCGTCGCCCACGATCCAGACGTTGTTGTCCACCTCCCAGGTGCCCCCGTCCAGGGAGAACGTCCCGGAGGTGACCACGTGCTGGATCGGCTCCCGCCCGGAAGTCACAGCAACACCACGGACCGCAGGACCTCGCCGCGCTCCATCCGGTGGAACGCCTCCTCCACGTCGTCGAGCCCGATCGTCTCGGAGACGAACTTCTCCAGCGGCAGTCGGCCCTGCAGGTGCAGGTCGATCAGCGCCGGGAAGTCCCGGCTGGGCAGGCAGTCGCCGTACCAGGACGACTTGGTCGCGCCGCCCCGGCCGAAGATGTCGATCAGTGGCAGCTCGAAGGTCATGTCCGGGGTGGGCACGCCGACCAGCACCGCGGTGCCGGCCAGGTCG
>DATHIT010000374.1:0-5833 GCA_035489915.1 Pseudonocardia sp. | reverse complement strand
GAGCATGATGTCGCCCTCGGTCATCGCCGGGTTGATGTCGCACAGCAGGTAGGTGCCGTAGGCGGACACCGCCAGCCCGATCGCGGCCAGCCAGCGCGGCCCCACCTTGTCGTAGAGCCGCCCGGCGATGGGCATCATCACTGCCACCACCAGCGCCTGGGGCAGGATCCGCAGGCCGGCCTCCAACGCGGTGAGTCCCTGGCCCTGCTGCATGAACACCGGGACGTAGAACAGCATGGACATCAGCCCGATCATGAGGATGGACAGCAGCAGCAGCGAGTTGGTGAACTGCCAGTGCCGGAACACCCGCACATCCAGCAGCGGGTACTCGACCGCCAGCTCGATGACCACGAACAGGGCCAGGCTGAGCACCCCCGCCGTGGCCAGAATCAGCACCGGGTAGGACGTCCAGCCCCAGTCCTCTCCTTCGGAGCTGGCCAGCAGGATGGCGAACAGACCGAAGGCGATAGCCAGGAAGCCCGGCGCATCGAACGGCCGGCGCGGCCCTCGGCGGGTGCGGGGTAGCACCGCGTAGGCGGCGATCGCGCCGAGGATGCCGATCGGCACGTTGATGTAGAAGATCAGCCGCCAGTTGGTGTGCTCGATCAGGTATCCGCCGAGCACCGGCCCGGCCGCCGGGGCAAACACGATGCCCAGCCCGTACATCCCCATCGCCGCGCCGATCCGGTCCCTGGGCACGATCTGGTAGACGATCGTCAGGGTGATCACCGGCAGGATGCCCCCGGGCACCGCCTGAATCACCCGGAACAGGATCAGGCTGTCCAGGCTCCAGGCCAGCCCGCACAGCGCCGATCCGGCGGCGAAGCCGAGCAGGGACACCAGGTACACCGGGAACAGTCCGAACCGGTCGCCCAGCCAGCTGCTCAGCGGCACCACCACGCCCATGGTCAACGTGTAGGCGGTGGCGATCCACAGCACGTCGTCCAGGGTGGTGCCAAGGTCGTTCTGGATCGACGGGATAGCCACGTTCACGATGGTCACGTCCAGCACAGACATGAACATGCCCACGATGAGCACCGCCAGCGGCAGCCCCCAGCGGGTGTTGACGGCGGGCTGCGTGCCGGATGTCGATGTCTCCATCGTGGCCCCTTCAAGAATTCAGCTTCAAGAATTCAGCGCCGACGAATTGAGCATAGCGCATTTCAACGCCGGTTGAGCAAGTCCTGAGTCGATAAGCTGCCCGGATGGCAGAGCCGCGGCGGTCAACTGGGCGACGGCCGGGCCCCACCCAGACCAGGGAGGCGATCCTGGCCGCCGCGCAGGACGCGTTCGCCGAGGACGGCTACGCCGGGGCCACCATCCGGGGGGTGGCCCGCGCGGCCGGCGTTGACCAGGCCCTGGTGCTGCATTACTTCGGGAGCAAGGACGGCCTGTTCGCGGCCGCGCTGCGGGTCAACCCACCGCTGCGCGGGCTGGCGGAGGTGGTCGGCCACGGCGACGTGCGCAACCTCGGCGAGCGGCTGGTGCGCCGCTACCTCGAGCTCTGGGAGAACCCGGAGACGTCGTGCCAGCTGCTGGCGATCTTCCGGGCCGCGTCGGTGTCGCCCAGCGCCAGCGCGATGGTCGCTGAGTTCATCGGCGAACAGGTCATGTCACCGCTGGCCCGGGGCATCGGCTCGGAGAACGCCGAGGTCCGGGCCACAATGGCCGGGTCGCATCTGTTCGGCACCGCCGCCGCTCGCTACGTGCTGCGGGTCGAGCCGCTGGCTTCGCTCGACGGAGACACCCTGGTCGCCATCATGGGCCCGGTGATCCAGCACTACCTGACCGGCGAGCTGAGCGCCGCTCCGATCAGCCCGGCGTCGGCGACGATGCCCGGTTGGTGAGCCGATGGCCGGTCAGTGTCAGTGCGCGGCCGGCCGGCCGGGGTGCTCACGAGCGTGGGTGGCCGGCTTGCGCGTGGGGGTGGCGTGCTCCAGGGCGATGTCCTGGGCGCGCTCGAGCGCCTCGAGCATGTCCTCGTAGCTGACCCGGGGTTGCACGGCGTTGGAGTCGTCGATAGTCATGAGCGCGGCTCCTTCCCAGTCACCAGGATACCCGCACTGGTCAGCCGTTCAATGAGTACAGCGGCGGAGAGCGCGAACGGCGCGGTCTGCTCGATCGCCTCGCCGATCCGCTCGGCGGCCTGCTCCTCGGCCAGGCCCTCGGTGTCCACGAAGGCCAGCAGCAGGCCCACGGCGGCACGGCCCGGGCGGGCCACCGGAATCGCCGCGGCGGGTGCGGGCAGCGATAGGACCTGGCCCAGACCCAGCTGCTCGGCGTCCAAGGTTTCGCTGATGGACACCGGGACCGCGCGGCCCCGGCGGGCGATCTCGCCGAGCGGTGCGCGCATGTCGACGCCGGCGAGGGTTTCCACGCCGCGCCGGTGCGGGGCGCGCAGCGCGGGGCGGAGCGAGTCGGTGGCCGGGTCGCGCCAGAGCAGCACGGCGGCGGTGACGTGCGTGCCTACCCGGCGGACCACCTCGGTGACGCCGTTGGCGGCCAGGGTGAACGCGGCCGCTGTCTCCACCCCGTCGAAGCCGGTGTCGGTGGGATCCCCGGTGTAGACGGTGAGGTTGTTGCCGGCCGCCGCCGCGCTGGTGCGGACGTTCATGGTGGCGAAGGTGAGCATCGCGTTGGCGGCCCGGTCCGCCGCCTGGGATGCGGACCGCGCGGCCTCGGTCGCCCCGCTCACCGCGCGGGTCATGGTCAGCCCGCCGAAGCCGAGCTGGTTGATGCCGAGCGCGGGAATGGCGAGCAGCAGGAACGTGATGCCGACGACGACCAGCGGCGGGTCGGTGAGGCCGACCGGCGCGCAGGTTTGTCTGGTGGCGGGGAGCCCGACCGGCCCGAGCTGGCCCTCGGCCGGAGCCGGGCCGGCGCTGCCTGGCGCGGTGTATTCGGTGGTGCACCGCACCGCGTCGCTCGGGCCGAGCAGGCCGTAGCCCAGGAACAGCGCGGCGCCGATGACAAACGGGGCCGCGAGGAGCACCAGCCTGGTCAGCGCGCGGCCACGTCGGGGGTCCGCCGGCTGGCCCTCCGCTCGCCCGATGGGCTCCCATTGCGCGTGCACGGGGCCGGACTCTAACGAAAGCTCATTCGGCGTCTCGAGTACCCTATGACTCGATGTCTTACTACCCGGCCTTCCCCCAGCGCAGCCCGGAAGAACTGCTGAGCGTCTCCACGCGCGTGCTCAGCAATGCCGCAGTGGTGACCGCGGCGGGCGATGTGGACGCGGTGACAGCTCCTCGGTTGCTCGGTGAGCTGGCCGCGGTGTTGGGCAGCTGGCCAGGTCAGCGGCTGGTGCTCGATATGACCAGGGTGACCTTCCTGGGTTCGCACGGTCTGGCCATGGTGGTAGAGGTTGCCGGCCGGGCCCGGGGCCACGGCATGGACTTCGGGGTCGTGGTGGGGGATCGGCACACCGTTATCCGAGCCCTCGAGGTCACCGGCGTCGCGGATTCCGTTGCGCTGTATCACTCGCTTGTCGAGGCGCTCGGTCGGTAGCCGCGCTCGCTCCTCCGGGGCCGGCCGCTCAGCAGATCCGTAAGAACCGGTCCAGCACCCGGCTGCCGAACTCCAGGGCGTCCACCGGGACCCGTTCGTCCACTCCGTGGAACAGCGCGGAGTAGTCCAGCTCGGGCGGCAGCCGGAGCGGGGCGAACCCGAAATTGCGGATACCGAGGCGCTGGAAGGACTTGGCGTCGGTGGACGCGGAGAGCATGTACGGCAGTACCCGGGCGCCCGGATCCTCGGCCCCGATGGCCACCGCCATGGCATCCACCAGTGCGCCGTCGAAGGTGGTTTGCACGGCGGGGCGGGTCCGCCAGTTGCACTCGACGTCGGGCCCGAGGACCTCGGCAACCTCGCGCTGGAACGCGGCCTCGCGCCCGGGCAGCACCCGTGCATCGACGGTCGCCTCGGCCAGCGCCGGGACCACGTTGGTCTTGTACCCGGCGTTGAAGATGGTCACGTTGGCGGTGTCCCGCAGGGTCGCGCCGATCATGCGGGACAGGTTGCCCAGCCGCGCGACCGCCGCCTCCGGGTCGTTCTCGTCGAACGGGATCCCGGTGATCTCGGCGACGCCCTCGAGGAACTCCCGGACCGGGTCGGTGAGGATCAGCGGGAAGCGGTGTGCGTCGAGCCGGGCCACCGCCGAGGCCAGCTTCGCCACCGGGTTGTCGGTCTGCAGCATCGACCCGTGCCCGGCGGTCCCGCTGACCTTCAACCGCAGCCACAGCGAACCCTTCTCGGCGGTCTCGATCAGGTAGGCGCGTGCGGAGTCGGCGAGCGTGACGGAGAAACCTCCCACCTCGCCGATCGACTCGGTCGCCCCCTCGAACAGGTCCGGGCGGTTGTCCACCAGCCAGCGAGCCCCGTAGTCCCCGCCGGTCTCCTCGTCGGACAGGAACGCGAAGATCAGATCGCGCGGCGGCACCACGCCGTCCCGCTTGAACCGCCGGGCGGCGGCCAGCGCCATCGCCGCCATGCCCTTCATGTCCACCGCGCCTCGGCCCCAGACGTAGCCGTCGGTGACCTCCCCGGAGAACGGGTGGATCGCCCAGTCGGCGGCTTCCGCCGGAACCACGTCGAGGTGGCTGTGGATCAGCAGCGCGCCGCGTGACGGGTCCGCGCCGGGCAGTCGGACGATGACGTTCCCGCGTCCGGGCGCGCCGGACTCCAGGTAGGTGGGCTGGTAGCCGGCGTCGGTGAGCTTCTCCGCCACGTACTCCGCGGCGGGCCGCTCGGTACCGGCCCCGCTCGGGTCCGCCGTGTTGGTGGTATCGATGGCGATGAGTTCGCTGGTCAGCGCCACGACCTCGGCCGCTGGATCGTCGGCGGCTGGGTCGTTGGCGGCTGGGTCGTTGGCGTTCACCAGACTGGCTCGCCCTCTGGTACCCGGGCGGCCAGGAACCCGACCCGCTTGCGCAGCCGGAACCCCAGCGCCTCGTACAGCCTGATCGCCGTGGTGTTGGCCGCCGAGGCGTGCAGGAACGGCGTCTCACCTCGCGCGCGGATGCCGACGGCGACCGTGCGCACCAGCCGGCTCGCCAACCCCTGCCCCTGGTAGTGGGGATCGGTGCACACCGCGCTGATCTCGGTCCACCCCGGTGGGTGCAGCCGTTCACCGGCCATCGCGACGAGTGCACCTTCTCGGCGGATGCCCAGGTAGCTGCCCATCTCGATGGTCCGGGGCAGGAACGGGCCGGGCTTGGTCCGCTCCACCAGCGCGAGCATCTCCGGCACGTCGTCGGGTCCCAGCGGGATGGCCTCACTGTCGATGGTGGTGGTCATCCCCTGGTCGACCAGCTGCACCCCGGTGAGGTTCAGCTCGACCTCCCAGCCTTGCGGTGGGACCGCCTGGGTGACGGCCAGCGCCACCAGTGCGCCGGGGCCGAGCAGCTCGGCGACCTCGCGCCAGGTGCCCGCGTCGGGTTCGTCCGGCAGCGCGACGAACGGGCACACGTCCGAGGGGTAGCGCAGTACCTGGCCACGTCGCTCGGCCAAGCGGGCGTGCGGCCCGAGCAACGCCGATCGCGCCGGATTGTCCAGCGGGTGGCGATCGGTCAGCGGGACGGCGGCGGTGTGCACGGAGTTGTTCGGCAATGGTCAGCTGGCCAGCGTCCGTGCCCGGTGCTCGCGCGGGCTGATGCCCCGGACCCGTTTGAAGGCGGTGCTCAGCGCGAACGGAGTGCTGTAGCCAACCTGTCGGGCCACCGACTCCAGGGTGGCGTCCGGCTCGCGCAGCAGGTCGGCGGCCAGTGCCAGCCGCCAGCCGGTGAGGAACGCCATCGGTGGCTCGCCCACCTGCTCGGCGAACCGACGAGCCAGC
>DATHIT010000373.1:0-7987 GCA_035489915.1 Pseudonocardia sp. | reverse complement strand
AGGCCGAGGAAGGACAGCCCGGACAGCAGCAGCGTCGCCGTGCCGATGTCCAGGCTGGCCAGGATCAGCACCGGCCCGGTCACCATCGGCACGATGTCCATCCGCAGCGACCGCATCGCGGAGAACCCGAGCAGCCGGTCGGCCAGCACGTACTCCGCGCCGCGGATACCCACCACCAGCCCCCGGGTCACCCGGGCGTAGGCGGGCCAGGACACCACCAGCGCGGCCAGCACCGCGTTGACCAGGCTGGCGCCCAGCGACGCGGCGACCACCATGGCCAGGATGACCGTGGGGAAGGCCATCACCAGGTCGGTCAGCCGCATCACCGTCTCGTCCACCCAGCGCCCGAAGAACCCCGCCGCCAGGCCGAGGATCCCGCCGATCACCACGGACAGCCCCACCAGCAGCAGAGCCAACGGCACGGTCACTCTGGCGCCGGCCAGTACCCGGGAGAGCACGTCCCGGCCGAGCTCGTCGGTGCCGAACCAGTGCGCGCCGCTGGGCGCCTGCAGCCGAGGGAAGTCCTGGCCCAGCGGGTTGTGTGGCCAGAGCAGCGGGCCCAGTACCGCGATGAGGATCCACAGCGCGGCCACCACCGCACCGGTGATGCCCAGCGGGGTGCGCCACGCCCTCGGGATCCGGGTGCGGAACCGGGCACGCAGCCCCCCGGAGTCCACCGCCGTCACGGTCACGAGACCCGCACGCGTGGGTCGATCGCGCCGTACAGCAGGTCGACCACCAGGTTGATCAGCAGATAGATGATCCCGACGAACAGCCCCACGCCCATCACCCCGGGCAGGTCCAGGTGCGAGGCGGCCTGGTAGGCGTAGGACCCCAGACCAGGCCAGGAGAAGATCTGTTCCACCAGCACGGTGCCGGACAGCAACGCGCCGAAGGCCAGCCCGACCACGGTCAGGATCGGCACCAGCGCGGCGCGCAGCACGTACCGGAGCAGCACGGTGCGCCCGGGTAGCCCCTTCGCCCTGGCCGAGCGCACGTAGTCCTGCTCGAGCACCTCCAGCACCGCGGAGCGGGTGAACCGGGTGAGCAGGCCGACCGTGTACAGGGTCAGCACCAGGGTGGGCAGCATCAGGTGCGCGACGGCGTCCGCGTAGGTCTGCCACTGCCCGCTGAGCAGGGAGTCCAGGGTGTAGAGCCCGGTGATGTCCGGCGGTGGCGTGGTGGCCGGGGAGAGCCGGCCGGATCCGGGCGCCAGGTCCAGCTTGAACGACAGGACGTAGTAGGCGACCAGCGCGAACCAGAACGTCGGCAGTGAGATGCCGACCAGGGAGACCAGGCGCAGCGCACTGTCGGCCAGGTGCCCTCGGCGGACCGCGGCGATGGTGCCGAACCCGACGCCGATGAGCACCGACAGCACGATCGCCCCGATCGCGATCTCCAGGGTGGCCGGTACCGCCGACCGCAGGTCGGTCAGCACCGGGCGGTGGGTCTGCTGCGATTCGCCCAGGTCACCGTGCAGCAGGTTGCCCAGGTAGGTGAGGTACTGGGCGGGCAGCGGACGGTCCAGCCCGTAGTGGGCCCGGTAGGCCGCCACGATGGCCGGGTCGTCGGCGGCCCGCTGCCCGAGATTCGCCGCGACCGTGTCCCCGGGAACCAGGTTGGTCAGCACAAAGGTCACCAGCGTGACGCCGACGATCAGCAGCGCCGAGACGCCCAGCCTGCGCACCAGGTACCGGAGCAGCGGGTGGCTTGTCCGCTCCCCGGCCGGGCGCGCCGGGCTAGTTGGCGCTGGCTGCGCTGATGGCGCTGACATCGACCGACCAGATCGGGTTGTACACGGCGCCGGTCACCGAGTTGGCCGTGACGATGTTGGTCGGCGGCTGGATCAGCGGGATGAACGGGCCGCCGGCGTTGAGGTCCCGCTGCAGCTGCTGGTAGAGCGCGGTCCGCTGGGCCGGGTCGGACGTGGTGGCCGCCTGGTTGGCGAGCTTGTCGATGTCCGGGGCGGCGGTGGCGGGCCAGTTCGCCCGCTTGCTGATCAGGCCGCCGGGGGCGAAGGCGAGGTAGTTGGACGGGTCCGGGAAGTCCGGTCCCCAGTACCAGAGCCCGATCTGCTCCTTGCCGTTGCGGTAGTTGTCCAGCTCGGTGGCCACCGGCCCGGGTGCCAGATCCACGGTGATGCCGGCCGCCGCGAGCTGGGACTGCAGCTTCTCCGCCAGCGTCTGGAAGCTCAGGCCGTTCAGCGTGTAGTCGCTGGGGTAGGACAGTGTGGCGCGCTGGCCGGCGGCCCCGCTGGCCGCCAGGTCCGCCTTGGCGCCCTCGAGGTCCTGCTTGATCGCCTGGTTCGGGGGCAGCGCGCCGCCGATCACCGAGGGGATGATCCCGGCCGGCCGCACCGCGCCCCGGCCGGCCACGCTGAGCAGGTCGGCGTAGTTGATGGCCTTCTTCACCGCCGAGACGAACCGGGGGTTGCTGGTCGCCGAGGAGACGCCCGCGCTCTGGTTGAGCATCAGGTAGATGCTGTAGCCGGACGCGCCGCTGGTCACCGTGACCTTGCTGGTGTCCATCCCGCCGACCTGGTCACCGGACAGGTCCAGGGCCACCTGCGAGTCGCCCTTCTGCACGTTCAGGGACTGGGTGGCCGCCTTGACGTTGCGCAGCACGATGGTGTCGTAGGGGGGTTTCGCCGGGCCGTTGTACCGGGGGTTGCGGGTCAGCACCGCCTGGCTGGCCACGTCCAGGGACTTGAGCTGGTACGGCCCGGAGCCGGCGGACGCGCCGTTCAGGAATCCCTCGGCGCCGTCCCGCTGGTCGGCGCTGCCGCCGTTGGCGGTGACCACCTTGGTATTCAGCACCGACAGTGAGGGGGCGGGCAGGATGTAGGGCAGCGCGGGGTTCGGCTTGGCGCTGGTCAGCACGATCGTCTCAGGGTCCTTCTTCGACACGGTGACGCCGTCGAGCAGGAATGACGGGTTGCCCTTGATGCCGATCAGCCGGTTGAGGGAGAACACCACGTCGTCGGCGGTCACCGGCGTGCCGTCGGAGAACACCCGGCCGGGCGCGAGCGGCAGGGTGAGCGTCTTGGCGTCCGGGGACAGCTGGTAGGAGGTGGCCAGGTTGCCGATCGGCTTGGTGAGGTCGTTGTCGGCGAAGCCGAGCAGCGTGTCGTACATGCTGTGCGCGAGCAGCTGCCCGGTGAGCTCGTACTCGCGTCCGGGATCGGCCGTCTTGAGGTCGAACGTCGTGTCGATCACCAGCGTTGAACCGCCGGAGCCGTTCGAGGATCCCGAGCCGCAGGCCGCCAAGCTCAACGCGAGCACCGCGGCGGCGCCAGCCGCGGCGAGACGGCGGGTGGATACCGGACCGATCATGTACACCTCCATGCTGGCCTGTCAGCGTGCCAGACTGATCGCTCCGCTCAACGGATTGTGGTTATAACCTCTCGTGTCGGGCGGCTGTTGGGTCATGATCTGGGTGTGCCAGGCACCTTTGAAGATCTTGTGGCCGAGGCCGACTCAATAGCCGTGGACGGTTGGGACTTCTCCTGGCTGGACGGCCGGGCCACCGAGGAACGCCCGTCCTGGGGTTACCAGCGGCTGTTGGGCGAACGTCTGGCGTCCGCGTCGGCCGCGGTGGACCTGCAGACCGGCGGCGGGGAGGTGCTGGCCGGCGTCCCGAGTTTCCCGCCCACGATGGCCGCCACGGAGCACTGGCCACCGAACGCCGCCAAGGCCAGCGAGTTGCTGCACCCGCGCGGCGTGGTCGTCGTCGCCACCTCGGACCAGACCACGTTGCCGTTCGCCGACCAGGCGTTCGACCTGGTGACCAGCCGCCACCCCACCATCGTGTGCTGGCCGGAGATCGCCCGCGTGCTCAAACCCGGCGGCACCTACTTCGCTCAGCACGTCGGGCCCGCCTCGGTGATCGAGCTGGCCGAGTTCTTCCTCGGGCCGCAACCCCAGGCGCGCACCGAGCGCCACCCCGACGACGAGAGCGCCGAGGCCAAGGCCGCCGGACTTCAGGTCATCGATGCGCGGCTGGAACGGCTGCGCATGGAGTTTTTCGACGTCGGCGCGGTCGTCCATTTCCTGCGCAAGGTGATCTGGATCGTGCCCGGCTTCACCGTCGAGGGCTACCGTGACCGGCTGCGCGAGCTGCACGAGCGGATCGGGGCCGAAGGCCGGTTCGTCGCCCACTCATCCCGATCCCTGATCGAGGCACGCAATCCGGTCTGAACCGGGGCCCGGCTGCGCCGGCTTCATCCTGGAGTTCGAGGGGACCCGGATCTGCTTCGACCCGTTCGTCACCAACCCCGGAGCGCTGGATCTGTTGCTGCGTCCCGCGCGGTCGGACACCGACCTGGTGCGGCGGACATTCGGCACGGTGTCGGCGGCGTTCGTCGGCCACACGCACTTCGACCATGCGATGGACGTCGCCGCACTGGCCCGCGCCAATCCCGGCGCCGTGGTGCACGGCAGCGCCACCCCCCTTCCACGGGGCATCCCGGTGCCGTGGTAGCTCGGGCTAGAGCAGCTTGTCCGGGGTGATGGGGAAGTCCCGGACACGTCGGCCGGTGGCGTGGTAGACCGCGTTCGCGATCGCGGCGGTGGCCCCGTTCGCGGACAGCTCGCCCATCCCCCTGGCGCCGAGTACGCCCGCGGTCGGGTCGGGCTTGTCCACGAAGGCCACGTCGATGTCGGGTACGTCCGCCTGGACCGGTATCAGGTAGCCGGAGAGGTTGGCGGTGAGGACCCGGCCCAGGTTCCGGTCGAGGAGGGTGTGCTCGGTCAGGGCCGTGCCCAGGCCCCAGATCATGCCGCCGGTTGCCTGGCTGCGCGCGGTTTTCGCGTTGAGTACCCGGCCGATGTCGAAGGCTCCGGCCAGTCGGGTCACCCGAGCCTCACCGGTGGTCTCGTTGACGTGCACCTCCGCGAAGACCGCCCCGTAGGAATGGCTGATCGTCACCCCTCGGTTCTCGCCGGAGGCGTCGATGGCACGGCCATGGCGGCCGAGCAACTGCCCCACAGTTTCGCCCACCCGAGGGTCGTGCCGCACGAACAGCCGCCCAGCCAGGACCGCGACCTGTTCGGGGCTGGCCCGGTACATCGGCGAGCGCTGGTCGGCGACCGCGAGCCCGACCACCTGCTCCCGAGCCGCGACCGCCGCCGAGTGCACCGCGGCGCCGACGCTCACGGCGGTCCTGGAACCCGCGGCGGGGGCCCCGGCGGGCAGGTTCGTGTCGCCCAGCTCGAGCCGGACGTGCTCGGTCGGCAGGCCGAGCGCCTGGGCGGCGACCTGGGTGAGGACCGTGTAGGTGCCGGTCCCGATGTCGTGGCTGGCCGAGCGCACCAGCGCGGTCCCGTCGGGATCGAGCCGGACGGCGGCCCGCGCGTCGCCGCCGTAGACGGGATGGAACGCGGTCGCCATTCCCCAGCCGACCCGGGCACCCCCGGTGCGCATCGTCGCCGGTGGCGGCCGGGGGGACCGCCAACCGAAGAGTCGGGCGCCGATTTCGTAGCACTCCCTGAGGAACTTGCCGCTGCCCCACGGGCGGTGGTGCTCCTGGTCGATGTCGGCGTAGTTGCGCAGGCGCAGCTCGATCGGATCGACTCCGGTCGCGTAGCTCAGCTCGTCCAGCATGGTCTCCAGCGCGGGTACGCCGATCCCGGACGGTGCCCGCATCGGGGTGGGATTGCCGAGGTTGAGCCGGACGAGACGGCGGGTCAGCCGGACGTTCGGGCAGGTGTAGAGCAGTGACGTGCCGTCGATCTCCTCCCAGGTGACGTCGTTGAACGGGGAGGTCTGGTGGGTCCCGGTGTGCACGACGCTGGTCAGCCGGCCGTCCCGGGTGGCGCCCACCCGCAGGTTCTGCACGGTCTGCGCCCGGTGTCCGTGCAGGCCGTAGCTCTGTGCCCTGGTCAGGACCAGCTTCACCGGCCGGCGCAGCTGCCGCGCGACGGCGGCGGTGAGGTAGGTGTGCGGCCACACGTAGCCCTTGCATCCGAAACCGCCGCCCAGGAAGGGCGAGATCACCCTGATGCTCTCCGCCGGTACGCCCAGCATGGTGGCCACCTGGGACTGGGTCCACCCGACCGACTGGGTGGTCTCGTACAGGGTGAGGTGGGCGCCGTCCCAGACCGCGGTGGTCGACGACGGCTCCATCGGGTTGTGGTGTTGCATGGAGGTGGTGACCGTGCCGGTCAGCTGGATCGGGGCTTCGGCCAGCGCGGAATCCGGGGTACCTCGTGCGTACTCGTACCGGATCCAGTCGGTCGGGGGTGGGATGAATGCCGCGTCCAGCTCGTCGCTGACCGACACGGCCGGTTTCTCCGTGACGTAGTCGATCTCCACCAGGCTGGCCGCGTGACGGGCCTGTTCGAGCGTCTCGGCAACAACGAGGCCCACGATCTGCCCGCCGGTGTGGACGACGTCTCCTTGCAGCGGGACGAACGACTGGCCCAGCGGCCACGGATCGGCGGGTGGTGTCGGGAAGCGCGGCGCGTTCTGGTGGGTGATCACCCCCAGCACGCCGGGCGCGGTCTGGGCCGCGGCGGCGTCGACTCGGCTGATCCGTCCCTTGGCGATCCGACTGGTGATCAGTACGCCGTGGGCCAGGTTCGGCACCGGCTGGTCGGCCGCGTAGCGGGCTTGGCCGGTGACCTTCGCGCGCCCGTCGACGCGATCCATCGGCGCCCCGATGATCGGGCTCACTGTTCACCGCCCAGCTCGGCCAGCGCACGCCGGACCACCCGCCGAACAAGGTCGATCTTGAAGGCGTTGTGCGCCCGAGGAACCGCGGTGCGCACCGCCGCGTCGGCCGCGGCGTCCAACGACGCCTCGGTCAGCTTCCCGCCCAACAGGGCCTCCCGCGCCTCTCGGGCCAGCCATGGCCTGGGCGCCACCCCACCCAGCACGATCCGCGCGTCGGTGACGGTCCCGCCGCGGACCTGCAGCGCGGCGGCCACCGACACCAGGGCGAACTCGAACGAAGCGCGATCCCGCACCTTGGCGTAGCTGGACCTGGCTGCCATCGGTGTGGCCGGGATGTCCACGCCGACCATCAGCTCGCCCGGTCGCAGCGCGGTCTCCAGGTGCGGCGTGGCTCCGGGCAGCAGGTAGAACTCGGCGATCGGAATGTGTCGGGGACCGTCGGGGCCCAACGTCAGCACGGTGGCGTCCAGCGCGGTCAAGGCCACCGCGAGGTCGGACGGATGGACCTTGATGCAGGCCTCGCTGCCACCGAGGACCGCGTGCCACCGGTTCTCCCCGCCGATCGCCGGGCAACCGCTGCCCGGAGCCCGGGTGTTGCAGGGGAGCGTGGCGTCCCGGAAGTACCAGCAACGGGTTCGTTGCATCAGGTTCCCGCCGACGCTGGCCATGTTGCGAACCTGGCCGGACGCCGAGGCGAGCAAGGCCTGGCACAGCACCGGGAACCTCTCCCGCACGGCGGGGTCCCGCGCCACGTCGGTCATCCTGGCGAGCGCGCCGATCCGCATGCCGCCGTCGGTCACCTCGAGCCCCGCGAGCGGGACGGCGTTGATGTCGATCACCAGCCCCGGCGCCTGCACGCCGTCCTTCATCACGTTGAGCAGTTCGGTTCCGCCGGCGACATAGGCGGAGTTCGGGTCGCCGGTGGCCAGCGCAACGGCTTCGGCCGGCGTCGAGGCGCGGGAGTACCGGAACGGCCTCACCGGCGGGCTCCCGCACTGGCCTCGCGGATCGCCGCCACGATCTGTGGGTAGCAGCTGCAACGGCACAGATTGCCGCTCATCTGCTCACGGATTTCGGCGTCCGGAAGCGAGGTTTCCTCGGCGAGCAGGCCGACGGCGGACATGATCTGACCAGGGGTGCAGAAGCCGCACTGCAGCCCGTCCTGCCGGATGAACGCCTCTTGCACCGGATGCAGTCGGTCCCCGTCCGCCAGTCCTTCGATCGTGCTGATCTCGTGGCCGTCCTGCATGATCGCCAAGGTCAGGCAGGACACCGTCCGGCGTCCGTCGATCAGTACGGTGCACGCTCCGCACTC